>JAIRNA010000148.1 GCA_031258305.1 Treponema sp. | reverse complement strand
GGGGGGGGGGGGCGAAGCTATACTGTATGCAAGCCGATGGGCAATGGCGTTTTCGCAAATTCATAATAATGATTATAGCGCGCTGTAAAGAAGATGTCAAGTGGTTTGAGAAACTTTTGGGAAACGCTAAAATTTATTCAATGCTTTAACGAAACAAGCCGAAAATAGAAATAAGAATAAATTGGAGGTTTCGTGTCGATTCAAATAACCGCTCAAACACAACAGACGCAAGCGGGCGTTGCCGCAAAGAAAACCGCCCAAAAAACGAACAAACTTGGCGCTTTTGTCAAATTACTTGACGGCTTGATTGCCAAACAGTCGTCCGGCGAAGATGGGAAACAGACCGTTTCAGTTAAATTAAAAGCTTCCCAAAAAATTGTTAAAAATATTTACGAAGGCGCTCAAATTCCGCGAAACGAGATTCAACAATCCGAAAGAAAGCAAAAACCGCAAAAAAAAGAAGAAACCGTTCTTGTTGCGTTCATAGATAAAAACGAGAAAACCCGAATCGCTGAGAAAAAATCTCTCAGTACGCGGACAAAAGCCGCAGTTGAAAAAGTTGAAGAAAACGTGAAAACGGTTCTCACGGAATCAAAGGATATTCAGTCAGCGACCGTCAAAGCGGCGGTAAATGGACCCCCAAAATACGACGAGGCTGAAAAAGCAGAAAAGAAATCGTCAAGAGTGGAGCAAACTCCACAAACGGGCGCCAGTGTTCGTGAAGCTGTTCCGGTTTTGATTTCTACAGATTCGGCCGTTTCCACTAATGAGGCTTTTGCAAAGACCCAGACGGTCAAGGCGGATAGCCGTCTTTCACGAAAAATACGCGATAAGTTCGATGTGCAGGATGTCAGGACGGAGCAGACCCTCACGAGCCTTGAGCAAATGGAGCGGCAGACTCCGAATCGTTCTGAAACCGTGCTTGATATGGCCGTGGACCTCCGTTCAAACACAGCAGAAGACATGCCGGTTGACCATAAACCTCAGACATTTGCGGATATACTGACCCGCCAGCTTGACGGAGGACTTTCTTCTGACATTGTGAAACAAGCCACGATGGTATTGAAGGATGGCGGGCAGGGTGTGATTCGTTTATCTTTAAAGCCCGAAATGCTCGGTAGTGTAAAGATTCGGCTGGAAATGTCCGAAAACAAAGTAATGGGGTATATCATCGTTGACAGCGGTGACGCGCTTCATGCCTTTGACAAGGCGGTTCCTTCGCTGGAGCAGGCATTCAAGGACAGCGGTTTTGAAACGGCAACCCTTAACGCCAGCCTTTCAAACAATGGCGGCCGCGGAGAAAATGCTTTCCGAAGAAATAGTTTTGAAGAAAAGCCTTTCTTTTCGGAACGGTTCGTTGCGTTGACTTACGATAATGCTTTTCCGATAAACGGCTATGCGGAGCGTCGTTCCGTATCGGTAGATTTGTTGGCGTAATTTTTAAGATGGGGGGGGGGCTGGAGTTGAATTTTAGTATGAAAGTTGTTCGAAATACTTTCAAACAAAATCTATCTTCCCATTTCTTTTTAGTATAAAGGAAACTATATGACAATACAATCGGTATTAAGCGCGCAGGAGCAGGCGGAAGTTGCTCGTATCGCCCAGGAACACAACGCAAAGGTGAACAATGGGCGGTTACCCCAACAACAGCTCGGAAAGGATGACTTTCTGAAATTGCTCATCACTCAACTTTCTTACCAAGATCCTACCGCGCCTATGGATGATAAGGAATTCGTAGCACAGATGGCGCAATTTTCCACACTCGACCAAATGACGAGTATGGCGAATGACTTTGCCCGACTCAAAGAAATGTTCTCGGAAGGCGAAGCGGCAAGTGCTTTGGGTAAAAATGTGGAACTTATCGATAATGATACAGTTGTTCAAGGAACGGTCCTCGCTGTAATCCGCGGTACAAATCCGCAAGTTTTGGTTAATGGCGAGTATTATGACTGGGAACAGGTAACAAAAATTATAGACGGAATAGAAACAGCCGAAAAAGGAGAAGAAAACTTATGATGCGGTCATTGTACTCCGGTGTGTCCGGACTTCAGAATCACCAGACAAGAATGGATGTTGTCGGCAATAACATTGCTAACATCAACACTACCGGTTTTAAAAAAGGTCGGGTACAGTTTCAGGATATGCTCTACCAGCAGTTACAGGGGGCGGCAAAGCCTACGGATGCGCTCGGTGGTGTGAATCCCAAGGAAGTGGGGCTTGGTATGGCGATCGCCTCTATCGACACCATTCACAATCAAGGCTCATTCCAGTCAACAGGAGTTGGTACCGACCTCGCCATTCGAGGCACTGGTTTTTTTGTGCTAAAAGATGGCGAAAATTCCTACTATACAAGGGCGGGCGCATTCAACGTTGACGAGGACGGTACGTTTGTTAATCCGTCAAATGGCATGAAAGTGCAGGGTTGGATGGCGCGGGACATTGGTGGACAGCAGGTGCTGGACGTTTCCCGCGATACGGAAAATATCGTCATTCCGGTCGGATCCAAAGATCCGGCACGGGCAACTACGATAGTCAACTTCGCGTGCAATCTTGATAAACGACTGCCGGAGATCCCGGGAGAAGACTCTACGGAACTGCAAATCAGGCAGGGAACGTGGAATACGGCTATCAAGGTTTACGACAGTTTTGGACAGGAACATACCTTACAGGTGGAATTCACTAAGGTGCAGGGAACGCCGAACAGTTGGAACGCGGTCGTTTCAGTTGACCCGGAAGCAGAAGTTCCCACAAATGCCAGTATTGGGTTAGGAGCGGAAGCGCCAGCGGCCGGCGGAGTAAACAACTTCACCGTAACTTTTTCCAACAACGGCACCCTTCTTGCCGCGGCTGATGGCGCGGGCAATGCCTCGGCCGAAGGTAATGTGGTGATGAACGTCGCTTACGACGTGCCTAACACGACTGTGGGTGAAGATGGCGCCGCGGTTCGGCAGGAATTCACCTTGAACCTGGGGACCGTCGGCGGTTTCATCAACTCAATCACCCAATTCGCGGAATTGAGCTCCTCCAAAGCCGTTTCCCAAGACGGTTACACCATGGGCTACCTAGACAACTTCAAGATTGACCAGAGCGGCGTCATTACCGGTGTTTACACCAACGGCACGAACCGCACTATCGGGCAGGTCGCGCTTGCCAGCTTCACCAATCAGGGTGGTTTAGAGAAGTCTGGGGACACGAACTTCGTCGTCTCTAATAACTCAGGCGAGGCGAATATCGGTCCTTCAGGGATAGCGGGTAAGGGAAAAATCATCACAGGCACACTGGAAATGTCCAATGTGGATATGGCAGAATCTTTTACCGATATGATCGTTACCCAGCGCGGCTTTCAGGCAAACTCCCGTACGATTCAGACTGCGGACCAGCTTTTACAGGAACTGTTGACGCTCAAGAGGTAAAGTAAAGAAAATGAGAAGTTGAGAGTCGGCTATTGTGAGTAAGCGTAACGTTTACTCACATTCTTACTCTCTATCATCTAAAATTCCCCTTTTCAAAATAAAGAAAATCTGTTACAATAAAATATGATAAAGGTAACGCGGCTTGACGGGGTCGAGTATTATCTTAACCCCCATCAGATTGAATATATTGAAATGAAACCGGACACAACGATACTTATGCTGTCCGGTAAACACATCGTGGTAAAAGAAAAGGTAGAAAAGGTCATTGAGCGAATTGTTGAATACCGCAGACTCATCGGAGCCTTTAAAAATGAGGAGTAGTTCGTGAATATAGCAACTATCTTGGGATTAGTCGGGTGTTTCAGTATGACCGTCATGGCTATATATACGTCCGGGGGTACTATCGGGACGTATATGGACCTGCCTTCATTCTTCATGACCGTTGTCGGTTCCTATTTGGCGCTTTTTACCTTTTCGTCGATTCCGGGCGCACTCGGTATGTGGAGGACTTTTGGATATGCCATGAAAATGCACGACAACAACCAAAAAGGCGTGATTCAGAAGCTTTTGACGTTCTCTGATAAGGCGCGGCGCGAGGGGTTGCTGGCGCTTGAAGAGGAACTCGAAGATCTTGATGACGAATTTATGAAGAAAGGCTTGCGTCTTGTGGTTGACGGCAATGATGCGGAAATGATACGCGGTCTCCTCGAAACCGAGCTTAACCAGATGCAAGAACGACATGGCGCGAAAATCAAGCTGGTAACTATGTGGGGAACCCTGGCGCCTGGTCTTGGTATGTTGGGAACGGTCGTCGGTCTTATAGCCATGTTGAAAAACTTGGAAGATAAGAGCGCGCTCGGTCCTAATATGGCTGTCGCTCTTATCACCACGCTCTACGGCGCCATGATCGCCAACCTTATCTGTATTCCTGTCGCGGCGAAACTTTCCGGCTATGACAGCGATGAATGTAAGGTGAGGGAAATGGAAATCGAAGGCATCCTTTCCATTCAGGCGGGTGAAAACACCCGCATCTTGGCGCAAAAACTGCTTTCATATTTGGATCCGGTAACCCGCCAGCAGATGGAAAAAGACCTCGACAAATAAGGCAGGAGAAAGTGGCACGGAAAAAAAAAGAAGAAGAAAAAGCCGGAGGCGATTGGATTGTTACTTATTCTGATATGGTAACGCTCCTTTTATGTTTCTTTGTCGCGCTTTTCGAGCCGAATGAGGCCGACCCCAGCAAGCTCGCGGCTATGGCATCGGCGTTTCTCAACTCCGGCATGGGCGCTTCTACCGGCGGTAATACTCTGTCCGCAGGCAAAAGCGCCGACCTGGGTAATACCATTATGTCTCTGCCGTCAACGGAGAGAGGTCGCGCTTTGGGACCCGCTTTGGCAAAAGCGATTAGTACCTTTGAACCTGAAGTGAAATCAAATAAGACGCGCGTCACTCACGATGAGCGAGGACTTGTCATAAGTCTCGCGTCCGACTCCTTCTTCGCACCTGCAAGCGCCAGAATCAACATCGAAGAAACAAGGGATCTCCTCATCCGTCTTGGTAGTATGCTTAATTCAGACGAGTTAAGCGAGCGGAAATTCAGAATCGAGGGGCATACGGACAGTGTGGATGTGGATCCGAACGGTCCGTGGGAATCAAACTGGGAGCTTTCCACGGCTCGTGCTATCTCGGTTCTCCACTACCTCTCAGATATCGGCGTCGACGAAAAACGTTTCCAAGTCGCCGGCTTCGCGGACACCATGCCCATAGCGACTAATGACACGCCGGAAGGACGCGCCTACAACCGCCGTGTTGACATCATTGTGCTGGATGCAGGTCATCTATAAGGCTACTCCAAATAAATAATCACGAGTTCCGGTGGATTGAATAGGCGAGGTAGACGAGGACACATCACGGTAAGCCCGCGGCTTACGATGTGTACCTGCTCTCCGTGCCAATACCGTCCGCCTGCGTACTTTGGAAAGAATCCCTGATTCGGCGCATAGAGTCCGTTTATAAGTTTGGGAATGATGACCTGTCCCCCATGCGCGTGTCCAGAAACCACCAAGTCAAAATACGGGTAAAGACATATCGTTTCCGGTCTGTGGCTTATGAGTATCGTATAATAATCCTCCATTCCCGCCAGTTCCGAAAACTTTAGGGCGGCTTTTTTATAATCATAGGTTTTATCCTCATATCTCTTTTTGAACGGATCTTCAACACCCGCAATGATAAGTTTCTTTCCCTTGATGTTTATCTTGACATATGAGTCCGACAGTATTATGGCGCCGTTCTCCTGAATTTCCCGCCGTATCGCCTCGATACCGTAACGACGGCTCATATATTCATGGTTACCGGTAACGTAAAAAGACGGCGCAAGTCCTTTAAGTCCATTCAGCAGGAACCTCATTCCTTCGATAGGTTGCCTATCGTCAATGATGTCTCCTGCAAGAAAAATCAAATCTGGTTCGATCATCTTTATCTTCTGAATCAGAACGTCTTGTTCCTTCCCGTAAACGTCGTTGTGCAAATCCGCGATAAGGACAATTTTGATGTAAGCATTTTCAATTTTGTTGGATTCAACGGTATACGAAGGCATAATGAGAGAATTATGAGTGGCACAACCAAGCAGTAAAAGGGCGGAGTAACTGGCAAGCAACAAAAATTTATGCTGATTTCTGTACGCTGAATTCCCAAACAATGGACTGTTCCCCTTGTGGGCATTATTTATTTTCATATACAATTTTTAATTGCTAAAAAACGATCCAATATTTGCTATAAAAAGCAATGTATATATTAAATCGGTTTTAATTAAAAAATAGAATTTATACCCATCATAACTATTATATCTATAACCTGTTTCTATTTCAACGGCATAAAATAAATCTCTACTGTGGTAATTTATTATTGAAAAATCAACTCTATCACTTTTATATATAAATTTTATACTGCTACTTATTGTAATATCATTAAAACCAATATTTTCCCAATCTCTTAGTATAAAATATTCAAATGAAAAAAACGGGCCTAATACCATTCTATTTTCATTAAAACAATTCCAATATAAATTCATATTGACAAAATTTAAATAAGTAATTGATTTTGTTTCCATACTTTCTATTATTTCAATATCTGTATATAAATTAATGGGCGATATTTTTAACCCGATATTTGTTTTTTGATTGTCTAAAAAAATATTAAAAAGTCCTAATGATAATTCTATGTTATTTTTATCTGGTCCAAAATTCAAACCATATCCATAATTACTAAATTGAAATGAAAAATCAATATTTTCCTCTGCGGTTATTGTTCCTATGATATTTATTAAAATAATTATTACATACTTTATTTTATTTTTTACCATCATTATCTCCTTATGTAAGATTATCAAATTATCTATATTTTGTCAATTATTTTTTAGAAAACGGTGTATAACGATGTGCAATATGTTCTACGGCATTATTTTTTTACCATATTATATTTCGTGGTAGCTGTGGCTATATAGCCGCGGCTAATGAGGAAAAATTCTTTTATACGAAATCCTTATGGTAATGGCAAACAGTACCGCGGCTTGAAGAAGGGCGGACGTTTCGGTTTGTAAACCTGAGGCGAGTGTTGCCGAATGAACGCCTTGTTCCACAGCGGTATACACTAATGCGGATGGAAACAGAGCAAGCGGACGATTCCCCGCAATGAGGGCGACCGCTATACCTGACCAGCCAAGTCCTCCTGAGAATCCCGCATGGCATCTGCCGTAGGTTCCGGCGACTGCAAAGAAACCCGCCAATCCAGATAGACAGCCGGAAACCATCATTGACGGAGCCCAAGAACCGTCCGTCTCAATACCAGCATAACGAGCAAAAGTCGGCGCGTTCCCCGCTATTCTAAAACGGTATCCAACCGTAGTTCTGCTGACAAAGGCGTGTCCCAAAAGAACGAGAACGATCGCGAAGAAAAACGAAACGGAAAGGTTTGACGGCGGTAGTATGCGAGGAAGCGTTTCGGGCATAAAAGGCAGAGCGAGGAGATTGCTGGACCTGTCGCGTAGAGGACCTGCGATGAGGAAGTCCGCAACTGGCATAAGGCTTGCCGAAAGCAGAAAGCTGGTGATAAGTTCGTTCGCGCCAAAGGCTTTCTTGAGAGTGCCGGAAATCCACCCGCACAGACCGCCTGCCAGAGCGGCCGCTCCTGCGGATACGAAGAGGGCGATACCGAAAAGCGCGCCATAGCCCTGCATGACCACCGCGGCCGCGAGTCCCCCGATGTAGATTTGCCCTTCGCTGCCAAGATTGAAACAACCAGACTGAAACGCCAACGCAGCGCCGAGACTTGCGGTGAGAATTAGAGCCGCCTTGTCGAGGGTGTTACCGAAGGACCATAGACCTGACCATGGTCCTACAAAGAAGTCTCTCAGCGCCTGAATCGGCGTAGACGATCCCACCGTTATCAACAAAACGGCCAACGTAATAAGAAATAGAGTCGGAAGTAGAATTTGCAGATTATTTTTCATAACACAAAGGGAATGGAGGTCGGGAAGGACGTTATAGAGAGAGGGAAGGGGAATCTCAAGCCTTTATGCCAAACCGATTCCCCCTCCTCCTCCGCCTTTAAAATCCAAGCCGCACACCCAGCGTAACGCCCGCTCCTCTCATGTCAAAACTCTGTTTGAAGTCTTGGGAGCTCAGATGAAGACCTAAGTCTGCTTCAATAATCCGCAGGTTTAACCCCAACCATAGCTTGTGTTGCCACAGAAGTTCGTTATAACCCGTTGAGGCGTGAATCAACAGAATCGGCGTATTTAATTGAACGCCAACGACTGCGTTAAAACGGGCTTCATCTTCAGGCGTAAACACGGTAAACCCAACATTCGGTCTGATTATAAGCAAATTGCTTTTAAAAGGTTTGTAGTCTGCGTAAACGTCGAACCGCATTGGTCGTATTATTTCGATGCTTGACTTATCGTAAATGATTTCATAGTCGGGAGTTTTTATCAAGTCATCGGTTTTGCCTTCGATTAAGCCGCTCCCATCAACGAGAGTCTGATTAGGAACCAAAACACTGGCGCGGTTTTCCAAGACCGCAGGACTAAGCGGGATGTGGGTAAAGCCTCCGCCTACATTCAACCACGGGAAGAGATTATATTCGGCGGTCAACGTAAAATCAAAGCCTTTCTGTCCAATGATATTGTTGATGTTAAAGATGTCTGATCCAAAAGAAGAGTCTTCAATGATACTTTTCGTAAAAACCGGGGTGAAAATATTGATTTTACCGCCCGCAGTAATGGACAATACATCTTCCGCATTCAACTGATACGATATGGTTGACTTGGGAATGTATACCACTGGAATAAACAATGATGGCGCCAGAGTGACTTTGAGCTTGTCGTCCTTGAGGAATCTTCCGTGCATATCCAAACCCGTGTCCGCAAAAACGCCGCCCGAAACTGAAATACTGCCACTCTGGGATGGGCTTTTGGTGTTGCCTTCCGCTATTAAGGTCATAAGCGATTTAGACAAGGTCGCGTTTATATCGCCTGAAACCGAAACAAAAATCCCAAAACCCCACCGAGGGGATATGTTAAAATTGAAGAATACATCCGAATAGACATTCCCGCCAATGTTCCAACCGTCTTCCTTTATCCTATCGGACAACTCGTTCATATTTAATTCGATGTTTTTTCGGAGAATATCCGATAAGCCGACAAAATTGTTGGACAAACCCACGCTTCCGGTAAGACCGAATTCAACAAATCTGCGGTAAGGAAAGACGAGCTTGTTCTTCTTTTTGGGCGGCTTGGTTTGGGATTCGTCCGCGTGGACGGTTTCCTCTTCGGTAATCGAGTCAGCGTCTGCGGTACCGGAACCGTCCGTCACGCCTTCGACTTCTTCGGCGCTCGTAACGGCGGTCCCACCGTCCAAGACCGAGTTCGCTCGATTCCTGATGTCTTCCTGCCAGGCCTCATCTTGAGCAAAGACCATACCTGTGAAAACACCGTATATGAATACAATCAGCGTTATTGCTTTTCTCATTTTTTTGTTCCTTTTTAAAAATCAATCGTTTTATTTAGGTCAGCTTTGGCTTCCACCACAAGGTTGAAATCAAAGTCATATCCTCTGCCTATTGAGAGCGTTCCCTCGTTAGTTTTTCCCTGGTCACAGGGGATGAGGATTTGAAACTCCGGTTTGAATGGATAGGTAACATCATTATCGTCAAACGATATGGCGTGCTTACTATCATCCCCGCTCGACAATTCCAATAAATGCTCGCTGCTGCCTGACTTTATCAAAATCGCCGCGTTAGGAATAGCTTTGTTGATAAAATTTTCCAGTTTTAAGGAAACGCCGCTTATGTAGCCAATCACTTCATCAACCATCCCATCTTTACCGTTTCTGCCGAAAAGGTCTTCTTCTATTTCGGGAAGCAAAGATTTCCCATCCTCGCCTTTCAAGGAGAGCGGGACGTAGGACTTTCCATCTACCGTTATCTGTGCGGCTTTTACCTTAAATGCAAGCGGAATCACAACGACCATATCCGCGGAAATTTCACCCTCCAACACGCTAGGCGCAAACTCGATTTCCCCCATCTTTACCGTATATTTTAAAGACGAACCTGTTGGAGCTTCAAAAATAGCTGTCATGTCTATCGGATTAAGACTCGCCGGGGGAAGCGTTTGTGTGAATATACCGCCGTTTTCCACGGGGAATGTGGGAGGAGAGCTTTCTTCCATTTCCTCGGCGCCATTGGTTAATTCATCCCAGTCGTTATTTGCCCCAACTTCGAGCAATATCGTAGACTTATCCGCGGAACCGCTTTTGGATATAGGCAGGTCATGGACGTAGAGATAGCCCAGCGCTTCCGGCAGTTCGAAAGATTCTCCCAAGAAGTCTTTAATATTGCCGAAATCCATATCATAGGTTCCGGTCAATTCACCGATCGAGCCTGGGTTTACCGATGCTTTTGTCCAGTCAAATTCAAGATCTGGCTCAAAGTCAAGGGGACCCTCTGTGATAAAATCTATGATGCTAATATAGACGGTAAGATTCGGCTCATCAGGAGATAAAGTAAAGCGGTATGTTTCAGGGTCGCCGTCTACATTCGCCGCGTCGCGCTCGGGCTCAGTCGTAAAGTAGAGGCCGCCGTCTTTGACCGCTCCCCGGTTATATTCTACTACGCCGCCTCCGCTTACCCCGCCTATACCGAATTGGGGAATCGCTATCTCTATTTTATTATAAAAAGCCGTTTCCTTTACTTTGAGCCCGGTGTCTTTCACATCAATGTATTTTACCAGTTTCGCCATATCGCCCAAAGGTATTTCTATCTTCTGTTTCAATCCCCCCGCGTTGTTTACGTTGTTGATTAATTCGGTGAATTGGCTGGTTGCGGTACTTTTTGCTTCCTTAACCTGCGGTAGCCCTTTAATATCAACTTTAGTCTGGGCAATGAGCGCCGTTCTTTGGGCTTCTTTTTCTGAATTCGACAGCGGTAGCTTTTCAATTTCTTCCAATGCGGATGCGATACCGTCCAATAACGTTTGAGCCGCGGGAATGTCCGCGTTAGGCTGCTTGCCGTCTACCGCGTCGTCAACCCAACCGTCAATCTTTTTGTCAAAGGCGGTTTCTATTTCACCGGAGGTTAGCGCCGTCAGCTCGGACAAAGACGTGCCCGGGAAAAGCTCGTCAATCTCAGCCGGACGCCGTAAATCTATGCCGGTAATCTTCGGGGGTTTTATCTCGTAAATCTGCTGCATATATACACCCAAATCGTAAGGCATTCTCGCTAAAGGGTAATGGATGACAAACGTTTTTACTTCCTCAGATACCCCAGTCGGCTCATACTCGTAGATGTTGATAGTGTTGAACGGGGAGGCTTCCCCTTCCTCTGACGCGCCGCCCATCATCTCCATAATTTTATCCGCGCTGAGATACCGTTCAATGATGTCTTTATTCTCACCGACAAAAGGACTGCCGAGAGGTACACGCACTTCCGGCGTACCTTTAATGGTAACGGATGTCGGAATGGCAAATTCCGAAAAGTCGCACGAAGCAATAAATACGGTTATTACAACCAAAATGGCTGTAAAAATTTCGTTTCTCGTTATTCTTTTCATTAGTTTCTCCATAATTGTTCACGATAGATTTTTCTATGAACGAATTGTATAAAAATATGATACTGTAGAATATATAGCAATTAATGAAAAAAAACAAGGTTTAGGCGCTTTTTTGCGAATTTACAGCCCTCTTTCAAAAATTCGGCGGGAGACGGCGTTATCTCACTCTTTAGAAATATTCATCAACGATGCGTCAAAGGCGCATCTTAATACTTTGGTAACTACTTCTGGCTCATCGGCAACTACTTTCGCAATTATACCCTGACGTACGCCATTTAATCTGTAGGGTGGGTCATGATGATATTTTGGGTCGTTGTCTTGAGACATTGGGTCGTTGTCTTGAGACATTGGGGCGTTGTCTTGAGACATTGGACTGTTGTCTTGAGACATTGCAATAATTGCGGTTGCTTTTAACCCATCGGTAACTGCTTCTGTTTCTACCTTGCGGTGAATCTCGTCGAGGCGCGCCATTATTGCGTCAACGACAGCCTGTTTCTTGTCTTCTATGCCCGCGTTCTCCGCCTTTGCACGCGCGGACGCTCTGAATTCCGCGCAGGAAACTATCGGGTCAACGGTAAAACGTACGATGTTTCGGCTGACGAGGTCGTCCAGCATATCACCCTGTCTCACATGCAGGAGCTCCCCGTTTATAGCGATAAGGCACATATAATCAAAGGATTTGATGTACGAGTCGATCTCTCGTACGCCTTTTTTGGTACTTGGATCCCACGGGCGGTAACGGGTGCCTGAGGGGAAAACAAGGATGAGTTTGCCCTGTTTCTTGATTTCGTTGAGCTTCCGCATTGCCGCATGGTTGATTGCAGAGTATCGGGCTGTTTCGGCAGAGGCTTCTTCAGGGGGGAGGTGATGAAGGGAACGACTCGGATAAATGACCAGCCGCGTGTACGCTCCCGTGAAAACCGCCACCGTAGGATTCTCTTCGTTCAGCTTCATACCAGCTATCGCCACAACCGCGTTCGCTGCTTCCACACCGCCCGGTTCCTTTCGCAACAGGTAAGAAAAAACCGGCATGTCCATGTTGCTGTAGTGTTCCAACAGGAGGAGGCATGAAGCGCCCGCTTTCGCCTTGTCCAGTAAGGCGCGCAAATGCTCCATGCCGTTTATGCCCGAACCGGGCAGAATCAGCGCGTCTATCATCTTATCTATGAAAGGCAGTATCTTTGTCTCTCCTATCTGGTACACATTCTGTTCATTAATCACCGTTGCTATCTTGTCAGACGTTTTTGACAGTACAACCGCCTCTTTTATGATATCTTTAAAAACAGAGCTTAATACTTCCATGCAAAAAATATACTGTTTTTAGGGATTTGTGTCAATTGAAAACCAATGCGTTTAATGAGCGCCCCCTCCCATGCGTAAAGCCAGAGCGCCGAAGACTTCGGCAAGATTGTCAAAGCGGAGTACCGCGTGTCTGTCTAAATATGTTTCCATATCGTTTACGATGACAAGCTCTCCGCCATGCAATAAGACGAGGCGGGGAAGACTTGCGGCAGGATTGACGGTGAGGCTTGATCCCAAAACGAGCATAACATCTGCGGACTGCGCCTCCGCGGTGGCTTTGGCGAGCGCGGAGGCAGGGAGAGCCTCTCCGAAAAAGGTGATTGACGGTTTCAACGCCCGCCCGCATTTTGGACACCGCGGCAAACCGCCGCCTTTCACGATGGCGGCGGCTTCCTCAAAACTCATACGCACGCCCCCGCACCGCATACAGTAATGGACGAGCGGTGAACCATGTACCTCAATCACATTAACGCTGCCCGCCTTCTGGTGTAAAAGGTCGATGTTCTGAGTGATCAGGGCTTTCAGCCTGCCTCGTTTCTCCCAATCCGATAAGACGTTATGCACAACACTGGGCTGTTTTTCGTTAAGCCCGTAGATAAAGTCCTTTGCCGCTTTATAATAGAAATCTGGGTCAGACTCAAACCAGTCGATGTCGAACATCTTCTGATACACCGCAGGATTAGTGGTATAAAGCCCGTTTTTCCCACGGAAGTCCTGAATGCCTGACAAAGTGCTCACTCCCGCACCGGTAAATGCAACACAGTGTTTCGCGGCTGAAATCTTGTCGATAAGTTTTTCGATTTTGTCGTCCATAATTTACCTCTTTGGCTTTGATAAACCACAAAGCGACATAACAGATGTTTTTAAAGAATTCCGTATCGTCTGTGGTCAATGTTTGAATAGAATCGTCTGTTTTACGAAATCATCTATGAGGAACTCGGTGTCCCGGGGACCAGGGCAGCCTTCGGGGTGAAATTGGACCGCTCTGAACGGCCCGTTTTCCGACCGAATACCTTCGTTGGTGCCGTCGTTGGCATTGACAAACCAGGGCGCCCAGCCTTTGGGCAGGGTGTCGGAGCGTACCGCATACCCATGGTTCTGGCTGGTGATGTAGCACTTCTTCGTCCCAACTTCCACACAGGGCTGGTTCTGTCCACGGTGTCCATAGGGGAGCTTGTAGGTATCCGCGCCTGCGGCAAGCGCCATGATTTGGTGTCCCAGACAGATGCCAAAGATGGGCTTGCCTTTGTCGAAGGCGCGCCGCATCGCGGCTATGGTCTTGCCGCAGGCTTTTGGGTCCCCAGGTCCGTTTGATAGAAAGACGCCGTCGTAGTCAATGCCGTGCAGATCGTGGTTCCATGGTACGCGGATAACCTCGACACCCCGATTGAGCAGACACCGCAAGATATTCGCCTTTGCCCCGCAGTCAATAAGAACGATTTTAGGCGAAGAGCTGTCGGCCGCCGCGGCACCGTGCGCTCTTTTTGAAAAAACCTTAACTTCCCGCGGAGACACATCCGCAACCGGATGAGAAATGTATCCGGAATCGATATCCACGTTACGACAGTTTTCTACGACGATTTTTCCCATCATCACGCCATGTTCCCGCAGACGGCACGTGAGCGCCCGCGTATCTATGCCAAAGACGCCTGGTACACCGTTTTTCTCAAGCCAAACCGAAAGGCGCGCGCCGGACGCAAAGTGGCTTGGCTCTTCACAAGCTTCGGATACGATGAAACCGGCAACTTGTATACACTCCGATTCAAAGTGAATGGGGACGCCTAATTCATCGAAAAAAGGCTCGCCTGTCTTCGGCTTGACTGGCACACCGTAGTTACCGACAAGTGGGTAGGTTGACACGAGTATCTGCCCTCGGAAACTGGGGTCCGTGAGAGACTGGGGGTAACCGGCCATGCCGGTTGTAAATACGACTTCTCCTGCTTGCGCCCGCGCCTTACCGAATGACCATCCCGCGAATTCAGAGCCGTCTTCCAATATAAGTTTTGCCGCTTTCATACTTATTTACAAAAATACATCAAATCGCAAAATTGTGCAAGTATTTCAATTTGTTCGCCCAAGTTCACGTCTTTACTAATACCGCCAAGAAATCCCTTATTACTGTTGTTCTTCTTCGTCAGTATCGCTTGCGATTTCCAGGTCAACAATCAACTTATCCACGGCGGTCAAACCATCCCGTGCGAACCTGTCAATTAATTCCTCCATTTCGGGCGTAATCTTCGTCAGCGGCCGCCCCCCGATATGTCTTAATTTTTTATCTTCTCCTATCATACATAAAACTATACCACATTATAAGACAATCCACAATATAATTTCTTCGTTGGCGTTCATTTTTCTTGCCCACATTCATTTATTACAAAAAACCTAAAACAATTAACAGATTGCAGTCATACAGATTTTCAATACTCGTTGTCTCACCGCCATTTTTTAGAATTTATATGAGGTAAAACCGCGAAAATTTAAAAAATCGAGGCTTGTAAAATTTTATAGAACAAAGTATAATTATAAACGTATGGAAACATTGGTGGACGACATTGAACAGACTGAAGCGGCCGCGGGCACCCTGGTAGACAGTTGGTCGCATGAAAATATTTTTATAAGACTCGGTATATGCATCGCCATCTTAATCGTGATGGTTTTGCTTATGAGACTAGTTACTTATCTTTTTAAAAAACTAGAAAAAAAAATAGCTTTGCACGGAGGAGAATTATTCAAGCCCGTCGTCATCAAGAAGTTTCAGCTTATCGGTGCAGAACAAGTCTTGAAGATTATGTTGTTTTTATTGCGGATAATCAAATATGCGATCTACATCATTATCGGATACCTGACGCTCATCACCATGTTTGCCCTTTTTGAGCAGACGAAGAACATCGCTTTTACCTTGCTCGGCTACATCATCCGTCCACTGAGAAACACGGGATTAGCCGTCATCAAGTACATTCCCAATCTCATCACCATCATCGTAACGTATCTTATTTCCCACTATTTTATCAGATTGATTAAGTTCTTCACTCTGCAAATCGAAAAAGGTAAACTCGTTCTGCCAGGATTCTACCCTGATTGGGCGCGACCAACATTTAACATTCTCCGTGTCCTGATTTACGCCTTCACCCTTATCATCGTCTATCCAATGCTTCCCGGTTCGGAATCAGACATCTTCAAAGGCGTT
Organism: Treponema sp.; assembly: GCA_031258305.1. Classification (GTDB taxonomy): domain Bacteria; phylum Spirochaetota; class Spirochaetia; order Treponematales; family Breznakiellaceae; genus JAIRKH01. The sequence continues at coordinate 2,462 of JAIRNA010000148.1, read as the reverse complement.
TCCGTGTTCATAGGTATCCTGTTCTCGCTCGGTTCCAGTTCTATTATTGGAAACCTCGTCGCGGGTATCGTGGTAACGTATATGCGCCCCTTTAATATAGGCGACCGTATAAAAATCGGCGAAACCGTGGGCTTTGTGGTTGAAAAATCCGCAACCGTAACACGGCTGCGTACCCATAAAAATGAATACGTCACCTTCCCAAACGCGACCGTTCTCACGTCAAGCATTACCAATTATACCTTTGCCACCAAGAATAAGCACGACAAAGGACTCATCCTCTACACGGAAGTCACCTTCGGGTACCATACATCTTGCGATATAGTGGAGAAATTGCTCCTCAACGCGGCCGAGAGAACACACCGTGTCTTGAAGGAGCCGAAACCGTTCGTGCTTCATACGCGAATGGACGACTTCTATGCGGTTTATCAAATCAATGTCTACATCAAGGAGTTCGAGAAGATACCGGCGATTTATTCCGAATTGCATCGAAACATACAGCTTGTTTTCGCGGATGCGGGTCTGGATATGACGGTTTCTTATTACAGGACGATTCTGCCGACGAGCGATGATACTGAGATACTAGAAAATTCTGACGTTTAATATTCTAAAGCAAATTATCCCCCTCTTGTATAAATTCGGAAATTCGCTATAATAAAAAGTCGTTATGGCAGGAAAGACCACAAAATCAAGGAGAAGAGGCAAAAAGAAGCCCGCGTCAAAACCATCAATAATTATTGCCGTCATCGTCGTCATCATCGGCGCTCTCTATTACCTATGGCGTCAGAATGTCATCCAATCGCCGAACAGCATATCCGATGTGCTGACGCAAGTAACTGGAGAAGAGCCGTTCGTACAGGCGGCGCCGAGCGATACGACTTCCGAGTCGTTGCCTATACGAGAAGACGCTTCTTTTCCGTCTCCACCCGCGCTTGATACGCTCCACGTTTATTCGTTCAATATACAGATATTCGGCGATTCTAAAATGAAGAAGACTGAGGTGGTTAAGGTCCTGGTTGACATCGTCTCTCATGCGGATGTCATGGCGATTCAAGAAGTACGGGCAATAAGTGATGAACCGGTGAAGGCGTTTATGTCAAAACTCGACCCGAAATACGACTATGTGTTGGGCCCTCGTGAGGGACGGACCGCATCGAAGGAGCAATACTGGGTCATTTATGATACCGACAAGCTCGAAGTCAAAGATAGAGCTACTTTCGACGACGCGGAGGACTGGTTTCAGCGCAGTCCAATGGCCGTTTATTTCCAAACAAAGGATAAGTTCGACTTCATTCTGATTAACAATCATATTCAACCTTCGGATGCGGCAAGGGAAATCAGCGTATTACCGGAAGTCATCGCTTATTTTCAGGATAAATGGGGAGAGAGGGACGTGATGGTTATGGGCGACTTCAATGCGGATGGCTCATATTACAATGAGAATAATCTCATAGACGTGTTCCCGGAGTCCGATTATCTGATAATCTTGACCAATGAATACGACACGACCGTAGCTGGAACGGAAGACGTCAACACTACCTACGATCGCTTCATCATCACGGATCCGGCGAGAGAAGATTATACGGGCAATTTCGGCGTTATCTACTACGACAAGATGTACGACTTCGCCGCGCTCGGCATAGAGCCAAAGCAAGTAAGCGACCATTTCCCTCTATGGGCGGAATTCTGGACGACTCACGACACAGATTAGAAAGGAGGCGAGAATCAATAGGCGGCAACTTTTCGGACAAGCGGCGCGTTACTCGGTGCCGGTGCTGTTGGGCTATATGGCTATCGGTATAGCCTTCGGCTTACTGTTGATTGAAGCGGGCTATGCGTGGTGGCTTTCCCTGGTGATGAGCATCGTTATGTACGCGGGCGCGGGACAGTACATTGCGGTAGGGCTTTTCGCTGCGGGCGCGGGACTTGTGGAAGCGACGCTGGTGCAAGTCGTGGTGAACGCCCGTCATGCGGCTTATGGGCTTTCTATGCTGAAACGCTTTGAGAAGACTGGTCCGTTCAAATGGTATCTGGTTTTTGCGCTGACCGACGAGACTTTTGCCCTCCTCTCGTCTCTGCCGGAGATTGAAAGCGCGAAAGACGGCTTGGGGAAGCACACCGAAACGGAGCGCACTCTGTTTATGTTTTTTGTTGCTCTACTCGACCAGTTCTACTGGATTACCGGTTCCGTTATAGGCGCGGTCGCTGGTTCCCTTCTGCCGTTTGATCTGGAAGGTGTCGGCTTTGCGCTCACTAGTCTGTTCATTGTGCTTATGCTTGAGCAGATCTTGAAGATAAGAAAGCCGACTATTTTTATTATTTCCACGCTTGCCGCACTCGGTACCGTCGCGTTCTTTCCCTCACGAGCTTCCCTGCTTTTGGGTATGGCAATTTCACTGGTTGCGATGTATGTTATTGAAAAGGGCTGCCCGAGCAGGGACTGTAAAGGCGGATAATCACTCGTT
>JAIRNA010000076.1 GCA_031258305.1 Treponema sp. | reverse complement strand
GGTGTCAGACACTGTTGGGCGCGGCGTTTGTGGGAGCGATGTCATTATGGAAAAAGTCCGCTGATTACGCTGATTTTTTATCTGCGTTCATCTGTGCAATCTGCGGACCCTTATTCCCTTCATTGTGCGGCGCGGTGTCAGACACCAAAACTCCCCCCCTAAAACTGCCGGATGGCGCGGAGCAGGCAGCGTTTGTTATGTGCAGTAATTTTTGCTACTATAAATGTAGGTTATAATGAATAGCCTAATTTAAAATCTAAAACAGGAATTGGATAAAAATAATCTTCTGGTCTTTCAGGTATACTCCATGTTTTGCCAATTCCAGTACCTAACTGTAAGGTAAAACCATTATTAAATACCCATTTATACCCCGTATTAATTCCAATTCCAATTTCTGTCCATAATTCATCGCCATATATTTCATTTTTTAATGATTGCCAACCTATGTTTGGGTAAAAGCCAATATAAAACCCTTTTAGTCCTGTTCTAAAAGGTCTGTAAACCAACATTGGTTTAAAATTCATCTGAAATGTATCTTCTTTATAAGATTTATAAGAATAATTTTCAGTATAGTAGTAAGCATTAATTGTATGATTATTTATTAAAAATGATACAGTAAATGAAATATTAAAAACCTCATTGATTTTATATTGGCTTTCAAAATCAATAATAAAAAACGTTGAAGTACCATTACTATTACCTAAAGAGATAAGATCTATTAATAAAAGCAATGGACTTGCCTGAAATGTAAATTTTCTATCAACATTTTTGTTTTCTAAATCTTGACTAAATACATTTGTATTTATTATAACAATGATAATAAATACAAAGAAAGTTTTTTTCATAAATTTCTCCTTTACATTGACAACCAATGTTTTATGTGTATAAATTCATTTATACTATCGCAATCCAGTATATCTATTTCATAATTTTCCAATTCATAATCTTCAATTTTTATATGATTATTTTTAGAAATTTGAAATTCCGTTGACATATACTTTCCTTGTAAATCATGCCCTACTCAATAGTAAGGCATGAAATTTAGATGGACGATAAAACGGCTACTTTTTCCTCTGCCCGCCATTGTTACCGTTACCACCGCCACCACGATTCCCATGGTTGGGTGCGGGATGACCAGGAGGTTGATTGGGGTTTAATTGTTTTCCCCTATTACCTTGATTGTGATCATACGTCGGGTTGGTTCCAGGTGTTCCCTTGTTGGGATTCTGGATGTCGGCTTCATGATTTCCCATAAATAACTCCTTCAAAAAATTTATAATGTTATATGCCTTTTTTTTACACAAAAATTTGCAAAACAATGGCACATACCTGCCTGTATACGACCCTTGCCGTATACAGGCTTCCGCGGCGGTTCCCGCGGCCAACGGCCGCTTTAACGGAACGCCTCCCGCGTTGTACGCGATATTGCACGTACCGCAACCGTTATATAAGCGGCGGCTCTGATCCGCCGACTCATAACAAATTAAAGTTGTTCAGAAACTGAAATTTCTGAACAACAACCGCATTTAAGGAATCGACTCTGATTCCTTATTAGAATCGACTTCGATTCCTTACTAGAATCGGCTCTGATTCCTTGCTGGAATCGCCTCTGATTCCTTGCTAGAATCGCCCCCTATTCATTATTGGAATTGACCGTCAATTCCCCTGCAAATTCAAGAACACGAGGCTCCTTGAGAAAGGTGCTTCCACTGCTGTACTGCGTTACTATCTCCAGCGCATTCTCCGCCAAATGCCCCTGGACCTTGATCCGTTTGGCGGAGTCCGTCGTTGATGTGAAATACACGCCTATTTCAGGTTTGTCCCCAGCTACCTTTATCTTATGCCCAGCTATGCTGAACTGTCCGCCCGGCGTGAGAACATCGTTCACCGATTCAGCCGTTACGTCCATGAACTCGTCGATGTAGCCGCTGACGTTTGCTATCCCCTCCACTTCCACGACGATATGCTCCGCCAGATTCCGCAACGGGGCGCGGGACCGAAACCGAAAGGTTACCGGGTGCTTGCGCGCGTTATGTCCCTCGTTGGTCTTGTCAAAGGTCCCACCTACATTGGGATGTATGGAGAAATAGCCGGTGTTCACCGCGAAGCCGTCGCAGAGCTGATACGCGGTCTCGTCAAAGAACTGCCGCACATGCTCCACCAGGTCATCGTAACTGCCCGTAAACCCGCCGCGGTTCTTAAGTGCGGCGCAGATCTCTTCAATGGAGAGAGACGCCTCGTTATCCGTGCGCGTGATATACGCGCCTTCCACTGTGGACAGATAATTGGGATAGAGTTTTACCCTGATACGGTGTAAAACCTCGCTTACCGAGTTAATGATTGCCATAGCAACCTCCTTGTAACGTGAAATATAAAAAAGCCGCGGCCCGTTGGTAGAGAGAAGGCGGAACGGCTGTTTTCCCTTTCTTCCTTAAAAGGATATGAGAACGCCGCGTGTTCGCGCGGCTTGTATATATTGTATATATTACAAAATATATGCGGGGGGGGGGGGTAAAGACAATTTTAGAAGTTCGCTAACGTACTCCGCGCCCTCTGTCTTATAGAGACGGTTTATATTATTTCTATGGCTGACTTTCATATAAGATTTATTATAGTATAGACTAAAAAAATGTCAAGAGGGTTTAAGAAATTTTAATCTCTTGGGGTTTAATCTCCCGCCTATTGCGTATTATGAATCAAGCTTTCCATCGCCGTAAACGCCCTCTTTTTATTTTTTTTCATTATTGATAAAATAGCCGTATGAATTTCTTTAAGAACTGGAATAATATTTATCGGCATCCATGGCTCATTATAGGAACGGTCGCCGTGATTACCGCGTTTTTTGCCGCGCAACTGCCGAAACTACAACTTGACAATAACAACCTGCGCTTTGTGCCGTTAGAGGATGAGGCGCGGAAAACATCCGCATATATAGACGACACCTTCGGGAGTTCGCTTTTCATACTCGTGGGACTCGAAAGAGAATTCGGCGACGTGTTTGACCGCGATTTCCTTCAGCGCATAAAAGAATATACTGACCGCATTGACGAGATTGACATCGTGGGTGATATCAATTCCATTATGACCACCAATTACATTTCAAGTCAGAACAACGCCATCACTGTGGAGAATCTGACAGGAGACGCCTTTTTAGGAACGCCCGCGGAGATTGCGGAGTTGAAACGCAGGCTCGCCTCATGGGATATATATGAAAAATCGCTCGTTTCAGATGATTTCACGGCAACCCAGATTTACGTGCCACTGGACATCGACTCGGAGCAGGCAGGCGACCCGGAGGTAGTCAACAGCTTCGTGGAAATACGGGACATAGCTCGTGAAATGTTCGCGGGAATGGCCGACGTTTATGTTACCGGCTTACCGGTCATAAGCGCCACTATAAATGAAGCAACTCAGGCGGATTTGACGATGCTCGTGCCGATCGTCATCCTCGTAACTCTTGCCGTACTGTTTGTGCCTATACGTCGTATCAGCTTCGTCGCGCTGGCGGTTTTATCCGTGTGTATTGCTGTTATCTGGTCAATGGGAGCGATGCCGCTTTTCAACATCCGACTCTCAGTCATTTCAACTGTTTTACCCGTTGTCCTCATCGCGGTCGGTTCGTCTTACGCGCTTCACCTTGTCATCCATTATGTTGAAAAGGAGGACGGTATCGGCAATATGACTCGTGAGGAACATACCGAATTTGTCATAAAACTCGTTGAAAAGCTGGGAAAAGCCATTTTTCTTGCGGCAATCACCACAGTTGCGAGTTTCCTCGCCTTTTGCTGGACCAATGTTTCGCCCATCCGCGAATTCGGCGTATTTTCCGCATTTGGGGTAGCCGCCTCGTTTCTCATCGCTATCATGCTTACACCAGCGATCCTGGTCATACGCGGACCGAAAACCCTGCATAAACTGAGGATAAAAGCCGCGAACGCCGGTGCAGACGCACCGTCCAGTCCTCCCATCGCCGCATTTTTCACCAAAATCGTGTCCCATTATAAGATTGTCCTGTTTTTCATCATAATCATCGTGATTGTTTCGGCTGTCGGGGCAAGCAAACTCGTCATTGACAATATTTTTGTCGAATATTTCAGAGCAGATACAGACATCGTTAAGTCGGATGGCTTTATCCGCGAAAAATTCGGCGGCTCCAAGGTCATCAGCGTGGTCGTTGAAGCGGACAGCTATGAAATCCTTTTACACCCTGACTCTTTAAGCGCCCTTGACGGGCTCAATGCCTATCTTGAAAAAAAGGTGCCGTCTGTAGGCAAAGTTTTGAGCTTCACCAGCTTGGTAAAGCGCGTCAACCAGGTATTCAATGTGGATGAAAGCCCGGAAGGGATTGGGAATAGGGAGTTGGAAGTTGACGATGAAAGCTTCGAGTTTGAGTTTGATGAAGAAAGTTTCGACTTTACGGCTCCTCCCGAAACGTCCTCGCAAGCCACTGCCGCGCCGCTTACCGCTATGGAAATGGCGCTCCTCCTCGACAAGGCGGAATCCGCGGGCGCTGACCTTGTGCGAGAGTTCAAGAAACAGGTCAACTACGAGGGCGCGGCGTATTACGAAATACCATCGAATCTTGAAAAATATGACAAAACATCGCCCCAAGAGTTACAGGCGCTCATCTCAAACTACCTTGTCCTGCTTGCCGGCGACATCAGCGCCTATGCCAATGAACCGTTTGAGCCGACCGCTGTCAAAAGTACGCTTCAGCTCCGCACCCTCGGACAGAAAGACACTGCCTCTGTTGTCAACCTTATCAACCGCTATGTCGCGGTGAATTTCCCCGAAAACGTGCGGGTAACGGTGGGGGGGAGCGCACTCGTGGAGGCATCCACCAATACCAACGTGGTACGCTCAGTGTGGACGTCCATACTTATCGCCTTGGTCTCTGTATTCATTATCATCACTGTATCGAACCGCTCGTTTGTGGTCGGCCTCATCGCGGTCATCACGCTGGGGGTTCTCATTCTCATCAACTTTGCGGTTATGGGTTTCGCAGGCATCAAGCTTAACATCGGTACGGCTCTCATTGCTAGTCTCACGATGGGCATCGGTGTTGATTACACGATTCATTACATTGAGGCGTTCAAGCGGGAACGCAAAAATGGCGGCGATTTCCTTATGCGAACTTACCTTTCGCCGGCGGTTGCCATCCTTACGGACGCCATCTCGGTCAGCGCGGGTTTCGCGGTTTTGTTGTTATCTCGTTTCACTATGATGGCTGAATTCGGCTTTCTTGTCGCTTTATCGATGCTGTTAAGCGCGGCCGCGGGTCTCATGCTCACGCCCGCCCTGCTGTTGTTCGTCAACCCAAAATTCGTGGAACGGTGAATTTCAAAGTAGAATACTCTTGATAATACTCCGTTTTTATGCTATAGTATAAAATATGACTTTTGAACAGGAAGATGCGCTCTATAAATTTCTCGAAATTACGACGGAACCTTTTACGCTGGAAGATATAACATCGTTTATCCGTTTCTTCAAAACAAAGCGTTTAAACCGTTTGTCAATAGAAATCGAAGATCACCTCAATATCTATAAACTAGCGTTTCCCCTTGGGCAGAGAAAGTGGATTTCTATGAGGGGTTATTTTGAAAACGCCTGTTTTGTCATACAGCCGAGTCGCTCGGAAATAGTGAGCGGTATCCTCATACCAGGTCATAGGTGCATTCCCTTTGCAAATCCGGAATATTTACCGCAGAAGTATACCTTTTATTGGAAGAAAAAAAGTATCCCTTTTACTACGGTCGAAGGGGATCCGGAAGAATTCTATCCATATTACAGTGTGCTCGGTGAAGAATACGCGCTTCAGTACGTGGCGCGGGAAAACCCCGAAAACGAAGAGGCGTTTAACGACGAGTTTGACGTTCCCGAAGAAGTCTCCATAAAAGCCCTGGATATGCGGGCTATCTACCGCGAAACAGGATTCATACCCGGCGATCTTTTCGAAGTCAGGATCGTTGACTGGAGTAAAAGCGCCTTTTCCTTGCAGAAGATTGGAAAAGACGCATGGAACGAAAAGGATTTGAAGGAATGGCAGGAAGTCGCGGAAAGAGGATTTGAGGCGTCTTTCATCAACCTGGGCCCGGGCGTCTCGACTGAGGAGCAGATAGCATACGCCTATTTTTATGGGGGTACACGGATGAAGGAAACACCCGCGTATTCGCTTGAGAGGTTTCTCTACGATCAGACAGATCGCATTGAAACGACACCTTACGGTATAGAGTCCCGTTTCTGGTTCGTGGGCAAAGAGATTCCTGATTCTGGAGAGCTGATGGTACAGCGCGCCGCGGAACGAACGCCGATTGAGACGATATTGCTCGAAAACAAGGTGCCGATAAGCCAATTTGTCGTTCAGTCTTACGTGTTGGATATGCTTTTTCGCGGGGAGACTAAGATTCAAGATGTTGTTATGCGGATAGTACCACCGATTATCGCCCAGAACATTGATAATCGCGAATGGGATATGCTGGTTAATTATGTGACTGAAATATACGCAGAGTTTAGTTGCGAATATTCGCTTTTTAAGGATAAAAACATAGGACCTGTGCGGCAGAAAGCCGGGGAACTGCATACGGCGGTCATAGAATTCGCGGCCGGACTCCACCCTGAGGGCATCAATGCGGCATATCTACCACAACACACCTTCATCGTGCTTTCCCAAATACAGAACCACATAGCAGGCTTGCTGGATGAACTCGGCATAAATGCGAGGATTTCCGAACTTGAGCTGGATGCTATGGATAGTATCATCAATGATATGACTGACACCTATGATGAAATAAAAGAACTCATTGAAGAGTCCAGGCGTAACTTCAGACGCAACAACATCGCTCTGGTAAAATCCCTCGAAAAAACAGAAGCGCGGCTCGTGCAGATAGGCATAGGCGGTACTGACGTATGGCGGCGTATCGTTATACCGGAGCATCTCTCCCTGGAAGACCTGCATATCATCATCCAACGAGTCTTTCATTGGGAAAATAATCTCGCCTATCGGTTTGCGCTTAAAACCATACCTCTGTCTTCAAACAAAGCAGCAGACAACTCTTTCCTCATAGAAGGACTCCCAAGAAGTTTAACTATCGATATTCTCAATAAAAACGGACTTGTAGACTTCATTTACGAATACGGACCGTGGACCGTTAAAATCATCATTCTCTCGCCGGCCGAAGGAGGCGTTGCCTGTGTCGCCGGGGAGTACGCCGCTCCCAATCAAAACATAAACGGACCGCTTCGGTTTAGAAAAGACATATTCCTGTTAAACACAGGCGTAATTGAGGAAAGACGGTACGCAGAACAAGAACTCGGCGAGAATTTTGTTTCCGACTTCTTCGACTTGGCGCAATGTAACGAATGGCTGAAAGGAAAATATTGATGCGGCGCCTAAGGAGACGGACAATTTAAGGCAGGAAAAATGATTAAAAAGACATTGATGGAATTGATAAAGAATGGCGGGATAATGGAAGACATTTCAGGGGATTCGGCCACGGAAGCGCTTACCCATATTGTCAGCATGTTGACGTTGCCTCAATCTCTGGATAAAGAGACGCTTTTGAAGGCGATTCTAGAGCGGGAGAGTATTATGCCCACGTCCATCGGAAACGGCATCGCGACGCCTCATCCGCGTAACCCCTTGGCGGCCGCTGATTCCCAAGAGTTTGTAGTTATCGGTTTCCTGAAAAACCCGATAGACTGGCAATCATTGGACAACACGCCGGTGACAACGGTGATACTCATTGTTTCTTCATCGACAAAGAGCCATCTCCACACTTTGTCCCGGGTGCATTTTTTTTGTCAACAGGAAAAATTTCTCAAACTTTTGCAAAATCATGCGCCAAAAGACGAAATTCTCGAAACCATCGCCTGTATTGAAAAGGAGTGGAAATGAAAACCGACCTGTCAGCGGCGCAACTTTCACCGCGTGAGACAAAACTCGTCGAACGGAAGAACAAAGCGGTCGACAGACTGTCTGTTCAGTTTTCCAAAAATGCGATGTCTCTGGAAGAGTACGAGCGCCTCATTGATTATATACAGAAGGTTGAGAGTGAGCGAGAACTAACCATCATTGAAAAGATAGTCGGTGAAAGCGCGGCTTACTCAGACGTGGGGAACGACAATAGTCGTGTCAAGGAAAATCCGCAACAGCGCGAATATTCCGCCATACACAACCCATTCACCGGGATATTCAGCTCTGAATGGTCCGACCTTACCTTCCTGTCCTCCCGCGAAGTATCCGGTGCGTCTCTTGTGGGCAGGCGCCGTTCCTTCCTATCTTTTCTTGGTAATACGTCAATTATTATAGAAGAAGGGCAACTTCCGCCTGGCAAAACTGTTGTCAACGCGGTTTCCTTCTTGGGTAATATCGTAATCACCACACCGCCCAGCGTGAAGGTAACCATGGAGGCAAACGCGGTGCTTGGTAACGCCGCGATAGACCGCGGTACCGGAATAACAGAATCGCTCCGCGCCGGTGCGGAGCTGGTTGTTACGGGCGGCGCCTTTATGGGTAACCTCGTCGTAGAAATCCGTAAACCTCGCGGCGGTTTTTAATTTGTAATCCGCCGTTGGCGCTTCACGAGTCGTGTTTGTGTACCTGCACATCAGATTACACGAATAAGGTAATGCCGTTAAATGAGGAAAAGGCAGGCATGACATTTGATAATCCTTTCATATTGAACGCTCTCTTTCTTATCATCCCATGTTTCATCGTTGAATTGGGACTCTATCTTATCCGCGGAACCAGGCTGAAAACACTAGGGCTTTTTTTCGACGGGCTGGGAATACGGGCTGTTCTTTCAACCATGTTCTTTGACTTTTTCCTCGTATGTTCTATCGTGGCGGCCGCCGGTCCCAGGTGGGGAACCCATGTGGTAAGCGAATATCGCCGCGGGATTGACGCGGTATTTGCGTTTGACGTATCTCGCAGTATGATGATAGGAGACGCGGATCCATCCCGCCTGGGGAGAGCTGTGTCTGTAGCGCGCGAAGCTGTCGTCAATAGGGGAGATTCGCGTCTCGCCATCGCTATGGCAAAGGACAGAGGCGTTCTCGCATTACCTTTAACACGGGATCAGAATGCTTTGCTGTCGTTTCTCGACTCTCTCGAAACAGTGAATATGACTGGGAGAGGAACAAACATCGAAAGTCTCATAGACGCGGCCGGAACCGCCTTTTTGGACGCTTTCCCAGCAAAACACGTCGTCGTTCTGTTTTCCGATGGCGAAAGTCTTTCCGGGGTAATCCAGAGCGCTGTGGATCGCGCCATAATGAACGACATAAGCGTCATCGCAGTGGGGGTAGGCACGGACGAAGGAGCGGAAGTACCGGATATGATACGTCCGGACGGTTCATACGCGCCTATTCTCGACAGCACTGGTACGCCTATTGTAAGCCGCCGTGACAGCGCCGCTTTGCGGAACGCGGCGCAACGTTCTGGCGGTATCTATATAGATGGCAACATGCCTAACGCAGGTAAGATCTTAACGGTTCGTATGCGGGAACTCGCACCGGGCCCCGGCGGAAACTCCTTCCACATAGAAACTACCCCGCAATGGACGCTCTTCATCGTTATCGCAATTTTCTTTTTTATTCTTTCAAAATATACGGAAAAGAAATGGGCTTGAGTCCGCTCAAAAAATTGGCGGGATTAAATTTAATGGTTTCTATAAAACGGATCATTGGTTTAGCCCCCTTTTCTAAATCGCTCTCGCATCCACGATTATTGTATTCCCGTTCTTGCCAAATGAGACGTTTGTAAAAATCATCGTAGCCTTCAGCATCTAGCCATCAGTAAAATTGCCTGTCAGGTTCTATCTCCGCAATAGGCGACATATACCGTCTATTGATACGGGCGACAGCGGTAGAAAGCGCCCAGATTCAGGGCTTGCAAAACATCGATGTACGTCCAGACCGCCGTCTTGCGACGCTCATCGGCGCCGCCTTTCCATGTCCACCCCCCCCCCCAGTTTTAACCGCCCCAAGGGGCGGAGTATTAGACCCTACTGCGAATAAAAAAGACGCTTTTGTGGATAATCCTCTCATCAGTATCACCATTGGCGGCGGTGTTGTGCTGCACAACACCGCGTTCCTCAACGGCTTTGCCGACTTTTATAGTAATCGTATAACGAATTTGAGGGGCTTCCAGAGATTCTCGAAATGTGATATTATAAAGAGATAAGCATACCAAAAGGAGCAAGGTTATGAAAAATTTTTTCAGGATACTGTTGTGGTTTTCCCAAAACGCGCCTATAGGCGGTAGTTTTTGGGAAAGTAAACTTAGATTAAAAAGAAAAAACGGACTTTCACCCGTTTTTTCAAAAGTCCTTCCCAAAACCAACCAGATTTTGGGAAGGACTCTGTTGGCAGTATTGTTTGCCCTGAGCGGGATTGCGGACCCCTTCACCCTGTCCGCCTGGGGCAAGGCGGAGGCGGATGCCATTTATACCAACGGAAATATTTACACTGTCAACGAAACCTTTGCCAAAGCGACCAGTATCGTCGTCAAGGGCGACAGGATACTGTATGTAGGCGATGATGCCGCCGCCCAAAAGAAATACCGGGCCGCTTCTCCTGCGGTAGATTTGGCAGGCAAGACCGTCATCCCCGGACTTGTTGAAAGCCATCTACACTACCTTCTGCTGGGCGAGGTCCTGGACCGGATAGACATTTTCCAGAAGCCCAAGGCCGAAATCCTGGACAAGGTAAAGTCCGAGGCTGACAAACTCCCCGACGGCGAATGGATTGTTTCTATGGGCTGGAACAATGTTCTTTGGGGCGAAGATTATCCTACCAAAGAAGAGCTGGACGTGGCGTCCCCGAATAATCCCGTTTCCCTGGCTCGGGTGGACGGACACTCCGTCTGGGTCAATTCTCTGGCCCTTCAAATCGCGGGAATAGATGAAGACACCTCCAATCCCCAGGGTGGGGAAATCCTCAAAAAATCAAACGGCGAAGTATGGGGTATTTTAACCGATACGGCCGCGGAGCTGGTGGAATCCAAAATTCCCGCGGATGTTTCGGAGAGTCGGAAACTGCGTCGTTTTACTCTAGCCGATCAGTCAGTCATTTCCTACGGTATCACCACCCTGGTGGATGCCGGCGCCGCCTATGACAGCATCAAGATATTAAAATCCGCCTATGCGGACGGAACCCTCAAAGTTCGGGCCTACGAAATGCTTTCCGAAGGGGAAGACATCAAATATATCAACGATGGAAACGAGCCGATTAGGGATTTATACAACGGGAAACTGTCGGTGGCTGCCGTAAAACTGGTGTCCGACGGCTCCCTGGGTTCCCGGAGTGCCTGGCTGCTCCAAGATTATTCCGACCGGAAGGGTCATGTGGGGAACGGCAGATGGGATGACGGCCGGATGTACCGGATTGTAAAACGGGTAGCAGGCTGGGGATTCCAGATTGGAACCCACGCCATCGGCGATGCGGCGGTCCGCCAGGTTATCAATGTCCAGAAAAAGGTTATCGACGAGCTGGGCCTCACGGATCACCGCTTCCGGATTGAACACTTCCAGATCGTTGATGCGGCGGATATTCCCCGCGCCATAGAATACGGTTTTATCCCTTCCATGGAAACGGTTCACGCCACTTCCGACATGAACATGGCGGAAGATCGGGTCGGCCCCGTGCGGATTCAGTCTTCCTATGCTTGGCGCACGATCCTGGAAAACAAGGGGATCATCGCCAATGGTTCCGATGCCCCGGTGGAACTGGTGAATCCCTACCACGGTCTGTACGCCGCGGTTACCCGACAAGACCGGGATGGCCAGCCCCCCAACGGGTGGTATTCAAACCAGGCCCTGACCAGGGAAGAAGCCCTGCGGTCTTTTACCATCTGGGGCGCCTATGCGGCCTTTGCGGAAAAAACCAGGGGATCCCTGGAGGCGGGGAAATACGCCGATTTCGTGGTTCTTGACCGGGACCTCATGACCTGCCCCGCCTATGAGATAAAGGACATCACCGCCCTAAAAACCGTTATCGGCGGCGAAGTGGTTTACGAAGCCGTCAACTGAAAACCGAAATTCTCTGCCCGGTTTCCCGCAAGGGATTTTTAGGCGGGGAGGATCCCGTTTTGGATCCGGTGCGCCAATATAATGTCAATATTCAAAGGTTCCTGCCCGCATGGGCAGGAACCGTGAGTTCGGGAGTCAAAAGCCTGACTCCCTTTGAAACTGCTATAGGCGCCTTTAGCAAGGACAAAGAGCCGCTTCCTGCCCAAAAACCTTATTCCCACCGCGCCGCCTAAAGAGCCACTGACGACATAGCCAGTATCTCTGAAGTCAACACGTCTATAGCCTTGACGACCAATCGCTTTTGCGAACCTGTTCCGCTGATGCTTCCGGTAATGACCGTTGTTGCGCCGATGAATTTACCAATGGAAACAAAGGCGTCGTCATCAACGTAGCCTGACATTTGGAAATCCTGTTCGACCAGTACCTTGTCAATATCGCTCCGGTCAACGACCGTGTATTTCTTTGAATTGACAAAATGGAGCGTCAATGCATTGAGATAAAAGGCCGCTTCATTTGGATCGACTGCGGTAACGCCGACAACGGCAAGCCGTGAATGTAAGGGGATAGTGGGGGATAAGGCGGCAAATAGTGAAGGAACGGCTTTCTCGTTAAAGGTTAGGTCGAAACGGTCGTCGCTTCTGAAAAAAGTAATACGCGCCTGCGAGCCGTTTGCCGCCGTTTTTCCAAGAATATTGAAAGAGTTATTATCGGCGGCAAAATTGAGACCGCTTACCCACTGGATATTGGGCAGATAGGCAAGTTTCGCGTTTCTGAACGCGGCGTTGAGCCGAAAGAATGAGCCGTCATAAGACCAATTTCCTGTCGTTTCCTGTTGGGCGTTGTCATTGCTTACTTTTACGGTACAACGCCCGTCGGCGGAAAGGTTGATTTTGTAGGTATCGAAGGAGCGGTTATATTCGATGGTGGCGACCCATGTACCGGTTAGCTCGGGCGCGGCGTAAAGGGAAGTAAAGCCGAAAAGGGCAATACATAAAAAACAGATGTATCTTTTCATATTAAGCTCACTGTATTTTCCCAAATGGCCCTTGACCCGCGTATTGTACTTCACTATTACTATCCGGTGTATAATACCGGTACATTTTATTGCTATCACTTTTATGCATGAACAGGTACAGTGGCATAAATATTCTAAAGGGAAAATCTTTGTTGTCAGTTACCGTACCGGAAACCTTAAATCCTTTGGGATAGTCTGCGAGCGTCTTTATGTCGCTATTGTTTTCAGCCGTCCATGTACAATTTGAGATCACAATATAGGGACCAGTTGATCGCCTTAAAGTAATTTTATTTGCATCAATAATAAAAGTGTCGGTAAACCCCGAGCCATGATACAGCCATGTCCCGTAATACGCGGAAGCGGCGGCATTTCCCCCCTGCGTTCTTGACGTCCGTTCCCCCGCGTTTGCGATTGTTTGTACCAGCTTGTCAACCAGCGGATCCATCTTGTCATACGCCTCGTCCGCATTGGCAAGGCGAAGGTCCGCGCCGCCCATAAAGCGGAAGGTCTGTATATCGTAAAACTGCACCGTTACCAGTACGTTATTTCCAAATTTTTCCAGCTCGCCGCGGACTATCCAATCGGTGTTTAACGCCTTTCCCAATTCCGCGGTTTTTTGCTGATTTGACCAGTCCCCTGCTTGAAAACTATGCTCTTTAAGAACACGCTCAACGACGCCGCGGTCAACCAGACTCACCTTACCGGTATTGCCCAGGCGGATGAAAAATACGCGGGTTATCATATTCGCGTCCGTCGAGCTGATGCCTGAAATCGCGTCAAACGGCGCGACCGCCACTACCGGCTGCTGCGCGAAAACGCCCATACCGGTAAACAGCGCAAAAATGCAGCATAAAGCCTTTCTCATAATTTAATCCTTATGCGCTATACGAACCTTTCGTATAGCGCGGCGCTTTTCGACGGCGGTTCCCCTAACCAACGGTTACGCTTACGGAACGCCTTCCGCCTTGTACGCAAGACTGCGCGTACGACATATCCGTCATAGGGAATCATCGTCATCCCTACGGGATGACCGCGTTGAGAATATCGCTCCAGGGCCCCTTCTTCACCGTGCCGGACTCCCAGCGCACCGCGAAGTACACCCGCTTGCCCCGCTCGTTCTCGTCAAACGTCAACTCCAACGGGCTGCGCGTGGCAAAGTCCGAATGAAGCAAGTCCCGGATGTTCGTAGGCGGCGCATCCCCTATGCTCCACAGACATTCAAATCCATGCACGAACTCAGGCTTGCCCCATCGCGTCGAGTTCCCATGTCGAAACTTCATCCGCAGGGTCCGCGGGTGCGGCGTTTCGACCTCCACCTCCGGGACACTATCCGGCGCGGGGTGGGGCGTGTGTATCGTGTCGTAAATCGGAATCCGCAATTCCCGCCGGCCGTTGTCCGACATCTTGTCGTTGTTCTGTAAATGAAACCGTACGAACTCCGCCTCGCTCTTCCTCAACTGCTCTTTCTTCTCGTTCTTTGCTTGCATGTCGAGTTGGGTGTACGACGCGGTCTGGCACTTCTCGTGCAAGGTCTTCACCTCCCCGTGAAGCGTTTCAAGTACGGTCAGCTTGTCCGCCGGCAGGCCCCACTCTGCCGCATGGGCTTTGGACACGTCAATCAGATTGCCGCTCCACTCGATAAATTCACTTTCCTTTTCCGGTATAGAACTCATAAATCACCTCTTCCTTTGCCGCTTTTCGCGGCGTTTATATTGAACAGAGACGCAACGCGCCCGTGCTGATCTCTTGTAAAGAATATAAAGAATATTTTGAACCGCGCCCCACGGCGGGGAACGCCCTTAAGACATGGGTTATCGCCTTTCCGACATATCGGAGCAGCCTTAAGACATGCGTTATCACCCTTCCGACATATCGGAGCAGCCTTAAGACATGCGTTATCGAACGCCCGTGCGTCCGCGGACTTGTCTGTATTACATGTACTAAAAGATTTATGCGGGGGGGCATATCGCCCGTAAGCGGGACCTTTATCGCGTTTTGCCGTATTCTGTGAATGTGTATTTGTTGCCGCATGAGTATATAGTAACTCAAAAACTGAGAATTGTCAAGCGATTTATTTTTTAAAAAGCGAGTTTTATTTGGGTTTTTGTCCTATGACTCCGCTCACCGCACGTTACTTTACCAGTACCGGCGAATTATCGTTGGCGATGGTGAAGTATTTGACTGCACGGTATACCGTATCGGCTATAGTAAGCCCGACTGCAACCGTGGCCGCTATGGAAACCGCTAAAAGAGTTTCCGCTCGCGCCGCGTTGTCTGCGGTCGGACTGGTTTGAGCTTCTTTAAACGCCGAACCGTACATACCCCCGCCGCCCTCCCAGGGGAAACCTGCCACCATAGCCAGAGGCAGACTCATCCAAAAAAGCCCGTAAGACAGGTACATCCTGTCTCGCGCCTTCTCAACCGGCTTCTTTTCTGGATCCGGGAGTAGCCGCGTTTTTAACCTTTTTATTCCTGATGCTTCGTTCGGCGTATTCTCAAAGACTGCCAAACTACCCCTGTTTCCTTCCATTTCAACGCGAAAGTAGTCGAATACGTTCACTGGCAGGTCAAAAGTAAACGGCGTATTTCCTAAATACAACGCGCCTTTATAGACCGGTGCTGTAAGTTCGCCGGTTTTGTCAAACGCCGTTATGCTCATAGGCGCAAGCTCGATGGGAGCTAAGGGAACGGAAACCTCAACGTTCTCGTCTTCGGCGAGTTCAAGCGGCACAGATACCGTTTTACGGTTTCCCGCGGAAACGGTCACGGAAACCTTGCCCGGTGGCTGAAGAGTTTCTTCTTCCGCCTTTTCCACAAGGTTGTCGCCTATGAAAATTAAGGCGTCCGGCGCATCTGTCCTAACGGCTATACGCGCAGACCGATAACCGGAAATGGTCTCTATGAGTTCCGCAGTCAATTCACCAACGGCAACGAATGCATCTTCGGCGGAAAATAGAATATTGTTCTCATATATGAAGGCGTTAAATGCGAGGCTCCAAACCTTGAGCTTCAATAAGACACGCCCATGGTATTCGGTGATCACCCCCGACATAAAAGCATCCGCTTTCTGTGCGATGCAGAACTGCCGTTCCCCTCCAGACTTAGGCGGAACAGGGAAAATTCCGGATCGATTAGCTTCGGCGAACTTAAAGACGACCTCTTCGGCGATGTACGGGGCTTTGGCGTCCGCATTACGGAATTCTTCCTCTAGTTTCAAGATGTCCCCGTCAATGGTCTTAATGGATTTCTTGTATTTCCATTCGGGATTGCCTTGAAAGACGACGGCATCTCTTTGGGTGCGCTTATCCGCGAGTTTCTTCGCGGCGTCTGTTCTCACCTTTGCCCAAGCCTTGTTCTTGTAGTATTGGTATTCTTCACCAGCGCATCTGTGCGAACTTATGGAATGGAGGCGCTGATAGAGGCTCTTTTCTACAACATTACCGATAGACTGCATCGGAGTGGGAACGCCGAATATGTCTATGCTGGTCATCACGAAAACCCATTCGGTATTCACGGGCGCTGGCGCCGCTTCCTCCGAACCGAGCGCGTTCAATATTCCACTGACAATGAGAAGTCGCGCCAAAACATGCGCCAGAAGCCTCACGTATAAATTACTCATCACAAGTGATACTATCACGAGAATATAAAGCTTTCAAGCCTGATCTTTTTAGAACAAACCTATGATCGCTCGTTCTCTCCCACCCCCCGAAGCGCTACTAGGACAGCCTCGCGATTCGGCACACGATAACCACTCTATGTCCGCCTTCCTTTCGCAATGAGTTGACGGGAAGATACGTATGGGGTATAAAGAAAATGTTCCGGCCTTAGGAAAAGCCAATCAGTTGTGTATTCCTGTTTTGCCACTTTGCCGTCCATAAAGCCTGAATCCCAAGTACAGTCAACAAGATAACTTTCCCCATTTATTGTTACGATATTCCATGCGTGATTTGAGTCATTTGGGGTATCACCGGCTAATGGAGAAGTGCCGACACCGCGTCCAAAGCCGTGAACAATTTCACAAGGAATGTTAAGTTCATCGCAAAATCTTTTAAATATATTTGAATACCCTTCGCAAACTGCCAGACGGTTTTTTACCACTGTGCGGTAACTTTGATATGGGACTGTTCCTGCCCAAAAATTCGCGGCATCGTATTTTACCAACAATGCCACAACATCATGGGCTTTTTTTACTTTTTCAAAATCATTTTTTGCACTGTTGTTTATGAGTTCTACAA
>JAIRNA010000037.1 GCA_031258305.1 Treponema sp. | reverse complement strand
CTCGTCATAGAATAAGAATAACATAATTTAGAAAAAAAATCTATAAAAAAGAATAAAAAGTATTGACAAATTTATCTAAATAGACTATCATTCTATATAAATAGATTTTATATACAGTATACAGAAAAAACAGGAGGTTAGACAATGGAATTCAAGAAAGCGGCGGCAGCGGTTACGTCTCGCGCTCGACGGCTTTTCAGGGAGCGGCAAGACGTATAGCATTACTCCTGCGGCTTGTCTTTTTTAGGTCTATGGGCGGGGCGGGCGGTACGAATTTGTTCCCCTACGTCTGGTGAGTATATTGCGGTGGTTCCGACCATGTGGACGGGCTTTATACCGGCAACGCGAAGGCGGGCAAGTACCGTGTGTCATTTTGAATTTAAGTATAAACAAGCTTAAAAATTTTTTCAATAAGCGAATCTACTTCTAAAAAACGGCAGAGTTGACGAATTTCTACAAGAAATTTGTCAACTCTGCGAGACTTGTTCAACAACCAATCGGGTTGTTGAACAAGTCCGTTTTACCGATACAGCAACTCAAGCATTTTTTGTCCGTAGCGTTTGCCCAGTTCTTCATATCCTGCAAGACTGAAGTGAATTCGGCGGTTGCCCCAATCTTCTTGACTCCCGGGTTCCCATCCCGTCAATCCTTCTGAAGAGATAACAAACGCGGTATTAGGAATATCCGCAAACGCTTCTGGTATCGACCTGATAGCGTCAATGTTGAGACTGTCTTCCCTTACAGGCTCGCCCGCAAGGAAGGGCACCTTTCCCGCTTCAAGCCCAAGGTCCTTACACAAGCTGTCGTAAACCCTCCGCACATATTCGTTGTAAGGGCCTGTTTCGTCTTGGACACCGGACTCGCCTTGATGCATGATAATGCCCTTAATAACGCCTTCTTGCTGGGCTTTTTTAGCCAAATCAACAAGACGCTTGTATGGGTAATCCACGGTGTCAAAATCCGAAGTTGGAATCGGGAATTCAACGGAAGCGTCAACATAGGCGTGCCCCTGTTGCCTCTCCCACACTTGATCCACTCTCGACGTAATGTAGTTTTTGAAACCGTCCAAATCCGGCGAGAACATATTAATCTGCACGCCGTCAACCGCGACCACGATAACGCCGACCTTGATTTCTTTGTCGGCAACCGCTTCGGCAATCGTTCTTCCAAAGAAGTCAGCGGGATTAACGCCGTTACCAGAGCGGTTCAGTGGCGGCACAGCCGGATACCATTGACCCTTTTTCCGTCCGTAAGGGAGATTATCGTCATTTGCCGCGGCCATGACGACAAAGTTTGCGGGAGGGGTATCGTACCCGTTTTCGCCAACCCATGCCGTGTCAGCACCAGAGTTGCCGTCTTTTCCAATGTCCGGACCTAAATATCCGACCATGTTGGATTGGCCAAACGCAAGATAGATATGAAAATCTTCCTTCGATACCGCCTCCTTTTGTTTTTCGACGCTTGATGCCGTGTCTTTTTGTTTTTCGGCGCTGGCGCATCTACCAAGCCCCACCGCAAGCCCTATCGCTAATACCATCGACGCGTAAAATCGTTTCTTTGCCATTGTTTCCTCCATGTTTTTTATTTTACACCTATATTTTATCTTTGTCAAGTCCATTTTGTATGGAAAAATGGAAAAGATAAGGAATGAAAATGGTTAACAGAGGAAAAAAGGCGGCGCGGAATTAGCCGCCCAGACCGCGGCTTTGGCGGCGACCGGTGGCGAGCGCGAGCCAGAAAGGGGACGTTTCGATACGTCAGCCCGCGTTCGCGCACTTCATCAACGGGCTATTCGGGACAAACTACCCGCCCGAAAGCGTGGGCGCGGTTAATAAAAAAAATGAGAAACTGGAAAATATAATGTCCGATGTGATACTGACCGTGGCGGGAGACATTTTTAATTGAGGCGCAAATTGGAGATGACGAGAATATAGCCCTGCGGGTGTTTCAATATGAAATTACAGGAACGTCTAAAAACCCACTGGAATGATTATTTGCAGGAAGGACTCAGAAAAAGCGAGTAAAAAGAGCGAAGCCAGATTATAAATCTTTTGAAGCAGGACTATACGGTAAAACAACGAGAGGAACTGATGACCAAAGAGACGATACAGAGCCGCCCATAGACGCAATAACGCGCCGCGCTTGGCTTATCCACGATCCGAAGCGGGAAGAAGCCCCCCGTCTTTAATAGAGTTGTTCAATAACCAATCGGGTTTGTTGAACAAGTCCAATATTCCTTCTGTCTAAACATTCCCCAATGCCCGTTGACAACTCCTTACGCCTAAGTCAAGGGCTTTCCGGTCCGCAGGGCGGAAAAATAGCGTTTACAGCGCAGTCCGCCCTCGCCCTAAAATACCCCAGATTGCGCGAGAACGCCCCAAATTCGCATTCTATCGCTCATATACGGCGAGGCATGAAATGGGGCGTATTTTACCGTTTTTGACTGAGCACGGTAAAAGCGGCGGCCCGCTCAAACGCCTCCATTTTTGCCTATGGAGAGCAGGTTAAGACCAAAGCTGATAAACGTATCCACTCCTGCCAGGGTAACTCCGTGGAAAACGTCCGGTAACCCTATCATGTTGCGACCGCACCCTAAAAGCGCAAGAAACACCCATAGAAGGGCATTCAACGGCTACGCCCCGAAAGACACGCCCCAGATCCCCCGTTATAAGCGTCCTAGAGGTATTTCTGAAGCCCGTCGCGTTCCTCATATGCAGTATAATCCTAAATACTCCTTGCTCCACATATATGGCGTTTCGTAGAAATTATTTTAAAAGTTATCCCTGTGACCCTTCGGACGACAGCAAAAACATGGCGTACTTCGATACAGAATGGTGCCTATACTTTCGGGAATTCGTCAAAAAGCTATTCGCCGACGGTATTCTCGTTTTCAGGCTCCATGAATTTCTCTTTAAACCCTGGATGTTTTTCGTAGAGTTCACTATGTTGTCAATTATTGGCGCTTTTCTTACATAAAAAGCCTGTTTTTGAAGTCAATCTCGAAAAATTTCCGCGCTTTTGAGAGTCGCATGATAACCGAGTCGCGGACATACCGCGATTCAAGCTCGGCAGGTAGTTCTTTGACGATACGGACGGCTTCATGATAATCCATAGCGTTATATTGCAGTTCATCGGCTTTTTTATCAATGAGAAAAGCCTTTCTATCACGTTTCCACGCATCTTTAATTTTTTTTATTGCCACATCTGCGATAATTTTAGAGCCGAAATAGTCAGAAAATGACAAATTGCGGACAAATTCAGGTGTCTCTTCTGTGTTTTCGCGGATAATAGTAGTAAGAACTTCAGAAGACATAGCTAAAATGTCAGGGGAAAACTCGATTTCATCATCGTAACGCAAAGTATCGAGTATGTCGCTGACAATGGGCATCATATGTCGTAAATATTCACAGTAAAACGCCATGCCTATATCTTTCTGAGCTTTAAGAACGGCGTTTGCACTCTCGCGCGCTTTGTTATTATCGAGCCCAATGTTGACCCGAAAAACCGCCATGCGTTTTACTAGCTCTGGTTCGACCACCTTCACATCCTCATTCGCGCTGATAACAATCGCTGGATAATTGATAAGTTGCTCATCTGCACCGAAATAGTCGCTTTTTACGGTTTCAACAATATGATTGACGAAACGGTCACGAGAAATATCGTCAACGACTATTGGCACGCCTTTCACTGTGTATCGTAAAGCATTGATAGCCGTCTTAGTAAATTCGTTGTTTTTGACAGGTGTTACGAATTGCCCTATCATCATTTTTAATAGCAGTTCAAGAAACCTTGATTTACCCGCATTGCTTTTCCCGTAAAGCAGTGCAAAAATCGGATAGGGAAGCGTGTCACGTCTATTCACAAGAGCGGTCGTCCGCAGGCATGCCATAAACGGGGACGCGAAAAACCAGTTGGCAAGCTCAAAATACCGCGCCTTTACCAATGAAACATCGCCGTAGAATGTATCAAAACCTGACATATATTTCAGAAAAAGCAAGACATCGTTCAGAACATCGTCTTTCTTTGGGAAAAAGTCGAGAGGTTTTCCATTCAACGAGGCGATTTGCGCCTTAATATCAATAATGAGTTCGGGATATTCTTTTTTGAGCTCTTTTTCTTGTGTTATTTTATCGGAAAACTGCTTCTGCATACGTTTTATGTTCTCTGGAATAAGTCGGATAAATCCTTGTTTATCGGATTTTTCATTCTTTGAGACAATTTCGGCGTATTTTTTGACGCTTTCTTTCACATCAATGACAAAACGAACCGAGTCATCCTGAATCGATGTCGGCTTAATGATGACGGCGTTCTTTACCAAAACGGTTTCCGCGAGTGGTAGGGTATCGATACGCGAGACGTCTGCCGTAAGGCATTTCTTTGTTATGTTGTCCGCGCTATTCGCTTTCAATTTGTTAAATTGCGTGAAATAATAATCAAATGCCGCATCATCATCGAAATAACAAATATTTTCGCGCTGTTTCCCAGAGAAAGCGGCGTTTGAGAGATTAGCTGACCCGATAACGACCCGTTTTCTGCCATCAGCCGCCTCCAGAATGTAAGTTTTTTCATGAGAGAGCTGTTCACGCGCTACAAAAAGGTGTAAAGTTCCTTTGTCTATGCGCGAAACAAGGTCTGTCTTGTTTTTCCCAGATATTTCTTTGATAAATTCGCGCGATACACTCTGATACGCGAATATTTTTTCTATTCCTGAAGCTATAATCTCTTCAAACCCAAATATAATTTCCACATAATCGAATTTTTTGAGAAGTTTACAGACAAAATCCATGCTTGAAGAGTAAGTTATCGCCCACAAACAGTTGAAGCCGTCAAACAATTCCTCCCATGTAAGCGTATCTGCGGTGATAAAACCGGCGCGAACAATGGAAAGCATATCTGATGTGTCATCAAAAAACATTATCACTCCTTTTTGAAATTATTTGTAGTCTTTTATACGATTTCATCAGTTTGGATAATCGTCGAGGCGCCCTAAATACCAGCCGTTGTTGACTACAGAAGTATATGCTAATTTCTCGGCATGATAACATTCATAACGGATAAAATCAAGGCAAAAAAGTTACAAAGACTATTTTAATTCACTATTTTTGTATTTTCTGAAAGCCTTTTCCCTATTCACGGGACGTTTCTCTTAAAAAATACAGAAATTAATGTGCACATAAAAATTCTGCAATTGGAACGTCTCAATGGTGAAAGTTTACCGCGTAAAAACACCGAGAGATTGGCTAAAACAGGTAAAATCGATCCTAATTTAGGACTATATTCGGACTAAAATCGGACTCTGTGTAACATGAGTTAACGAACCTCGATAGAGAGGAGGTGTTGGACGGTGTGTGGTACTGAATCGCTGGCTTGTGGCTTTGCTTTACGAGTTAAGTTCGGTGGTCGAAATGAACTACCGCAGGGCTTTGCCCTGCGGTATCGACAAATATTTTTGTTGTCTGATTGATGTTCTTGTTCAGTACTGCCAAAATATGCAGATTGTTCACAATACCAAGATGCTGTTTGATTTTCCCCTAAATCCAGTCTGTTTACAGCCGCGGGGTATTAAACCGTATAGGCTTCGCCTAATAAAAGATTCTTTTTCAATCGGACACTTCATAGTTCTTGCGTTTTTATGGCTGATTAAAAGCCCTTTCTTGTACCTCTGCCTTCAACGAGTCAAGCGTGTTTATAGTAGTCGACTCTATTTCAGATATTTTTTATGAATTTTGCGGAAAAACCATAGAAAACAAGTGTCTGAAAAATCCAATAAACTGCCCGCATTTTATCGATTTCTAATGTTAGTTTCTTTAATTAAATCAAGCTGAAAAAGATGCGGGCGATTGGTGTCCGTGAAAGGTCGTAAATTATGGGAAATTACAAAAAATCTGAACTGAGACTAAAGCGGGAAATCCGCCGCCATTTTTCGGTGTATGCGCTACTCATCATACCGTTAACTTATTATATTATTTTCAAATATATTCCTATCTGGAACGGACAAATAGCCTTTAAGGATTTTATGCCTCTTGACGGCGTTTTGGGAAGTAAAACGATAGGGTTTACGCATTTCATAACGTTTTTCAAATCCTTTTATTTCTGGGAATTATTAAGAAACACGCTATTCTACAGCTTTGGAAAATTGCTTTTCAGTGTGCCGCTTGCCATTATCCTTGCCATCATCCTTTACGAATGTATCCATCCCAAACTGGGTAAAATCGTGCAGACTTTGGCGTACCTACCACACTTTCTGTCGTGGGTCATTATGTACGGTATTTTGATAGTTCTGCTCGCTCCCGGAGACGGAATTATAAACGATATCATCAAGCTTTTTGGAGGGACACCTAGAGCATTTCTCACAGACGCCAAAACATTCCCGTGGATAGTTATCTTGTCGGACGGGTGGAAGGAGATGGGCTGGAGCGCCATCATTTTTATTGCGGCCCTCATGGGTATAGACCCATCGCTCTACGAAGCCGCTACGGTCGAAGGAGTAAGCGCCCTACAAAAAGTGTGGTGCATCACCCTGCCGTCCATACGTCCTGTGATCGTGATGGTGGTGCTGTTGCGTCTCGGTACCATCCTTGACGCGGGTTTCAATCAGATATTCATGCTCTACTCGACGCCAGTCTATAGTGTCGCCGATATTATAGACACATGGGTTTACCGTCAAGGTTTGCTGGAGTTCCAATTCGGACTTGCCACCGCGGTCGGAATATTCAAGGGAGTCATCGGACTGTTTACTATTTGGCTGTCAAACTATATGGTCAAGAAAGCGTCCGATTCTGCCTTGTTCTAAAGAAAGGTAGGATGCGGGAGGAGAGGTTTTGTTTGAATGTCTTGAGCGACAATTTCATAATACCCCCCGTCCCCTAAAATATAGGAGATGATATGAAAAAATATAAAACAATGAATATAAAAGGCAAAGAAATTTATCTTACAAACGGAGATTTTACATTTTACGTGATACTTGACATTCTTTTGGTCTTTATCTTGGTGATAGTTGCCATTCCGATGTGGAGCGTCATTACGCTATCGTTTCGTCCTAATGACTTTATTGGGAGCAACCTTGAAGGCATGTTCCTGGTACCGTGGAAGTGGTCAACGTCCGCGTATCAGGCGCTCCTTGGCAACAACGGGTTCCTGAATGCCTTTTTCAATAGCCTGAAAATTTTCGTGTTCGGCATAACAAGCGCGCTGTTTCTGACCGTTCCCCTTGCTTATGTGCTTTCGGTAAAGTCTCTACCCGGCAGGAAATTTTTGACAATACTCATTCTGGTGCCATATCTTTTCAATGTGGGTATTATTCCGTCCTACCTCGTGATAACTAAGCTAGGCTTGACTAATCATTTGGCCGCTATCTTCCTACCTGGGGCTATCAGTACCTACAACTGCCTCATTATGCGGGGCTTTTTCGAGGGAATTCCCGATGAATTGAAGGAATCGGCGCGCATTGACGGCGCTTCGGAAGTACGGGTGCTTTTGAGCATCATTCTGCCTGTGTCTAAGCCCATCTTACTGACTATCGGTCTCTATTACGGCGTTACCTTCTGGAATGATTTCTTTCATGCTATGCTCTATATCAACAACAATAGTTTACAACCCCTGCCCATACTGCTCCGTAACATCCTCATGGCAAGCGGCATGAACGAGTTCGTAGAGGTCAGCGCCTTCGGCAATGCCAACGTACAAGCAATCAAGGCGGCAAGTGTGTTTATGTCCGCCATTCCGATGATTATTGCGTACCCGTTCATTCAAAAGTACTTCACAAAAGGAACGATGTTGGGTAGTGTTAAAGGATAAGGAGATTTTTTATGAAAAATATGACAAAGGCGATTGCCGTTGTAACAATAACGGCGTTGTGTATGGGATGTTCCAAGAAAGATGTGGCGAGTGCGGATCCTAATGAACTTGTCACTATTGAGCTGTGGTATGGAGCGGCTGTAACGGAAGCGGGTCCACCGCCGTCGGATTGGAAGGCGCTTAAAATCATCAAAGAAAAGCTTAACATCAACCTTGTGCCGACCGCCCTACCGTCTAATGAACTGGACCAGGATGTGAAAATTCAAGCGGCCGGCGCTTCCAACACCCTGCCGGATTTGTTCATGGTGCGTCGTGACCCATGGCTCAACCTCATCCGCGCCGGGCTTGTCGCGCCTGTGGACGACCTATACGCACTTATGCCCACGAGGACCAGCGTACAGTATGACGCGGATGCACGAGCGTTTACCACAGTGAACGATAAGTCTTATGGGCTTGCCTCTCCCGGCACCATCGCCAAAAATGAAGGTGTTCTGATTCGCAAGGACTGGCTCGACAAATTAGGCTTGACGGTACCCGTGTCAACAGAAGACTTTCTTGCGGTACTGAAGGCGTTTACCTTCAGCGACCCGGACGGAAATGGCAGAGATGATACTTACGGTTATGGGGCTTTCATCGAAATCAACAACTTCGAAGAAGGCTTGGGGCGGCGTTTCGACCCGCTGATGGGCGCTTTCGGTGTTGCCGGCACGTGGAATTTGACTGTGTCTGACCCCGGACTCAATGTGAGAAAACCTGCCTACTTTGACGGCTTGAATTACATCAAACGTATCATAGATGCAAAGGTGATTGATCCAAATTGGTCGAGTTACGGAAAGGATGACTTCAGAGCAAGCTGGAAACAAGGACGTTTCGGCGTCATGCGGGAACAGAATAGCGCCTATGCATCTGAAACCAATTACGCGCCATTTGACAAGAATTTCCCCGACGGCGAATGGATAATCATAGACCCGCCGAAAGGTCCAACCGGCAAACAATCGGTTGGCGTCTACTCCCAAGCCTATCGCATCTACGCTATGTCCACCAATGCTGCAAAACAGGGTAAGGGACCTGCCATTGCCAAGCTTTTGGAATGGATGTCCTCGGATGAAGGCTATTTCCTTCTCGGATGGGGAGAAAATGGGGTAAATTACCTTTTGGACGCAAATGGTATTCCTTCTGTGGAAGGCTTGCCGAACCCAAAACTCGGTTTCACCCAGCCGGAGATTCAGCCCCTGACCCAGCTCCGCAACATGGTCTTCTACAACGGGGAGGTTGAACTCGCAGCGCGCTATCCGACTTACAATGCGCCGACATCCGGCAAGACTATGAGTGCGTTGACCACCTTACAAGATATGCAGTCGAGACCATGGACGCCCAATATCGGCGGAGACGCACTCCCCGCGCCCAACGCTGACCTTAAGCGATTCTACGAGCAAGGTGTCGCCGAATTCCTTACCGGGAGAAGAGATCTTACCCGTGATAATTGGACTGCCTGGGTCGCGGAATTCGATAGGCTTGGCGGATTGGATTGGGAACAAAAAGGCATCGCTGCCGCAAAAGCTGCTAATTATCTCAAATAAAGAATTGAGGCGGTAGGCAGAAAATGATATGCTTTTTTTAAAGCGAGTATTTTATGGACACAACAAAACCCATTTTTGAGCGTATGGCTTTATCGGTGATGAAACGTTACACCCAGGAACAGGTGAAATGGCACTATGAGCATGGACTTGTCCTACAAGCTATTCTCAATATCGGCGATTTCTTGGGTAATCCTACGTATAAGGCGTGGGTAAAGTCTATGTTCGACACTAAAATTACCGAAAATGGCGGCATCGTGAGTTACCGGGAAGGTGAATTCAACCTCGACCAAATCAACATGGGCAAACTTGCCTTTGTTTTCTTTGCCGAAACCTGTGATGAAAAGTACCGGAAGGCGCTCGAAACCTTGAGAGAACAGTTGAAAAGACAACCTCGGACAAAGACAGGGGGTTTTTGGCACAAGCAGATTTACCCGTTTCAGATGTGGCTTGACGGGCTTTATATGGCAGAGCCATTTTACGCGCAATATACGGTAACCTTTAACCAAGAAAACAAAAAAGCCCGCTCCGCAGATTTTGACGACATTGTTCACCAGTTCGTCTTATTGGAATCAAAGGCGATGGAGACAAAAACCGGACTCCTCTATCACGCATGGGACGAATCCCACTCCCAAAGATGGGCTAACCCAGAAACCGGCTGTTCCCCGCACTTCTGGGGCAGAGCTATGGGATGGTTCGGTATGGCACTAGTCGATGTTCTCGACTTTATCCCCTACGAGTTACCGAGTCATCGGCAAACCCTTTTGGATATAAGCTCCCGCCTTGTAGATTCCATCTTGCGGTACCAGGACGTGGAAAGTGGGCTGTGGTATCAGGTGCTTGACGCGGATTTGCGACACGGCAACTACCTCGAAACGTCTTGTTCAGCGATGTTTACCTATTTTCTTTACAAGTTGCTAAACAAAGGCTATGCAGAACACACGAAAGCCGTCAGATCGGGTGCGGAATCAGGCTTCAGAGGGGTTATGAGCCGCATCAGGGAGGATACTAATGGAGAATTACACCTTGGCGGCATCTGCGCTGTTGCCGGTTTGGGCGGTAATCCTTACCGGGACGGCTCCTTTACCTATTACGTAGGCGAACCGGTGGTAGAGGACGACTTCAAGGGTGTGGGTCCGTTTATACTAGCTTTGCTTGAAGCAGAGCGTTTCAAAGAATTCCGTACCGAATGACGACTTTGCCTACACGAATTTTCTATTTTCCTACAGAAGGTACAAAGGAAAGCACGGACGAATCGGGCGTACCTTCCTGTCTCCCGTTTCCCTGCTCCATCCGGGAGGATCAGTTCTTTAATACAATTTTAAATGCCTTTTTTCAAAGAACAGCGGCGCTCCACAAGGTATGGAACGCCGCTTGGAATCTTATCCGTTTACGCAACCAGCATAGAGAAGACCATCACGAAGAGGGCGACTGTTTCGCATAAACCGATGACGAGCATATAGTTACCGAAGCC
The DNA here is from genome assembly GCA_031258305.1 of Treponema sp. Lineage (GTDB taxonomy): Bacteria > Spirochaetota > Spirochaetia > Treponematales > Breznakiellaceae > JAIRKH01. Next base: position 13,475 of record JAIRNA010000037.1, on the reverse strand, counting down.
TTGCCCTGTTTCACCGTAGGCGTCGCAAGCGGCCGCGGAACAATTTCCCTGAGCGAGTGCAGACCCGCCTATAGCCAGACCTGCGAAAAGCCCTACACCTAACAGTTGAAAACCATTGAGGTTTTGACTTCCCAGAAGGGTCTGCATAAGGATAAACCCGTAAATCGTCTGAGTCAGGGGAGCACCCGCAAAGGCGACCAAAATAAACGGTACAGGCTTATTCTGAATAAAGCATTTTTTCCATGCACCGATAGCCGCCATACCCGCAACACCAGCGCCCGCCGCTGAACCAACAGCCGAAAGCCCCAAGCAAGCCCCGACTCCAATTTGTCCAACCAATCCAGCATCCATAATTCACTCCTTAAAAGTAATTTAGCGGTATTTCATCTGATCAACCGCATGTTTTATTTTGAGGGAATTGGGAGTTGAAAATTGAGAGTTTTATAGTAACCGATGCTTGTTGTTCATTCAAGCCAATCGCTAACAATGACTCTCAACTCCCTTCCCTCCTTTTTATTTACCAAACGGTTTGTAGGCGTAACCCGACCACTCCATGCTGAGGTGGTTGCCCGCGTATTCGAGCAAGTTAAGCCTGACCCCGTGGACAATAACCGAAAGTGCATTCATAACGATGTTAAGCCCATGCCCAAATGCAAGGATCAGCACTGCCGCAAATATTTTCAGCACAACCGATAGAACAGACCCTTCAATGCCGTTACCCACCGCCATTGAATTGAAGCTCTGGGCAATGGATGTTCCGGCCAGCCCCACCGCGAAAAGTCTGATGTAGCTAATAATGTCGGCGAAACTAGAAACCGCATTGAGGAAGGTCGGCAGGAAGTTAGCGAAACTTTTACCCACGTTGGCGAGTGGGTTACCGCCCTTTTGCTCTGCAAAAATGAAGTAGGTTCCCAGCCCAACGCCGATGAAATACATGGCAAATTCGGGCAGTTTTACTTGCAAAAGCATAGACAAAACAAGGAAGTAAAGCCCAATCATCATCACGAGCCATCCTGCCTGAGCGATTGCAACCGGAGACGGAAGTAGTTTCTTGATGTTCTTGATATGCGCCCATACAAGTTGAATCAGAGCCACCGTAAAGCATAAGAACTGTACGTTCCAGTAGGCGGGGTTCGCGGGCTGATCCGCCGGTATTTGGAATAATTTCTGCAAAACGCCCGGAAACGGTGATAATGGAACATCCGAGTTGAATTGAGGAATGACTAGTGTTTGCAAAATGGGCGGTAAATTTTCATAAGGTATAGCAAACCATGCACCGTTCAATGCGCCCCATACAATGGTACAAAGCGACAATAAGCCGAAAAGTTTCACCGCATCCGGCACTTTACCTGTTTTTTTCTTATAATTAACACCGATACAAAAAACGATGGTGAAAATCAATGCGCCGTAAGCCGCGTCTCCAAAAATCATGGCGAAGAACAGGCAAAAGAACAGCAGGTAGGAGAAGCTGATATCGTATTCACGGTAACCAGGGACCGTTCCCAAGAAACCAAAAAGCGGTGCTATCAGGCGGACAAAGGCGTTGTTGCGGACCAGTGTCGGTGGCTTGTCCTCTTCCGCAGGATCGTCAACCGCGAGCGCCCATCCGTTTTCCGCAGACGCTCGCTTGAGCGCACCGACTGTTTCCACAGGCGACCATCCAGACAAAAGGGATACAGAAAAATCCGCTGAAAGGGAGGTTTTCTCAAGTCCCGCACTCGCGGTCTCAAACTCGATAGTTTTTCCCAAAACCTTCAGCTCCGCCTCAATCATAGACTTGCTGTCTGCCAATTTCTGCAAATCCGCTTCAATTGCACCAAGCTCTTCGGCAATACGAGATGCTTTATCGTTAAGTTCTGCAAGGGAAGAGTCCGGCAAGGTAAAAGGAGTTTCGCCGACGATTCCGTTCCCTACCGCAATGCCTCGTACACCTGTTTTATCTTTTGCCAAAACGATAAACGACTCGTTTTTCTGTTCTACTAGCGCGGCGTAAGCTTTGTTCGTAAGCTCATATGGGATAAGAACAACACCGCTCTCTGCAAGCTCTTTCAGCGCGGACGGACTGAAAGAGCCCCATTTTTCGATGCGATTCATTTCTTTGAGAAGAAACGCTTTCTGCTCCTGCAAGGTCTTACGCCTTTCGACCAAGCCTAAAACTCGTACCGCGATATCTTTTTCAGCCACATTTTGCGTCGCGTTCTTAGCAGTTTTGTAAGTGCGGAGGATACCGAGCGCGGTTTCTGCTTTGCTTTTCTGGTCAAGGGCTTTCGTAAGGTTTTCCGAAGACACGGTTTTTTTCTCAATGTGAATCACACCGAGTTCACGTATTTTTTCAAGGTTTTTCTCTATTTTCTCTTGCGCCGCGCATGCGAGAATCACGGACACTTTCTTCATAGGAACAATCATTTTGCCTCCACGCCGCGTTTGGCTATTTTCCCACGTACAACCGCCGCGGTTTGCTGGTCCCCAAGGTAAATTTGAATTTTCTTGATGTAGCCTTTGGTTTCGGGGATTTTGATTTTTTCAAAAAGATTGACGCGCTGTGTTGTAACGCGCAATTCGTGGTCAAGGCGCCGTCTCTGCTCCTCAAGAGTTTTCGCTTCGATGTCAAGAAGCAAAACTTGCTTCATTTTAACGACCGCTGTGTCAAGCCAAAGAGGAGTCCGCGCCAAATCGTAGGCAAAGACTTCGAAATCCGCGCCTTGAAACAGCGGAATGGGAACGCCCGCAATATTGCCGAGCGCAGTTCTCACGTGGGTAATCTTAAGTATGTCCGGCGTAAAGACACCCTTTTCACCGAAAACCCCAAGCCACACTTTGCAAGATTCATCAAATTGCTCTTTTTCCCATGTCAACTCGCGTATCCGCAATTCGGTATTCCGAATTTCCGCCTGCAATTGCTGCTTTTTCAACATCAGGGTCGGCAGATACCGTTGATACATTTTCAGCGAATCTTTCTGTTTTTTTAGCTCATTCTTCGTCAGCTTTATTTTCGCCAATTTTTTCCTCCGTTATTGTATGAGTCTGTTCCAGAATTAAAAATATCGTGAACGCAAAAACGCTCATTTTGGAACAGACTTTAAGGAAAACCGTCTAAAAGCCGTTCTTCCAGTTAGATTAAAAATAATTATTTTAAAATCTCATTTATATTTAATCGTTTAAGAAAACGCAAAATTTTTCAATCTTCCAATTATTGCAGAAATAAGCCTCTTAAATCCTTCCCTGTGAAATCTATCGTTTCGTATAATTTTAGGATTCAAAGCCTTCTCTATCATTGATTCTTAGCCCCTTTACCGCTAATCCGATAACAAAAAATGTAGCGGCGTTTTAGACAATTCAATATCATATTTTTGAGTGGAATAACAGATAAACATCCAAAGAATTATCCTATCAACAAAAATTCATTTGCACTAAAAGACGAATAAAGCAGTATCCAAATATTAAAAAAATAAACCATCAATACAAATAAAACGATCAATGTAAGCTTGGCATCCATCTGAAATTTCAATATCTACTCCTTTCCCTTTACTGCGACATACCTCCATAAAAATAAAATCTTTAAGAATTTTCTCCCACAAAGGCGCAAAGATACCATATTATTCTAATTCAAGAAATTATCTTCTTATTCGCCTCTGTGAGGAGAGCTTTTTATAGAAAATTTACCCTTTCGGCCAGAATCTTTCAATCAATTCGGAGCGCAGTCCCGTTTCTTCAGGGCTAAAGCAATCGGCCAGAATCTCCCATCCCAGGTCCAGGGCGCGCTCAAGTGGGATGTTCACAGAGAGGTCCATCATCTCCTTCTCGAATTTCGCCCCGTATTTCAAGAGCTTTTCATCCCACGGTGTCATAATGAAACCCATCGCCTTCTTTTCAAGCGTATCCTTGAACGCCGAGTAGAGCTTAATCATACCGTCCATCAAGGCGCGATGGTCCGCACGGGTCTTGCCGTTGACTTGCTGTTTCAAACGGGACAGGGAACCAAACGGCTCGATACGTCCGCCCTTGAGGTAATATTGCCCTTCAGTGATATAACCCGTGTTGTCCGGCACCGGATGCGTCACGTCATCGCCCGGCATAGTCGTAACGCCAAGAATGGTGATTGAACCGGCAGTCGCAAAGTCAACAGCCTTTTCGTAGCGACTCGCAAGCTGGCTGTAAAGATCGCCGGGATAGCCACGATTAGACGGCACCTGCTCCTGAATAATAGAAATTTCCTTCATCGCGTCCGCAAAGTTCGTCATGTCCGTCAACAAAACCAAGACCTGCTTGCCCTGTAGGGCGAACTGCTCCGCAACAGCAAGAGACATATCGGGAATCATCAGACACTCGACAGTTGGGTCGCTCGCCGTATGCACGAACATCACCGTACGAGAAAGCGCTCCGCCCTCTTCCAATGTATCCTTAAAGAACAGATAGTCGTCGTATTTCAGTCCCATACCGCCCAAAACGATGATGTCAACCTCAGCTTGCATAGCGATACGGGCGAGCAGTTCGTTGTAAGGCTCGCCCGAAACCGAGAAAATCGGTAACTTTTGCGACACGACGAGTGTATTAAACAGGTCAATCATCGGGATGCCTGTACGAATCATACGGCGTGGAATGATACGTTGCGCCGGATTAACGGACGGTCCACCTATGGGAATGAGATTTTCGCGGAGAGCGGGTCCCTTGTCTCGAGGTTCGCCGGAGCCAGAGAAGACCCTTCCCATCAGGTTGTCCGAAAAAGAGACTTGCATAGGCTTGCCGAGGAAGCGCACCGTATCACCTGTAGAAATACCACGCCCTCCCGCGAATACTTGCAAGGACACGACATCATCCTGGAGCCGATTGACCTCAGCAAGAGATGTGCCGAAAACAGTGTCAACTTCAGCCAAGTCTCCGTATTTCACGCCCTCAGCACGCACCGTAATGACGCTTCCCGTAATGGATTCTATCTTATTATATACCTTTTTCATGTGTTCTCCCTACTCGCTAATAATCTTCTCCGCCACGCTGTCAATGCCGGACGAGCGTTCCATAACTGTATCCTCAATTTCTTTTTGGAGCGCCTTGAACCGATCGCCGTCCAATGCTGATCCATTGTAATCGAGGAATTTTTGTCGGAGCTTGTTGAACCATGAACGGGCGGAGTTTTTATCTTCGAACGTGAATTTTGATGCCAAAATATTCAAGATAATGCCAAAAATGCGTTTTTGGCGGTCGGGACTAACAGCCGCGTCAACCTCATCAAAGGAGTTTTGCTGAAAGTAAACCGAATCAAGAAAATCACCCTTCAAATAGACAACGTAATCGTCAAGGCTTGTACCCTCCTCACCGACAACTTTCATCATTTGCTCGACTTCGCTTCCGCGTCGCATAAATCCATGAGCATAATCCGCCTTTTCCTGAGCGATGATGCCTTTGTATTTTGACCATGAATCGAGCGGATGAATTGCCGGATATTTACGAGCGTCTGAACGTTCGCGGGAAAGCCCATGAAATGCACCCACGACCTTGAGAGTTGCCTGCGTAACAGGTTCCTCGAAGTTGCCGCCCGCCGGACTCACCGTACCACCGATGGTAACGGAACCAATACTACCATCCTTCAGGCGTACGAGACCTGCCCTTTCGTAGAAGCTAGCGATGGTCGATTCCAAATACGCAGGGAAAGCTTCCTCACCTGGAATTTCCTCCAAACGCCCGGACATTTCACGCATAGCTTGCGCCCAGCGGCTCGTCGAATCGGCTAACAACAGAACATTCAATCCCATCTGCCGATAATATTCAGCAAGAGTTACAGCCGTGTAGACCGAGGCCTCACGTGCCGCGACCGGCATTGAGGATGTATTACATATAATGATGGTACGTTCCATAAGAGAGCGTCCGGTACGAGGATCAGTCAATTCAGGGAATTCCTTGAGGGTTTCCACGACTTCACCGGCACGCTCGCCGCAGGCCGCCAAAATCACGATGTCAACATCTGCATGCCGACTCGTGATTTGCTGAAGCACCGTTTTTCCCGCCCCGAAGGGGCCGGGGATACAATAAGTACCGCCACGGGCTACAGGAAAGAACGTATCAATGAGACGTACCCGCGTTACCATAGGCTCTTCGGGTTTGAGCCTTTCCTCAAAACAATCAATCGGGCGTTTCACGGGCCATTTGAAGGACATACACACCGGGATAATGTTACCCTTTTCATCTTTCAATTCGGCGACTGTGTCGTGAACTTTGTAGGAACCGGTGGACTTAATAGAAGAAACCGTATAAGTTCCAAAAAGGTTGAATGGCACCATAACGCGATGCGTAAATGCGCCTTCCGGCACCGTGCCGAGGGTATCGGCACGTTCCACCGTGTCGCCAACCTTTACCACAGGTGTCCAATTCCATTCTTTTTCGGGAAGCGCGTCGAGGTATACACCGCGTTCCAAAAAGTAACCTGCCTTTTCCGCGAGCTGGGGTAGTGGATTCTGCAATCCATCGAACACCTGCCCCAGTAGACCAGGGCCGACTTCCACAGCCAGCATATCACCTGTGTATTCAACAGTATCGCCAACCGCGATGCCTTTGGTTATCTCAAACACCTGCAACTGACTCACGCCACCGCGGATACGGATAACTTCACTCTTTAGCTTTTTGCCGCCAACCAGCACGTAACCGACTTCGTTCATGGACACGGCTCCGTCAAACCTGACGCTCACCATGTTGCCGTTCACGCCGACTACCGTTCCTTTTGTTCCAACCATTACCATTCTCCCAATCGTTATTTTTCCGACTCTTTCGCGACAGCCGCGTAAAGTGTCTTGTATTCGTTAAATCCTTCTTCAGCTTTGAACAGCGCCTTGCGCTCCAAAAGCCGCAGTTTGAGCAAGTAGGCGTAAATCACATTTTCGTTGAAGTAATCAATACCTTGAAACACCTCTATCGCCCGCCATCGTGCTTCATCAAGGAAAAGTTCCGCCTCAAGAGGCGACTCTATGCCTGCCGCGGCTTTTGCTACCGCTACCGCGTCTGCCGGATGCTCCGGCGGCTCAACACCCACGTCTTCCCGCTTGAGCTTTTCCTTCCGGAACCGCGCCAGCTGTAACCGCAGGGTCCTCTCCCAGTTTCGCCAAGAATCGATAAAAGGAACATTCACAGTCCCGCCGTCCAGAGGGTCGCGAACGCACCAATCGAGAAATTTTGCGTCTTCCATCGACAGTTTAGTCTTACAAAGGTCCATAAACGCAGATGACTGCATCGGGGGAGGTGAATTATAGCTGATACTGGGGAGCTGGGCTATTAAAAAGTAATAAGCCGCCATTCTTTTTCCTATCCTTTTACCGCTGTTTTCAGAATTTCGGCAAGACGCGGGTTAAGATAAGCCGAAAGCATCTCAGCCGCGGCTGTCGCCGAAAAGTCGTAATAGGCAGAGCCGTCCTTGTTCGCTATGCGGAAACCGGCCGCAAGATTCCTGTCCGACTTGAGCTCCACGCCTGTCTTAAGCGCGCGCGCTAGTTCTTTGTCGAAAAACGCCTGCGTTTTTTTGAGGTCTTTTTCACTCAAAATCACATCAAAGGAATCGCTTCCTTTCGATGCCCATGCTTTAAGAATTTCGGGGAGCGTCTTCTTGAGGGTATCTTCGCTAAAGGCATCCGAAACATCTTTTAGGACGATTTTGTCAAGCAGAGTTTGAATTTCGCCTTGGAAAGCCAATATGAGGTTACGAGATGCTTGAGCAAGCGCCGCGGTGCCGGCTTTTTCCAACCGTTCTGCATCCGCCTTCGCCTTCGCTATTATACCGGCGGCTTCTTTCTGCGCCGTTTCCACGATCTTCTTGGCTTCCGCCTCGGCGTTTGCCTTCACTCTTGCGGCTTCCATAGACGCGGATTCAACGCCTTCTTTTTTGATTCTATCAATCAGTTCCTGAAGCTGTATATCCATGTTTTCCTCTTTATAATGAGAATATTTTTACTATAACAACTTTATCTTTTTTTGACAAGGGTGTTTTTAGAAAAATTCAAGATAATTTAACTTTTCAAGAAAAAATTCTTGACAAATCTAAGAAAATAGTTTGATAATATATTGTGAACTTACAACTTTCACAAAAATCGGAAATAAATCTGAGCGCCCAGCTATACCAGTCTATAAAACTTATGGAGATGCCTCTGCTTGAGTTACGCGCCAAGATCTCACAGGAACTCGAATCCAATCCCGCGCTTGAAGTGAAAAGCGACTCTATGGAGATTCCCCTCAACGAGCCTTCGGTAAATGAGAAAGACGTTTATTTTGAAAACACGTCTGACCCAGGTTTCATCCGCAAGAACGGCGATGACGCCGCCAACCAACGGCAAAAGTTCATAGAAATGCTGACGCGGTCCGAAACCCTACAAGAACACCTACTCTGGCAGGTACAACTCGAACCTATCTCACCAAAGATTCGGCAACTCTGTGAAATTCTCATCCAAAATCTGGATTCAAATGGATTCCACATCGTGCCTATCGATACGCTCTTGCAAAACGAGAATCCGAATCTCGTAAAAAAAGCACTGGAAACAGTGCGGGCGCTTGATCCAGTTGGAACTTGCGTTCAAGATTACCGCGAATCTCTGCGTATTCAGCTCGCCTTGCTTCCGTATGTGCCGAAATACGCGGCCGAAGCCCTTGATTACCTTGAATTGTTCAACAAGGGCAAGTTTACGGACGCCGCAAAGAAGTTGCGATGTCCGGTTAAAGTCGCCGAGAACGTCTTTAACTATATCAAGACTCTCAATCCCTTCCCTGGACAACGGTTTTCTGCTGAAGCAACTCGTTTCATCATACCTGACGTACAGGTCCTCAGAAGAGGCGGGGAATTCCGCATCATTCTAAACAACGAAGAAATACCGGTTTTGGGTCTGGATCCTTTCTTTGCCAAAATTTCCCAAGAAAAAGGAGATAAAAAGGCAAAAAGTTTCGCCAAAGGGAATTTGCGGGAAGCCCGATGGTTCATTCAGTCCATTGAGCAGAGAAATCAGACCCTACTCCGCGTAACGCAGGCCATTGTGGAGTACCAGAAAGAATTCTTTAAAAAGGGCCCTGGCAATCTCGTTCCTTTGACCCAGCAGACTCTGGCTATGGAACTTGATATACACGAATCCACGGTTTCCCGCATCGCAAATGGCAAGTACATACAGACCGAGTGGGGATTATTTGGTATAAAGTACTTTTTCACCAATGCGGTGAACAGGAATGCGCCGCAACAATATTCAAGAGAGAGCGTCAAGGCCATGATTCGTGAAATGCTCTTGAAAGAGAAACGTCGTTTTTCGGATCAGGAAATAGCCGATTCACTTGAAAAACGAGGCGTACTTCTTGCGCGGCGGACAGTTGCCAAATACCGTAAAGAACTCGACGTAGGCTCTTCATATACAAGGTAGAGAATAGGGAGTAGGGAAATAGGGCGGGATTTTCTGTGATATGCGGATTTGAATCCGATAATGCTGTTTATTAACGAAAGTCACCCCTTTTCTCGATTCCCGACTCTTTGCTTTATATATAACTTTATTTTGATGCGATTCAGAAGGTATGATAAACTTACTTTCTCTCTATTGCGTTATTGGACTTTCTCATACTATCTGAGTCGCTGCATATCTTTTAGGAGGTTTTTATGAACACTGACATCAAGGCGGTTCACTTCACGCTCAAAGACGAAAGCAGGGATTATCTCAACAAAAAGCTCACCCGTATCCACAATGCGGAGAACATGATAGTTGACCTGCTCATCACCCTGACCCGTGACAAGGAATTCTCGGCAGAGGCTACCGTGAATTTCCGATGGAGCAAGTCCATACACGTTAGAGAGACAGAATTTGATCTTCATACGGCTATTGATAAGCTCATCGACAAGCTTGACGCTTCCATCGTAAAAGAAAAAGAGAAGGAAAAACAAAGGCGATAATCGATCAAAACATGGTTGCGTTGCAGAAAGTATGACGTGTCAGGCTCGTTTTGCCCCATTTGTCTTTGTGTGAAAATATCTCTCTGCGGGACGGCGATGTGACTCGCAGAGAAGGCACGGTCTGTCCACAAAGCAACCGACTTTGTGGACAGACACGAATTAATACACATCCAGCTCGCCTGTTACAAAAACAGTCGGCGTTTCCGCCCCACGCGGTAAGATGAGCAGACTGCCGTCTTCCTTGACGCCCACCAGAACCCCGTGGACCGCATCGCCGGAACCAGCACGACCAGCTACGAAACGCACCAACTCCCCTCGTTTGTAGAGTCTGCCCACAAGCCGCTCCTGCCAGTCTTCGGTGTTGAGTTCCCGCATTAACCGTCTGAGGATAAGCTCCATCAGGTGAAAACGGTTATCCCGCACAGCGGCGGTAAAAACAGGGGCAGTCAAGCCCATTGCAAGGGCAAGACTGCCAGCCTTCTCTCGTAGTTCTGCGGGAAATTCAGTCTGTCCCACATTTACACCTATACCTATGAACACGTTCCTTCCATCAGATTCGGTAAGTACACCCGCGATTTTCTTGGAATTAACCATGAGGTCGTTGGGCCACTTCACGGCGCAGGACAAAGAGAGCGCCCCTTTCCTGCCAGTACTATGGAACAATGCGACAAAATCCTCGACCGCCAGCGCCGCAGCAAGTCCTGTCTTCAAGGTGATGGCTTTAGGTATCGCGGAAAAATCCCCAAAACGCAATAAAACAGTAAAAACGAGATTCTCACCGACCTTCCCCTGCCATGGTCTCCCATTCCGTCCTCTGCCTTTTTTCTGAAAATCCGCAACAATCACGGTCCCATGCGGAGCGTTCTCCTGCTCCAATTCACGAGAGACATCCATAGTGCTGGACACGGTCCCCGCGTAAAAAATTGGCGCTTCGTTAAATGGATTTTTTATATCGAGTTTCTTCAAATCGTTTTGTAGCATCATTTTAAACTAATTGAAGGAGGGGGATTGGTAAACGTAATTGATAATTTTCTTGTTATTTGTAACAAGCCTCCCCCTCTCTCTGCTTTGCCTCCACGCGCACCGGAATGGGATATTCGCCGGTGAAGCAACCCAGGCAGTACCCCTCCTTGCCGTTGAGGGATTCCAATAGACCCTCGGCTGAAAGGAAGGCGAGACTGTCCGCTCCCAGAGATAGACAAAGTTCGTCTATACTACCGCTTGAGTTACTGATGAGGTCTTTGCGGTGGGGCGTGTCAATGCCGAAAAAGCAAGGGAATTTGACGGAAGGAGAGCAAACGCGGATATGCACTTCAGCCGCGCCCGCTGTCTTTAGGATAGATACGAGCCGTTTGCTCGTGGTACCGCGCACGATGGAGTCGTCTATCAGTACGACCCGCTTGCCGTTCACTTCGCTTTTGATGACATTGTGCTTGACCGACACTGCTTGCTCCCGTTCTCTTTGTCCCGGGGCGATAAATATTCTGCCCACGTATTTGCTTTTGACAATGCCTACGCCGAAGCGGATGTTTGCCGCCCTACCGTAACCTATCGCGGCCGGAATGCCCGAATCTGGTACCCCGATGACCAAATCAGCATTCGCAGGCGACTCCCGCGCTAAAATTTCGCCTGCACGCACCCGGGACCCGAAAACATCTACCCCATCTATGACACTGTCCGGCCGCGCGAAATATACGTACTCGAAGGCGCAAATAGCGCGCCGCGTTTTTTCGCTGAAGGTAAACGAAAGTACCTGTTCTTTGCTGACGATAACCATTTCCCCGGGTTCTACGTCCCTCACGAATTCGCCGCCTATCGCGTCAATGGCGCAGGATTCGCTTGATAGCACCCAGCCTTTATCGATTTTGCCCAGACACAGGGGGCGGATGCCGTTAGGGTCGCGTGCGCCCACCATGTCGTTGTCAGTCAGCACAATCAGGGCATAAGAACCTTTTATGGACTGAATCGTGTCGGTCAAGGCTTTCTCAAGACCTTTCCTATAGTTTTTCGCGATGAGGTTGACAATCACTTCGCTGTCGCTTGATGACGTGAAGCCCACGCCGGCGTCTTCGAGTAATTCCCTCACGACTTCCGCATTGGTGAGTGTACCATTGTGAGCCGCGGCGATGGAACCGAGCTTGAAGCGGCTGATAAAAGGCTGGGCGTTTTCGAGGTTGCTCGCGCCTGCTGTCGAATAGCGTACATGGCCGACCGCGGCTGAACCACGCATTTTCTGCGCCTCGCCGCCCTTGAATACATCTCCCACAAGCCCCATGCCTTTTCTGCACTCGATAACGCCGTTTTTCACAGCCGCTATACCGGCGCTCTCTTGCCCCCTGTGCTGAAGTGCAAATAATCCGTAGTAAACCAGTGCTGAAACATCCCGTTCCGAGTCTTCGCTAAAAACCCCGAAAACTCCGCACTCCTCGCGTAGTTTGTCTCTCTCTTCCATCAATGCTCCTACTTCCCGATTCTCTGCCAAATCTCCGCATAGGCCTCTCTGACGGCGCCGAGGTCCCTGCGGAAACGGTCCTTGTCGAGCTTTTCACCGGTTTTCGCGTCCCAGAAACGGCAGGTATCAGGCGATATTTCATCCGCGAGGAGGAGGTTTCCGTCGGCGCTCCTGCCGAATTCGAGTTTGAAATCAATCAGGCGCACCCCTTTTTCCAGAAAGAAGGTAGAGAGGATGTCGTTCACCTTGAAGGCGATTGCCTTGATTTCGTCTATTTCCGCAAAGGTAGATGCGCCGATGGCGACCGCATGGAATTCGTTGATAAGCGGATCCCCGAGGCTGTCATCTTTGTAGGAAAGTTCGAATACAGTGGTCTTGAGTGGAGAGCCTTCTGTCAAACCGAGTCGTTTCGCCATAGAGCCGGCCGCCGCGTTGCGGATAATCACCTCAAGCGGCGTAATTTTGACCTTTCGGCAAATCATATCGCGGTCCCCTTTCACGCCTACAAAATGGCTCGGCACACCATCTTCGGCCAAAAGCCTGAAAAGTTCCGCCGCTATACGGTTGTTCAAAACGCCTTTATCCTGAATTTGCCCTTTTTTCTCACCGTTAAACGCGGTGGCGTCGTCTTTATAATGGATAATCACCAAGTCCTCATCACCTTCAACAGCAAATACCTGTTTTGCCTTGCCTTCGTAAAGCATTGCGCCTCGTTTCAGCGTTGAGATATCAATCTTTTCATTCATATTTTACCTCGCTTTTATTGTAATTCAAAAGGGATTGTGAATCAAGGGGGAGGTGTAAAACATCAGGAAGCCAATTTATACCAAGAGAGATTGACAAAGGAGAGAAATACCGATACTTTATTAGGTATGAATGTTTGACATTCAAATTCGGTAAGGAGTAACCTATGAAGAAACTATTAACCATTCTAGCCTTTGCGGGACTAGCGATGTCGGCATGCGGGGGTGTTTATGAGGAAGTCAAATTTGAAAATCAATCTTCTTATACCGTTTCGTTTGTTGTATTATTTGATTTGATTAGCAAAACGCTTGAACCGGGTCAAACAACATCGGTCGGTATTGATGATGGTTTTCATGGTTTCAAATCGCTGACGATACCGCT
>JAIRNA010000026.1 GCA_031258305.1 Treponema sp. | reverse complement strand
CCGGATGTTATTGAGCGAAACAATCGGATATTACGCCGTGTCGCCGCTATTCTCAACAAGTTTAGGGATTATGCGGTAACCATTGAGGGACATGCGAATAACGTGAGTGGTTTAGAGCGGGAGGAGACTGAAACGACTGCGGCTTACGGGCCCGCGCTGGTGCCGCTTTCCGAAAAGCGTGCGGAGTTTGTCAAGGCGACTTTAGTCAGACTGGGTGTAAGCGCCAATCGTCTGTCAACTATGGGCATCGGCGGGCGGCGGCCCGTGGCCAACCATTCCGACCGGGACAACTGGTGGAAAAACCGCCGTGTTGAGTTCATCTTGAGGAAGTAACGTTTAAGGGCGCAACCTTATCGCTTCACAAACGCCACGACCAACGGTGTCAGACACCATCATAGCTCGGTGTCTGACACCAAACACACCCGCCATAGCAGATGAGCCTCCCGCCGTAGCGCAAACCGCTTGCAACGCGGAGTTGTTCGTTTTACATGTAAATAAAATGGTGGGGCGGGGGAGGGGGGTAAACCCCGCTGTACCGATGAAGGAAAAAAGCCGTTCCTTTGGAACCGCGCGCTTCCAGGCGCCTCGCATAACGTTTACGGTATGCGCATATTGTTCCGTGGATGCTTTGACAAGAGAATGGAACGTTGCTTTTTCGTGGAAACGTGGGTGTATATCTGCGTGGTGAGGATGGAACTGTGTCCCAAGAAATGCTGAATATAGCGAATATCGACGCCTTCCTCCAACAACAAGGTGGCAAAAGAATGTCGGAACATATGCGGGGTGATGTGAAGGGGGATTTCCGCCTCTTTTGCCCGCCGACGAATCATCGAGCGGACCGAGTCCGGCGACAGAGGTCTGCCGATTCGATTGATGAAGAAATAGCCAGTCTTGACAATGGACGCGGAAAATATATCGGCATATTCACGCAGAATCTTGATGACATCCCCATTGACTACATGAACAAGCCGCGTCTTGCCGCCTTTTCCACTCACAAGCGCATCCCCAGCTTGTATGTTTATGTCCGACGTGGAGAGCGCGCATAATTCAGAAACCCGCAACCCTGTGGCGAACAAAAGTTCCAAAACAGCCGCGTCCCGTACCAACTCGGCGTACTTTCGGCTTCGCGGAATGACAAGCGTCATTTGCTTATAAAGAGTCTTGAGCAAGTCTTGAATCGTTTCCGCCGGTACCAGACGGGGAAGCTGTTTTTGTTCCTTTATTTTGAACTTGAACCGCAAAAAGGGATTTTCCCAGTCGTATTCCTCTTCAGCATAATGAAAAAACGATTTCAAAACCGTAAGCTTCCGTTTCACCGAAGACGGTTTATGGGTGCCGTTTAAAGACTCCACGTAACTCTGAATGAGCCTTCGCGTAATAATTGTTTCTCCCTGAATGAATTTTCTGAACTGTCTAAGGTCTAATCCATAGGCTCTTACCGTATTGGAACTCAGTTTCTTTTGCTTGCCGCAAAAATTAAGATAATTCACTATGTATTCCTCTATCATAAGGTCTCCTGATAAAAATGTTTCTTTTTCTTGAAGTGGATAATAATCCATATTGACAGTATACAATAACCTAATAAAAGAATGGAATGGGAGGGATTACTTTATTTGAATGTGAAAATATACTCTTGCAATAAGGCAAGCGAAGCGCACAAGGAGGAGGGTTTTGCTCGTACCCAAAACAATGGTACGTCTTAATGTCCCTTACTCCTTGCTGTGCTTATGGCTGCAAGCGCCCTGTCGTCTGGACGCCGCCTAAAATTTCAGGCGCGCCAGGGCCGTGAACGCTATTTGCTCAAATTCTTGTCTTATTGGTGCTTGCGCTTGCAGGGTTATGGTGAACCCTTGCAGAACATCATGGCTAAACCCAAGAATCGGCGTGAGAGAGGTTTCTTCGTCCGTTATAGCGACCATACAACCCCCGCTTATGTTTGTGAATTCCGAAAAGTTGTACCTGGCAAGCGCATAAACATTGTGCCTGCCGATATAACCGAGTGGGTTTTCCTCAAAAGAAAACATAGTAACGGAATAAGCCCCGTTGAATAGATACGCAGCGAGCAGGTAGAGGTCCCCGTCAATCAGAGAATAGTCCGTTCCCACGCTTGCCGAAAATCCCTCGACGCCAGACAGATCTTCCGGGTTGATGGTGTAGAGGCAGTCTGCAACCAAACCGACTTCGATGTCCGCTTTTACGGACATTCCGACACGGTGAACGCCGAACTGACCGGTGTTTTCAAAGGCGTACAGTCCCTGGAGTCTCAGCCATTCCCAATATTTATCAAAAGATGCCCCAAACTGGGAGCCGCTCCCATCTGCTTTTAACGGATCTTTCGGCGCGACCGCGAAAGCTTGCAGTTTAAAGCTGTCTGACGGATACGCGGAAACAGTAGCGCCGAGGATAGCGCGCCCGCGGGCATTGGGCTGTAACGGGTTTTTGGGGTTGAAGTAATCGGATGGGCCGAAAACCGTATCGTACCCGAAAGCGAGCCGCATAAGCCCTAGGTCAAGCTTCGCGTAGTCCCCGTTGAGTCTCACATAAAGCCGCTCTAATTCCATCATTGCCGCGTAGTTTTCACCCTTCACCGTAAGTCCCTGGGAAACAGCCGCCTGAGCGTTTGCACCGGACATGGCGGTTACGTTAAATGCCGCATAAAACACCGCGCCGCCCTTGGTTCTTGCCTGAAGCCGCAGGTTTGCATATGCTTCAAGAATCACACTTTCGATAAAATTTTCTCCGGAGTTGTCCGCGGTGAAAACCGCCATAGTGTCAGACACACCGGACAAGGAAACCTGCCCAAAAATGGTAAACGGTAACAATAAAAAACCGAAAAAGAACATAAAAGGAAGTTTTAAACCTTCTGTACGGTTAAGAAATTGTGCGGAAATATCTTTTGCATTCCTTGTGTGCTTTGCGGTTAAAATTGCCGTAATATTCATTTTACTTCTCCAAATTTTGCTGGCTGAACATCGAATCCGATATGGGCTGGTCGAGAATCACATTGTGTATAACAAAGGTGGTCTTACTGCCCTTGCGGAGCAGGTCGCGCATCTCTGATTGAACCGGAAAACGCTTGTTCCCGAAAACTTCGGCGCGAATCAAGGTGTATTCCTTGAGTTTCGCTCCGGACAGAGCGAAAAGTTCGTAGTGAACAAGGTCCCCATTCTCCTTGTCTATCCAAAGTTTCCGCTTGTAATAATTTTCTTTCGCCTTATCTTTAGCGACGAGGTCGAGAATCCATGTCTGCCGGCCGTTGAAAATATTTTCGCCGGCAAGAACCGGTACGTAACGGACAGAGAGCCGCTCGTTTTCGATAGTATCCTCATAAGAAAGGTCGGAACCCATCATGCTTTCCCGTAACATATGCCCGGAAATGAACATAACCTCCTCGAGGTCTGGCGAATACACAGAGAGCTGTTTCCCTTTCTTGAGATACTTGGTACCGATGTCTTCTGGGTTGATGAATTCAATGAAGCTGTCCGCATTGCCTCGTGCCCAAGCCTTCATGGTTTTGACGAACCGCTTGCCTTTGTTTTCAACAATCATGTCGCCTTCATACTGAATGGTAGTGTAAATCTCGTTATCATCAACACGGGCGAGCAATTCCATGGCAGATGGACTCTGAGCGAATAACGCCGTTGCCGTAAAAAACGCAAATCCTGCAAAAATTCTCCCTTTTCGCGTATCAGCGCAAAAGGCGCTCATCGATTTTGCGAGTAAAATCGCCGAATTTAAAAGCTTTTTCATAAAGAACCTCCTTTAATTGTCCTATTGAACTAATACAATATACAATGAACTAGGACAATATGTCAAGAGGAATTTTTATTTTTTTGCGATTTTCAGAATAAAAACGGTGGTATTCCGAAAACTATGCTATTTCAGACAAGAGTAGATTAAAGTATCTGGTTTTATGCGCCGCCCAAAAAACGAAAGCCCTATCTAAATGATAGGGCTTTCATTGAGCCGCGCTGGATTCGAACCATCGACCCACGCCTTAAAAGGGCGTTGCTCTACCTACTGAGCTAGCGGCCCGTTATTTTATTTTAACAAATTCTTATAAAAAATGTCAAGAGGGCTTGGGCTATAGAAAAGAATTTTTTTCTATAGTAGAATAATTCATTATGAGCATAAACTATTCGGGCATGAAGGTCCTCGTTATGGGCTTGGGGCTCAACGGCGGCGGACTCGCATCAGCTCTCTACGCTGTGAAACACGGCGCTGACCTTGTTGTAACCGATTTGCGCGATGAAAGAGATCTCGCTCCATCTCTGGAAAAATTGTCAAATGCTCTTCCCATCGAAACGATGAGCCGTATACGTTTTGTTCTGGGCAAGCACGAAATTTCCGACTTTGCGAATGCGGATATGGTAATCAAGAATCCAGGCGCGCACGCGGATTCCCCTTTTTTGCGGTTCGCGGCGCGTATAGAAACCGATATCTCTCTCTTCCTAGCCTCCTCCCCAGCGCGTCTCACTGCGGTTACCGGCTCAAAAGGCAAGTCCGGTACCGCTTCAGCCATTCACTGGTCCTTGCAAAAAGCCCGTGAAAGTAAATCGCTATTCGGAAAAGCCTTTCTGGGCGGCAATATCGCCGTGTCTCCGCTTTCTTTCTTAGACGAGCTTAAATCGTATGACGATGTGGTACTGGAACTGTCGAGCTGGCAACTCGGCGACCTCAAAGGGAAAACAAAATGCGGCAATCCCTGCGTGTCCTTGCTCAAACCCCGCGTTGCCGTGGTTACGGCGATTCTGCCTGACCATCAGAACTATTACAACGGCATGGAAGACTATGTCGCGGACAAGCGCGTTATTTGCCATGGACAGGATGAAGACGATGTCATCGTCGTGGAGAACGACCACTGGGGACAAAGTTTCCTCGCTGAGACGAAGGCGCGTCCGCTTGTCTACGCGGACGCTCCACTCCCTCAAGACGTTGCAGGGGGCTGGCTTGAACAAGGACGCGGATTTGTCCGCACTCGTTCTGTGGGAAAATGGGAAAAAGTTGAAATAGTGCCGACTCAGACCTCCGTACCGGGACAGCGACAAAAGAAGAATCTCCTTGCCGCGGGTTTGGCTCTCCTTGATTTGGGATTGCCCGCGTCTTTCGTCAGCGAGAGTCTGGGAACCTTTCCGGGCATTGAACATAGGCTTGAATTTTTCTGTGAGCGCAATGGTATTCGTTTCTATAATGATACGGCCGCGACCATACCGGAAGCTGCGGCCGCGGCGGTTGCAGCCTTTGACGTACCTATTGTACTTGTTGCGGGCGGCGCTGACAAGAATCTAGACTTTGCCCCGCTTGTCGCGGCGGCGGCTCAAGCCAAAGCAGTGGTTCTCCTGGAAGGAACGGCCTGCGCAAAACTGAAAGCTTTGCTCAAGAGCGCCCATATTTCCTACTTCGGTCCCTTCGACAATATAGGCAAAGCCGCGTCTGTCAGCGAAGAGGTGGCGGCCGCCGGCGACATCGTCATGCTGTCCCCAGGTTGCGCCTCTTTCGGTATGTTTCAAAACGAATTCGATAGAGGCAATCAATGGAAAGCCGCTGTACGCGGTAACTTATAAAGGAATAGTTATGCCAAATACCAAATTCAAACTAAATGTCTTCGATGGTCCCCTTGACACCCTGCTTTTTCTCATTAAAAAAAACAACGTGAGTATTTACGACATTCCCATCGCGGAAATCACCAAGCAGTTCCTCGACATACTGCGCTCCGCAGAAACCATTGACCTTGACGAAACTGCCGAATTTCATGTTATGGCCGCGAATCTCCTGCTCATCAAGAGTCGTACTCTCCTGCCCATTGAAGTGTCAATTGAAGACGAGGAAGACCCTCGACAGGAATTGGTGGGAAGACTCATAGAATACCAAAAATTTAAGAAGCTATCCGAGTTGATGGAGGAAAAGGTAAAAGAAGGAGAACTTGTCGTAGAAAGAAAGAGAATACAACGCGATTTACCTTTCACTAACGAGGAACTTTGGCAGAAAATGGACGTATGGGACTTGTTCAAGACCTTCTCGAATCTTATGTCGAGCATTGCGCCGGAACGAGTGATTGACCTCTACGAAGAAGTCTCGATAAACGAAAAAATAGCTCTGTTAACGGAGATACTTGAGAAAAAGGAAGGATGTACCTTTTCCGACCTCGTAATACGCAAAAATTCGGCGATGGACATCATTTGCGCCTTTTTGGGAGTGCTTGAAGCCGTGAAGATTCGTATGATTCAGATTTTCCAAAACTCCATGTTCGGGGAAATAAAAATAAAACGTCTTGATTCTCACGAGTGAGACGAGGGATTTGTCCGTGATTAATGTACCGAAATTATTTCCCAACACTCAGGGATTCTCTTGCTGTGGAAGTCCTCGTCTCGGAGTTTCTCCGTTATGTTTTGCGTTTTAAACGCGCTGTCTAACGTGGAAAAATCCGCCTTGATGCGCTTGACGCTTGATGAAAAGAAGATTCTTCCGCGTTTCTCAAGCAGGGGCAGGCATTTTGAGATAAGAGACTTGTAGTCCCGCCGTATATCGAGGGTGGAGAACATCCGTTTTGAGTTTGAAAAGGCCGGCGGATCAATGACGATGACATCCCATGTGCAACGGGCTTTTGCCGCGGCATCCAAAAAGCGAAGAACGTCCGCACGAATCAAGCGGAACCTAGGTGCATTTTTGAAGAAGACAGCTTCCTGACTCGCCATTTCCGCGGTGAAATGGTTCAAAGAGAAATTGACCTTTGCCCAATCGAGGTATGTGTTGGACATATCCACCGAGTCTACGCCCGCAGCTCCGCCATTAGCCGCATGGATGGAGAACCCGCCCGTGTAGCAGAAAAGATTCAGAAGCCGTTTGCCCGCGGCTTCCGCACAGATGAGCCGCCTCAGGCTTCTCCTGTCCAAGAACAGTCCCGTATCCAGATAGTCTGAGAGATTCACGCGGAAGACAAGGTCCCCCTCATGCACATCAACGAAGAAATTCCTGTGTGCAATCTTTTCGTACTGATTGTTTCCTCGTTGGGGCTTACGAATTTTGAGAAAAATTCTTTCATCTTGCACGGAAACGGCTTGGGAAACAGCTGACTTCATGCAATCAAGCCATTCTTTTCTGGTATCTTCGACATCTTCCTCTCGATTCTCAAAAAATGCACCGACAACGGCGTCCTTGTAGATATCTATGACCAAGGGAATTTCCGGAATGTCGCGGTCGTAGAGTCTGAATGCATCCGTTCCTATGCGTTTTGCCCATTTCTTGAGATGTCTGTACCTTTTCTTGAGGCGGTTAAAAAGAATCTCCGCCTGATACGCCGTTTTCTCCATATTCTCCTCCGCG
>JAIRNA010000018.1 GCA_031258305.1 Treponema sp. | reverse complement strand
ACGTTTGCCCCGCGTTTCCAGAGGCGTATTTTGCTACTGGGTTATTTTGCCGTGCATCTCCCGCTTGTACAAGAAGTACAGGCGGGGGGGGGGGGTATAAATAAAGAGGGGGCTATAAGAATACTTGAACATAATACCAGACGTTATCATACGGTTTTTATCCTACGTTAAGAATGAAATATTGTCAAGAGCTTTATCCTAAAAAACAATATTCTGCATAAAAGAGGCTATCCGAAAGCAGAGTGTTGTTCCAAAGGGAGTTTATTGCGGCACTTTGAGGATTTTTCCCACGTGGAGTATGTCGTTCAAGCCCATATCATTAACATCCGCCAAGACGTCAGGGGGGACCTGGTGCCTTGCGGCTATGGACCAAAGCGTTTCGCCTTTCTTGACGACATATTTACCATTGAACTGCGCCGTATCCATCGGGACTTTTTCGCTGTCGGCAGGCGCGCGGATGTACGGAGACACATTTTTCAGCGCGGGAATGAGGAGGCGCTGTCCGATTTTAAGCGTTCTCGGCTTGACGCCCGGATTTGCCTGCTCTATCAGCTCGACGGATACGCCGTAATGCCGCGCCAAAACGGACAGCGTGTCTCCTGATTTTATCACATAGATATAATATTTAATGAGATGAATGTCGGTCCGTTCCAAAATCGCACTGATTTGGTCCACGTCCGAAACGTGAACTTTGAGCAGGTAGTTTTTATCCGGCGGCGTTACATTGAAGAAAAGTTCTTGATTCGCCTTTTGCAGTTTCGATACATCAACGCCGCTGGCCTCAGCCAAAAGCCCCAAATCAACGCTCTTTCCCACGTTGACGCGAGTCCATTCAGGAGACCGTTCCCAGTTCACAGTAAGTCCGAATTTCCGCTGATTCGTAAGAATATAGGAGACGGCAAGCAATTTCGGCACATAGTGGATGGTTTCCGTTTTGAGATGTTTCTTGCGGGAAAGTTCCCAATAATCATTGACGCCGGTCTGCTTCACGACTCTGTTGAGTCCGCCGAGTCCCATATTATAAGCGGCCAGCGCCAGCGCCCAATCGCCCAGCATACGGTAATTTTCTGAAAGTTTAGACAAAGCGCCTTCGGTCGCCTTCCAGAAATCAAGGCGCTCATCGAGCCAATCGGTTATCTTCATATAGGGGCTTATACTGTTCCGCATGAACTGCCACAAGCCAGTCGCGCCAGACCTGCTCCGCGAATTGCCGATAAAGCCAGACTCGATGACCGGCACGTAGAGTAGTTCCCACGGGAGGTTTTTCTCTTCTATCCGCTGTCTGATGAAAGCCATATACGGTTTCCCATTCTCTATGATGCCTGAAAGCCATGTGAGACTCGCCTTTGTCGAATACCGCGCAATGTATTCTTGGGTAAGCGGCTCGTCGAAACCTGCTATGTTAAAGGGAATATCCCCCTCCGCTCTGAGACGCGGCGGCGTTTCAGAGGGAGAAACCCGCACGGGACGCGGAAAATCCGGCTCCGCAAACACAAGCGTCGACTTCTCTGTCTCACGCTCTTCGCTAAAGACGTTAAAAACGCACAGCGTGAGGCTGAAGAGGAAAATTCTTTTTGTATTTTTTATAAAAAACAACGCCGCTCCAGTTAAATAGGATTACTTCAGAGCCGATGCTTCCGCTTTGTTGGCTCGGCTCCAGAACTGGCTTCGGCCGATACCAAGTCCGATTTCGCCGCGCATTTCCAGCGTGTCCCCCTTGTACTTTTTACCGTCAGCCTTGTGGAAGATGATTTTACATTTGTATATCTTACCATCTTCGGGATTCACGATGCTTCCCTTACTCCACACGCCCTCACTGTCTTTTTTCAAGCCGAAAATCCATGGGGTTCCAGCCAAAGGCATCTCTTTTATGTTTCCCGACACGGGGAAACCCTCGTAACTACTCTTGCACGAGCTTGCCTTTTCCGTAGGCGAAAACCCGGCGACCGAAAGCATCTTCCCAAACAAGAGTCCGCCCGTCTGATAGATCTCCCAGCCTGCCGTTGTCTTTTGCGTTTTTTCATCAACGCTCAACCAAAACCCCTCCACCGGGTCGGCCGCAAATACGGTTTCCACAAAGAATCCCATGCAGAATACGAAAAAAAGTTTTCTCATTTGTTCATCTCCTCTCCTGTTATATTTTTGAAACGAAGAATAAGGCTTTATTGAGAAAGTCTAGCCCCATCTTCCATTTATTTTCGTAAGCCGCGCTATTTTTTGCGCGAGCCCGTCTACCAGAGCGTTTGCGGGCAGACGCCACCGCCAGTTTGCGCCGGTAGTTGACGGCATGTTCATACGGGCTGATTCATCCAGACAAAGGTAGTCCTGCATAGGGATAACGGCAAGATCCGCAACGCTCGACAATGCGGCACGGATAAACGCCCATACACCCGCAGTCTCATCCTCAACGCCGAAATAGTCCTTGGCAAGCCTGACATCTTCGGGACGCGCGGTTCTGAACCAGCCCAGGGTCGTGGTGTTGTCATGGGTGCCGGTATAAACAGCACAGTTTCGCGTATAGGTGTAAGGCATATAACAACCCGCCTCGCGGGAATCAAAGGCGAATTGGAGAACCTTCATGCCCGGAAAGCCGGACGCGTCGAGCAAAGCCCGCACCTCGCCTGTGAGGAAGCCTAAATCCTCCGCGATGATCCTTTTTTCTCCATTCCCTTCCCCAAGAACGCGGAGCGCGGATATAAATTCCATACCCGGACCCTTTTCCCACGAGCCGATTGAAGCGTCTTGGGCGCCGGCCGGAATGGAATAGTAACGTTCCAAGCCCCGAAAATGGTCGATTCTCACCATGTCAAAAAGAGAAAGGCTTTCCCGCATACGGTCAAGCCACCACGCAAAACGGGTTTCCTTCATCTTATCCCAGTCGTAGAGCGGGTTTCCCCACAGTTGCCCCTTTGCAGAAAATGCATCTGGCGGACAGCCCGCGACTGCTCTGGGTTTACGCTCTTCGTCCAATTGGAATAGACTCGAGTTGGCCCACACATCAGCGCTGTCCATTGCAACATAAATCGGCATATCCCCAATGATGGCGACGCCTTTTTGCGCGGCATACGCTTTGAGCGCCCTCCATTGCGTAAAAGCGGTCCATTGAACGAATGAGTAATACTCAATGTCTTCCAGAAGTTCCTCTTTTACCCAGACGTTTTCTCTGAAACGCTCATTTTCTTCCCACAACAACCATGATTTACCGTTATTTTTTTGCTTGAGCGCCATGAAAAGACCGTAATCATCAAGCCAAAAGGCGTTTTCTCTGCGGAATTTACTGAATTCTTTCAGGGAAACCGAATCATCCACGCCTTTGAACTGTGAAAACGCCTTCCGCAAAAGAGGTCCGCGGTTTTTGAATAACAGTCCGTAATCGACCCGTCCCTGTCCCCATTCAAGCGCGTCTATTTCCGCCTTCTTCAAAAGTTCTCGCTCACAAAGTATGTCTAAATCAATGTAATAGGGATTGATTGCAAAAGCCGAGAAGCTCATATAAGGACTATCGCCCCAGCTTGTTGGTCCCAAAGGGAGAATCTGCCAGTGCTGTCCAGTCTTTTCAAGGAAGTCCAGCCAGTCTCGCGCCGCCTTGCCGAATGTCCCTATGCCGTAGGGGGATGGTAGACTGCTCACCGCAAGTAAGACGCCCGCTTTCCGTTTGTTTTTTGTAGGATCTGTCTTCATGTATTTTAATACTGTATCTTTATCGGGAAAACAAGTCAAGTCCTTGAAGATGACAAAACGCCATACCGCCTACGCAATTGAGGCGAAGGCGGACATAGCGAGTGCATATTTTTCAGCGATGACGTCTTCGAGTGCGTCCCGTTCTTGGTCCACAATACGCGCAGACGCTTCCTCTTCATACCATTCGGTAAGGGCTTTGACAATCTTGTCAAGCGAGTATTCGCAAACGAATTCCGGCACGTCTCGGTGGATTTTATCGCAAGAAAAGACGCCGCAGTGCATTTTTTCCTGATATATGTGTCCGAAGACAGCGGGCGCGGCCGCCATCAGCATCTCCGTAGAAATGTGAATCAGACGCGGCTCAATGCCTACGAGTTTACCGAATTCAAAATAGAGGTCGTCCCAAATATGTAGGTCCCCACTCGCCGTATGGTAGACCTGCCCATAACAGGCGGAACGGCGGAGAACGCCCGCGTAAACTTTGGCAAGGTCGCCTGACCATGTCCATGACCAGGGGTTTGTACCGTCCCCGAAAACCACAATTGGCTTTCCCCTTCTTATACGCTCGATGATGCCGTAATTGTTCCGCATAACGCCTACATTCTTGCTTCCCTTCCCCACCGTGAGAGATGGGCGGATAATAGTAATAGGCGTGTCCGCCATCCGTGTGCCCAAAAACGCTTCCATCCGCGCCTTATGGTATCCATAAGGACAAAAAGTATCGTCAGAGAAAAGTTCGTGGGTTTCACGGAACGGCACGTCTCGTACCGGACGCTTGTATACCGACACTGTGGATGTAAACACATGGTGTGCGCCGCTTTGAGAAAGAGCATCAAGGGTGAGAGCTGCGTCTTCGGGGTTATACGAAATCATATCGATTACCGCGTCAAACTTTCTGCCTTTCAAAAGCCTTTTAAAGCTTTCCGCGTCTTGCTTGTCCCCAATGATGGTTTCCGTCTCTGCTTCATACCGAGCCTTTCGAATACCTCTGTTGAACACCGTCACATGATGGTTGAGGCTGTGGAGGCGGTTCACGATTTCCGTACTGATAACGCCGGTCCCGCCTAGTATTAATATATTCATGCACTTTATTATATTTCCTACGGCCGTTTTGTCAAGGGAAACAATCTCTATTTAGAAGCCTCGCGCTCTGATGTCATAAAAGCTAGTCCGCTTGAAATTTCTGCTTTTCAATGATATGCTAGTTAGGAATGGAAAAGCAAGAAAAGGAGCGGGAAGGGATTGTTCACGCGGAGACGTATCGTGCCGAGGACGATCGGGATGTTACTCTGCGTCCGCGGAACATCGCCGAATTTTTAGGACAGGCTAAAATAAAGGAAAATCTCACCGTGTTTATTGACGCCGCGAAGGCGCGGCGGGAAAGTCTGGACCACCTCTTCCTCATTGGACCGCCCGGTCTGGGCAAAACCACGCTGGCGCAGATAGTGGCGCGTGAGCTGGGCGCGGATTTCAAGGTAACATCAGCGCCCGCAATGGACAAGCCAAAGGATTTGGTGGGCATCTTAACCACGATGAAGAAGAATACGGTATTCTTCATTGACGAAATTCATCGACTCAAACCGGCCATCGAGGAAATGCTCTATATCGCAATGGAAGACTACGAACTCGACTGGATAATCGGGCAGGGACCCGGCGCTCGCACTATGCGTCTGCCCCTCCCCAAGTTCACTCTCATCGGCGCAACCACCAAGGCGGGCAATGTCTCAAGCCCGCTCGCTAGTCGTTTCGGAATAAGTTTTCGCTTTTCGCTTTACGACCATGCGGATATGGAGGCGATATTGCGCCGCTCCGCGGGGATTTTTAACGTTTCGCTTGACGATGAGGCGGCGGCGCTTTTGGCACACGCGAGCAGGGGAACGCCCCGTGTAGCAAACCGTCTCATACGGCGGATGCGAGACTTCGCTCTGGTGGACGGTTCGCCTTCTATCACCAAAAGAGTCGTGGCAAATGGTCTTGAACGCCTGGAAATAGACGCTCTCGGTCTTGAACGCCTGGACCGCGACATTCTCCGCATGATTATCGAGCGCTACGCCGGCGGTCCGGTGGGCGCGGAAACCCTCGCCATATCGGTCGGCGAAGCTGTGGAAACGCTGGAAGACTACTACGAGCCGTATCTGATTCAAGCAGGTCTCATTCAACGTACCCCCCGCGGGCGAGTAGTAACACCCTTTGCCTATACGCACCTCAACATCAAGCAGGAACGATTAAACGCAAACGCCTTGTTCTAAAAATAGGCGCATATTGATAGTCCGTCCTATTAAGAATTTTGAAAGTCCTCTTGCACACTTCTTCGTTATTTGATACGATGCATTTACTATGAGACCAAATGTATACAAGAATACTATAGTACAGTCTGAGTTTGCTTCCGTAAATACGCTTGTTTACCCCCCCCCCCCAATAACCGAGTATATATACAGAGCGCGCATTACGCGGTACGAAAATCCATATCTTGTTTAATTCTTTTCATATTCGTCGTTAGGCTTACGGCGCAAGAACAAGAAACAGCTCGCGGCGGTGAACAAGCCGCCATGCGAGATCCGGCTAAATACGGCTTGCTGCTGGCGTCCGCCGAAACTCTTATGAGTAATATCGTAACGAATACCGCGGCGCGCTACATCGGCAACGCAGGCTTTGCCAAAATATCCCTGCAAACCATCTACAAGCATATGAACCTTTCCGCGTGGCAGTGGGAAGAAAACGACCGTTTTTACGTCAAT
Source organism: Treponema sp. (assembly GCA_031258305.1). Classification (GTDB taxonomy): domain Bacteria; phylum Spirochaetota; class Spirochaetia; order Treponematales; family Breznakiellaceae; genus JAIRKH01. The sequence continues at coordinate 12,839 of JAIRNA010000018.1, read as the reverse complement.
CAGGCGGGGCATCCCTATCAAGGCTCAACCTATTTCAACAGCGGAAGGAGCAACGGATTTTCCTTTTATGAATCGACTTTGTTCACTGCCGCAGGAAGCGCTCTATGGGAATTCGTCTTTGAAAACGGCATCTGTTCGCTCAACGATTTTGTCACCACTATCATAGGCGGTTCGGCGGTAGGAGAAATGCTTCATCGCCTCTTCGCGGAATTCGACGGCAACGGCACAATTCGTGGCAAAATGGGAAGTACCCTAGCCAGCCCTATGGATAGGTTGACCGCTCTGCTCACCAGTCGTAAACCCTCCGCAGACGTAAACAATTTTTACGACATTTCATTTGCGGTAGGTTTAGGATGGATATTCGCTGACTTCCGATCCGCCTCCCGTTCTGAAACCTGGAGCATCCCCAATATGTTCATAGACACGCGAATCGTTTACGGTAATCCTTTCGAGCAGGACGGTTACATTCCTTACCAGCAGTTTGAATTGTCAGCTTTCATCGCTGGCGGCGCAAAATCTGTTGAAAAGGGAACCACAATGTGGTATGACAGTAGAATCGTTTCAGACGGCTGCCTCTTCGCCTTTTCCCATGAATTAGACAATTCAAAGACAAGCACAGGCTTAACCCTTCATTTTGATTATTTTAACCTGACCGACGACATTGCAGACAACGCAGGATTCGCAGGAAGCGCGTTTTCGGCGGATAGCTTGGACTGGACCGTGAAATATCGGCTATTCGTAGATGAGACGGCGTTTTTTGAGGTGAAAGCCCATGCGGGCTGGCTTGTGTGGGGAACATCCACCTATTGGTCAAACGTCCTGCCCGGTGGCGGCGTCATTAGCGCCGAGTATTATAACCACTACGGTACAGGCATCAATATGAAACTATTTCTCACGTTCTCAAGCTTTCGTTGGGGAATATTGAGAATGAACGCAATGGCTTACCTCCTCTACGGTTGGGGTGGAGACGGCGGAAACGGTATCGTATCTTACGCTTTTACAGACAGTTCGTATTCAATTAGGATCAACAAACAACTCTCACTGGGCGTGGGATGGTCGTTTGCGTATTTGGGCGGATGGTATGACAGAGCCCCTGATGGACATAAGTGGACAAAAACGGGGCGTATCTTTTCCGAATGGCGGCTTTAAAGCAATTTTGCCGCGTCCACAAATGCACAAATTAACGCATTAACACGGACTTTCGTATATGGCAAGGTAAGGAAAACTATGGAAATCATTCAAAAAATATCATCATACCGCCCCGACGTGTTCCAAAACGTATATCCGGGAGCGCCCGCGTCGTTCACGCCCTCAACCTGACGGCGCACATAGTCACGGTTGTAGAATTTACGGTCATAGGAGACGTTTAGGTAGAAAGCCTGCGCCCAAGGGCGGATGATAACTTGGCGGCGGGCAATCACGGAGTTCCGCCCTGTGCCGATGAAGTAGATACGGTACGGACGCAGTTCTGCCGGCGGCTGGGCGAGAAAGTATTGCTCGAAGTGACTGGGATAATACATCGGGCAAATAACGTCGACATAAGGCGCAAGCAGTTCCACTTCCTGACCCGTACGCGCTCCGGTACGGTACCATCCGTTAGCTCCATAAATGTCGATAGAAATCGGCGCGGAAATTCGGGCGCGCACATGCCGCAAAAAAGACAAGATAGCGCTATCTTTGTCCATATCCGCATCCCGCCACCGGTAACGCGCTTGATAGAGATTGTCCCCGTCAGTCGGAAACCGAATATAGTCAAACTGGATTTCATCAAAACCCAAATCCTCCAGTTCGCGGGCAACCGCTGTGTTGTAATCCCAGACCACCTCGGAATAAGGATCAACCCACTGCTCGCTACTGAGAGACCGTTTCACATCGCCTGTTTCGGTTCTCGTTTCAAAATATCCTCGCCAGGGCTTGCCTGTTTCCGCGTCCCAGACCGCGTATTTGCCGCCGTCCCGTTGAGCCAGCTCCGGGTCTTTGAAAACCACGATACGGGCCACAGTATAGACTCCCCGCGCCTTCATCGCTGAGAGAAAGCCGTCAATATCAATCGGATTGAAAACGCGCCCTTTTGTGGTCAAAGTGGGGTTGTCGGTCCGCCATCGGAGCCTACCGAAATCATCCTTCATATCAATGACCGCCAAATTAAGCCCTGCGCGGTCAATCACGTCCAAATACTGATTGAAATCCGTCTCTCGTACAGCTTTGTCAATAAGTAGATAAAGCCCTTTCTTGCCAGTTGCCAGTTCTTGACGCGAAAGCTGACGCGGATTAGCCACGTCGTTGATCAACCACAGCTCTGAAAGATTCATCGTTACACCAGAATTCGACATGAAGAGACAGTTCGGGACGATATTCAAGTTTCGGTAAATATTTTTTATGAAATCTCGGACATCAACTCGCTGACTGATGTTTCCTTCCGACCATTGCGCTATCTCTCCGTCCATCGCAAAACGTAATGAGACGCCCTCTCCCCGGTCCGGAGAAACATCGAGGGAGTCCGTAGGGCCAAAATCTTTACCATCAGACCAGATTTGCGTCCAGCGTTTACGCGTCCAGTCCAGCCGATAAAGTCTGCCTCGGAAGGACTGAGAGGCGTAGACCGTTACCCCTCCGTCCGTCGCGGCAACCGCAATATCAGACACTTCATCGGGGTTGTCCGTTGTTTCGAGTTTTTCTAGCCCTGTGTTTAGTTCCGTCCATTTGCTCCTACGAGGAAAAAGGTAACTCACCCCGTAGATGCTGTGAGACGCAAACACGACAAGTTCCGTCATACGAGCAACCGCAACTGCCTTTATTCCGTTGGTACGGGCGCTCGGCGCACCGAGGTCTTGCCATGTCCGTCCGCGGTTGTGGGAGAGGTAAACAGCGTCTTTCATGGCAATAACGAGGGTGTCGCCGTCCGCCTTCAAGTCCTTAATTTCCTGCGTTATTTTTATGAAAGACTTTTGTCCGTTCTCAAACACTTTGATTGTCTTGACGGGCAAGTCGGCGTTTCGCTCCTCCCATTGTTTTAGATTTTGTCCTTTTTCTGCGGAAGCGCTTTCTTCCGAAACGAACACGCCTTCGCTCGTGAGTATAGCCCAGTAACCGTTCTCACGGACAATTTTCCTGACGCTTCCACCCTGCCACAGTCGAACGCGAGAGCCGTCTCGCATTAGTCCGTCTAGTCCTTCACTGGTACCAATGAGTAGGGGGTAGTCTTGGGCGCTAAGAGAAAGGAGAAAGTTTAGAAAAAACCCTAGAAAAAGAAACAACGGTATTTTACGCATAAACAAATCAAGAAAATTATAGCGGTTTTACGGTGGCGTGTCAAGGCAAACACGTGTTATGATGACAGTCTTGTTGAAATAGTATACCTTGCTGCTTTTATCCTTGCGTCAGAATAATCCTGTACCCGAACACGTCCTCGAACAGAGCGGCTTTTTCCTCAAGACCAATACGTTCAAGGCTCATGTCTGTGTCGCCTTGTAGGTGAAAAACCGCGTTTTCATTTCTGCGCTCAATATATTTGATTTTGATTTGCTGGGCATGTCCTCTGTCGAGAGCGTCAGCAACGCGGAGAATGGAAGTCATCTTTAATACCAGCACCCGTTCCTCGCTCTGAAGCGCGATGTAGGAGACATCTTCCGAACTGGGCGATTCCTCTCTATGGTAACGGACAACATTAGCTATGACGGCTGATTCTTCTTGGCGAAGTCCGAAAATCTCTGAATTAGCGATGATGTACTGTCCGTGTTTATGGTGACTCGACCCTTTGATGAACATACCAATATCGTGGAGTAAGGCGGCGATCTCAAGGAGAATACGCTCCCGTCGATTAAGTCCGTGTTCTTTTGAGAAAAAATCGAAGATCACCATGCTGATAGTTGCGACCTGCCGTCCGTGGGCTTCGTCAAAGTGGTACTTCCGTCCCAGATTCACCGCAGAGGCTATGATTTGCGAGAAAAAATCCTCCCGCAAGTCAGGGTCAACGCCCAGAGCGAGGTCTACGAGCAAGCCCTCGCGGATGGAAACGACGGGAACCACTACTTGAGAAGCTTGAGTCTGCTCAAGAAAATACTTGTAGATGAGCAGTCCGGGAACAAAGCCTTCGGCGTCTCCGTAGTTTATACGCAGTTTTTGTACGCAGTCCTCTATGGAATAATCCTTTACCTCTCTGACAAACGAGAGGAATTGTTCTCTTTCGATGGTGCGGCACCATTCGGTGCCGTCTCCATCTTTCCCGATGAGACCAGCCACGATACGCGTATCGGATCCAGTTACCACGAAAGTGTCAACCGCGTCCAGAGACATTTCCGCCTTCAAAAACATGATAGTGTTGTGGAAGTTTTCGGTGAGATAGCGCTCTCTGGAGAGGAGGATACCGCTTACTTTGCGCGAATGTTGGTCCAGCACGATGGTGCCGACACGGATGCTGTGAGCCGCAACCATTTTCCCATGCCGCAGGAGCATAATTTCCGTGGAGCCTCCACCTATGTCTATTATCATAGCTCCCCCGCGCCAAAATAGCGGCAGACGTAACATGGTATTCTTGAGCGCGAAACGAACCGCCAGATACACGAGTCGGTTTTCCTCGATGCCTTCTACGATGACAAGACGATAACCTGTTTCCTGAAACACGCGGTCCGCGAACACTTCACGGTTGCGCGCTACGCGCAAGGCGCTTGTGGCAATCAGGTGGACATCGTTTTCAGCGATGTCCCAGCCCGCGAGCAGTTCTTTGAAATTCCGCAAAACCGAGAGACATTCCAGCAACGACGCTCGTGAAACCATACCGGTGGTGAACACATCTCTGCCCAAGACAACAGGTTTGTCCGCACGGTCGAGTTTCTTCCAACCGCCATCGCCGGTAATTTCCGCAATCAGAAGTCTTATCCCCGTAGAGCCTATCTCCATAACCGCTACCGGACGGGCTGTGAGAGGAGAGGCGTCAAACATTGCCGGAAAAGAGAACTTCAGCCGATCCGCGATTCGGTTTACCGTAGATGAATTCGAATAGATATTGGGTATCTGTAGGAGACATATCGACAAAACTACAACCCAAATAGACCAACGATCCTTCTTTGTATCTACGTCTGATTTTTACTTTCGTGTGGATATCGCGTTGCGGGGATGTCAGTGTTACCGCTATTTCAACACCGGGCTGTAGAGTCAGAAACATAAAGGAATTTGGTACCGCAAAACGGAGACCGGATGCACTGATATCGCTTATTTTACCATTGATGACCCGGTCCTTCATGTGTCCCGCCTCAAAGTACCCTCGCTCTTTCAGAGAAAATACGAGCCATTTACTGTATTGTCGTATTGTCTCCGCGAAAGCCATATTGAAAGGCTTGTCCATGGGCTTTGAGGATGGGGAACCTGATTTCCACGCGAAAATATAGCCGACCACGTATTCTTGAAACAACAAAGGAACCAATAGCACACCGGCTAGTCCTTCGTCACACTTGTTTTTGATAAACTGCTTTATGGATTGTTCCAAAAAAGCCTCTCCCACTCCGATACTTTCAAAGTATCGCTTGAAAACGTCACTAGTTACCATATATCTCTGCTGTTTCTCGGTAAAATCGGGCAGTTTATCAACGGTTGATGGAATGAAAAGAGTCTTTCCGTTTTCGGTAACGAGCCGTTCTTCCACTTTTTCAGGAAGAACGGAAGAGCTATAATACACAATCTTATGGCCATTCGCACATTCATTTATCACCGTGAGCATCTTCGCCATAAGAGCGTTGAAGTCTTTGGGGTCCATATCAGAAGGAAAAGCCAAATCCTCAGAGATTTCAAACACAGAATATTTCGGATAAGGCAGAGAATAACGGTCTTCCATTGATGTAAGCTGTATCTGCAAGTCGGTAGGCACCGACACGCGAGAATTGGACCTGTCCAGATTTTTGTAAAGCACAGCAGGCATACTCGTTATGATAACTTCTTGGCTTATATCTTTTATCTCAACAACAAAAGAAATAATAAGCCCTTTGTAATCAAACATAAGATTTATTTTCCTGTTTATAATCAGTCCTTCAACCGGCTCAGTGGTGATAAGTTCCATCTCCTCTTTGCTGATTTTATCAACCTTGAAGGTATAATTCTTCCGATTATAGACATACATAAGGGGTATCTGTTCCCCAATCAGTTTTGAAAGGAAGTATTCTTTCTCTATGCCTTTTATTTGTGTCGACATATCTACCTCTTGTTCAAAGTATAGTATAGATTATACAAAATAGCAAGAGAAATTTAAATTTTCGCTGACCGCACGAGCAAATGACAAACATGGACATTTTTTAAGAATTCCGCGCCCATCAAGGAGACGTATTTACCGCAGGAAATCAAGGAGCGTGCGCGGCAGAATTTTTGCTGTAGTTTGTAGAGTCGCTTTGTGGGCAAAATCAAACATACTTAGATCCATGGATGCAGTAGCAAAGTCGAGAGAAGCCTCGCGCCCATAGGCTGAGGTAACTGCGGGAATTTCGGCGTTTATCCGTTTCCATACGGATTCGGCGCGTTCCGCACGGCTACCAATGTCGGTAAGTCGGGCTTGTACGTTTACCAATGCGAGGTCCATACCACCTATACCTGCGCCACCTACTATGGTAGAATCACCCTGATAAAGAGCATCCCGTACTTGCATAACCATATCGAACACCGAACCGCCGGATACTTTAGCGGATGGATTCCAGTTCGGCGCTCCGGTTTCCACGTTGGGAACAATCATTCCCAAATCTCGTAAAACGGTCGTTCCCTTCGCATCCTCCAATCTGATAAGGTGGGCATTTGTTCCCTCAAGGACTAGAGAATGTGTATCTATATCCATAGAGGCTTTGACCGGAGCTGGAGAGTCGTTTATCTTATCTATGATGCCTGCGAGGTTTTCTCCCGGGTTGACGGTTATTTCTACCCCGTCAATGAAGAAGGAACTTTTTTCCGCAACTTGATAATTGGTTGTATCTACGTTTGAGAAGACCTGCATCTTTTCAGCCCAAAACGCCTCGCCGCCGCCGATGTCAAGATTGGCATAGATATGGTCGCCTGTTTCGGTTTTTCGGGACGCACCCGCACCGCGGTATTCAACAGCAGTCACCAGGGTCTCCCCGCCGCCCTGGACCCTGCCTTCGATCAGTCGAAACGGCTCCGATAAGGCTTTATCGCCGGAGAAGACACGGGTACCATCTGGTCCTATGGCATTGGCAATGGAGACAAGCTCTTTCATCAGCTCGTTCACCTCAATGCCCATTGCCCGCATATCTTCTTGCGTGTAGATTCCGTTAGCACCTTGAACCGCGATTTCCCTAATCCGCTGTAAGATGTCGTTTGCCTGACGCAGGTAAGCATCAGTCTGGTTGAAATGCTCTTTCGCGTAGAGAGCGTTCTTTTCAAAACGATTAAGCCGCGCCAGATAGGAATCGTAGCGCACGGCGTGAGACGCGGCTAACGGGTCGTCCCGCAGGTTGTTGAATTTTGTTTGCCCCGCGATTTTAGCCTGTATATTAGCAAGCTGTTCCTCTTGCCGCCGCAGTCTGAATTGCATATCGTCATTAGGCATATTTGTTGATATTCTGAACATTCTTTACCTCTTCAATTAAATATCGGCAACTTAAGGGGATAATTACAGGGGCTTTCCGAAAGAAATTAGCATAAAACTGCGGCTAGAAAGTCCGCCGTTATCATCAAAATCCTTTGACTTTCATACCGAAGAGCATATTTTGATAACAGCGCAGACATCCCGGAAACATACCGCCCTTGCAGGCGTGAATGGCTTTTCTGAATCGATTTGCTCTTTCCCCATTGTAAATCTCGGTAAAAGATTGTTCCTTGATATTGCCCAGAATGTAATCAGGGTAATCCGCGCAAAAGTGCATATCCCCGTTATAGTTGATGTCCGTCTGGCACCATGGAACGATACAGTGACGACGGACCGGCGTCTCAAGATCCGCATAGTAGGTGTGGATTTTTTTGGGATTCAGAGATGGTACGGTTATCATCGGATGCCCATAGTCCTTGTTATGGATATTTTTCAGAATAGCGTTGAGTTTTTCGCCGTCAATGCCAAGGTTGTAACCTGTGTTGTAAGCGGCGAGACAGTCGATGTCCGTGTCGAGCTTCTCCTTCATAAATTGTTTCTGCATGGCGACAATGTTATCGTTAGTATAAGTGCCGAGGTTGAAAATATGCACGTCAAGATTGAAGCTGCGGGATGCTTCCGCTAGTTCATCAAGCATCAGATAATTCTGATTGGTAACTGTGGTAACAATACCCATGATGGGGTAATTCGAGCCCTGCTGTTTCTTTTCACGATTGATTGCTTCGAAACCGCGTACCACTTTTTGGTAGGAACCTCTGCCGCGCATAGCGTCGTTGGTTTCCTCGAAAGCATCCAGAGATACAAATATAGTACTCCACCTATCGCGGACGATTTGTTCCGCGTATTGCTCTAAATACGTACCGTTGGTGTTGACGCTCATATAGAGACCCTTATCAACGATGTATTTGGCAAGGGACATAAGGTCAGGATAGAGAAAAGGCTCGCCGCCCCAGAGGTAGGTGACAGGGTGGCTCGGCGCAATTTCATCAATGATTTGCTTATAACGTTCAAGGCTGACGATAGTTTTAGCTTCTTCGGCGATGCGCCCGTTCTTCATTTTGCCTCTGTCGCCCCACTGCCCGCACATTTTGCACCGAAGATTACACAGCGGCGTAAGATTGAAATAGACCAGCGCTAGATTTTTCATATGATTGTAATGATAATCGCGTTTTGGAAGAACTCTGACCTTACCTATTTTGGTAAAGCCATAAAGCATCTTCGCCGACAGTCCTTTAAATTTTTTAAATATCAGCGGGACCACATCTATGTTCTTTTTCATTTTTCTCCTATCATTCGCGCTATCCGTCTATTTTCGTTAGGACGTAGCAGAATATTTAATAGGGTATCTTATTTATCAAAAAATATCAACACCCCCTTGACATTTTTTCTACTTTATGATAGACTACAAAACATCAAATAAATGTTGTTTGTTTTAAGAAATTCCCCGGTTGTGTAATGGCAGCACAGCAGACTCTGGATCTGTTTGTGGGGGTTCAAATCCTCCCTGGGGAACGATGTGGATAAATAGTGAGCGTGTTTTTGAAAATTAGCGATAAATTTTTGGATGTTGACTACTATTTTATTTCCTAGAGACGGCCCCTTCGTCTAACGGTTAGGACGTGAGATTCTCAATCTCAAAACAGGAGTTCGATTCTCCTAGGGGCTAATCTTTATAATTTTGTATAGTCAAAAATAAAACCTTTTCAAGCGATGATAACGATAAATCCAAAAGAACAATTCAAATTGGCGCGAAAAGTTATTCGGCGATGGTATGCTTCACGGTTGGCTGTCATATTGGAAAGCATAGTCATAGGTTTTGCGGGCGGAGCGGTGGTGGTGGGCTTTCGTCTTGCATTGAGTCGCGCTGACATTCTCAGACAAGTCGTGTATCAGACCCTTGCCGTCAAGACGTGGTATTGGACGGTCGCGTGGGCCGTTGGTTTGTGTGCGCTAGGATTATTCCTCGGATGGTGCGTGAAAGCCTTCCCTATGATAAAAGGAAGCGGTATCCCGCAAATCAAGGGCGCATTGGCGCGGCAGGTAGTTTTCAACTGGGAACCAGAACTTTTCCTCAAGATAGTTACCGGAGTGATCGGAATAGGCGCAGGCCTCTCCCTCGGACGGGAGGGTCCTTCGATTCAGATAGCAGTCTACGTGGGACTCGGTATCCTGCATCTCTTCAAACGCCCTCATGCGGAGAGAAAATTCCTCATTACCGCCGCGTCTGCGGCCGGGTTGTCCGCGGCGTTTAGCGCTCCTCTCGCGGGCGTTCTCTTTGTGCTTGAAGAATTGCAGGTGAGTTTCTCCCCGCTTCTCATCGCTTGCGCGATGGGCGCATCAATGGCCGCGGATGCAGTGGCTGGCTTGTTCTTCGGTTTCACGCCGGTGTTCGACTTCCGTAGAATAGACGCAACGCCTCTCGGCGATTTTCCTTGGGTCGTTGTGTTAGGTATAGCCTGCGCTCTCTTCGGTGATATCTTCAAACGTTTGCTCTACTTCGCCCAAGACTTCTTCCAAAAACTACGCATATCCCAGATATTCCGTCCGATTCTGCCTCTGTTGGTGACTATTCCCCTTGGATTTTACTTTTTCGAGGTTACAGGCGGAGGACATGAACTCATAGAAATGCTTTCAGTGAAAACATTTTCTCTACAGACCTTGTCCGTGCTATTCATTTTAAAGCTTTCGTTCACCGCATTTTGTTATGGTTCCGGTACCGCAGGCGGTATTTTTCTGCCCTTACTCGCCTGCGGCGCCATACTCGGTGGCATAATTGGTCAGGCGCTGGGTATGTTCGGACTTATTGAAGCAGGACATAATCTCAACTTCATGATACTAGGTATGGCGGCGTTTTTCTCGGCGGTGGTCAAGTCGCCAGTTACAGGCATTGTACTCATACTGGAAATGAGCGGCAACTTCAACCATTTAGGTAGTCTCGTTTTGGTGAGCCTGTCGGCTTTTGTTACTTCAGATATCATCGCATCCCGACCCGTTTACAGTGTGCTTTTGGAACGACTGTTGGCGCGAAAACTCTCTACTAAAGAGGTAAAAACAAGATGAAAAGTTCGGTTACAGGTATTGCCGTGGTGGATAGAAAGATTTTTATAGCGCAGCGTGTTTCGCAAGGACATATGGGGGGCAAATGGGAATTCCCCGGCGGCAAAGTTGAGGCGGGGGAGACTGATGAACAAGCTCTTATCCGTGAATATACAGAGGAATTCGGTGTGAAGATAATGGTAGACGGCTTTATAGGGAGCGCCGAATTCGAATATAACGGTAAGCACACGTCGCGAGCGTATCGAATAACCTTTTTGTCGGAACATTTTACCCTTTCGGAACATACGAATTGGCAATGGGCGGATGCAGATTGGATAAAAAACCTTGTTTCAGCAGGTGATTTCGTGGATTCCGATGTAAAGCTTTTACCCACCGTTTTTCGGACTTGTCTTAATGAAGATTTTCTGCTATCATTGAATCCAATGAATATATTCCAAATCAATCAACATTTGGTTTACCCAAGCCAGGGCGTTGGGAAGATTATTTCCATTGAGGAAAAGTGGTTTAAAGATAATAAGATTCCTTATTATGTCATTTATTTAGCAAGCTCCGACATGACTATTATGGTTCCCATTGAGCGGGCGTTTTCTCTGGGGATTCGCCCTATTGTATCGCCGGAAGAATCGCTGGAGGCGATTAATTTCATCGGCGAAGACTACGATCCCGCGCCTTCTGATTGGAAGCTTCGGTATCAAATGAACATGGACCTGCTCAAAGACGGGAGTATTAAAAACATTGCATCCATTGTGCGGCTACTTTACCATCGAAGCAAAATAAAAGAACTCCCCATTATGGAAAGGAAACTCTACGATTCTGCGTTGAAGATTTTGGAAGATGAAATTGCCGTGTCTCTACAAAAATCGCATGAAGAAGTAGAGCGCTTGATTTTTGAGAAGCTCAAATGTATCTCGCTGAAAATTGCGGGCGAAGGGCTTGACGACCTCCCCATAGAAGAGGACGCTGATTTGGATGACGATATCGAATGACGGCTGTCGTTATCTGCGCGGCAGGCTCTTCTTCTCGTATGAACGGTGTAAAGAAAGAATTTCTGAGATTAGCAGGGCGTTTTGACGATGCAGGAAACCCGTTGACAGTTATAGGCTCGGCTGTGTCCGCCTTTGTTTTATCTAAAAGAGTGGACATCATAGCCATTACAACGCCTATTAACGGCGAACAAAAGGCGCAGGAGAGCCTGCCCCTCTCCCTTTTGCGGAATGTTTCTGTTTTTTTCGTTGAAGGTGGAAATACCCGATTCGCTTCCGTTTATAATGCGCTCAAGGCGCTTGTTCCGCTCAAGCCCGATTACGTTCTCGTGCATGACGGGGCGCGCCCGTGGATAAGTGCTGAATTGGTCAATGCGGTCATTGATGCGGCAGTCCGCTATGGCGCGGTCATCCCTGTGGTCCCGCTCGTTGAAACGCCCAAAGAAATTGAAGACCCCGACCGTGGACAATTCGTGAGTCGGCATCTACGCCGTTCCCGTGTTGTTGCGGCCCAGACCCCGCAAGGCTTCAGATTTGCGGAATTGTTCGCGGCCTATGAAAAGGCGGCCGCGGTTGAAAAAGAATACACAGACGATGCGGAAGTGTGGGATGAATTCTGCGACTCGGTTGCCGTTGTTCCGGGCTTAAATGAAAACAAAAAAATCACATTCCCAGAAGATATTCATTGATGATGGTAGGCGGGGAAGAAGGAACGGAAATACGCATACCGGGCGAATGTATGCCATGCGGTAGGTGTGTTGAAGGATCAGCTTACCGGGATACTGATTGCGGATGACCGGGGGGGGGGGGGATAAAACGGCGCATAACGTTCCGGCTGTTGCGAACCTTCGGTTTGACGACGTTTGGGCGGCGCTATAAAGAAACCCGTAGGGTTCCGTGCCGCCCAAACGTGTCTGGAGTGAGCGTGGGAATGGAGCGTAGCTGGGGCGTGTAGCGCAATGACCTAGCGAACAGAAGACCAAGCCCCGAAGGGGCGCAGCGTAAACAGACCTGTTATACGATGTTTTTTGCCACCGCCAGACAAAAATTATTTATGCAATAACCACCGTCTGAATACCGCTCCACGGCCCCAGTTCCGCCTTCTCGTTTTGCCAACGGGCGGCGCAGGAAAGAAATTCGCCTTCCGCTTCCGGCGGCAAGTCAAGCCGACACGGGGAACGGGTCATTAGCTTGGCCTGCGTTAATTTTGCGTAATC
>JAIRNA010000125.1 GCA_031258305.1 Treponema sp. | reverse complement strand
TGAATCTCTATAATATTTATAAATATTTGATAGTGTAATAAATTCGCAAACTTTATGATTGAACAGTTAATTTTAATCCTTGTTATGGGATTCGTTATATTTCTTTGTAGGTTGTTTCCATTTCTCGTCTTTGGCAAGGGGAAACTCGAAAAAGGATCGAAAGAACTTGCGTTCCGCGACATAGGTTTCGTAGAGAAAGTTGTTCCACCGGTTGCCATGACGGTTCTTGCCTTTAACGCGATTGCCACTTCCATAAAAGATACTACGGTCAAAGGCGCATTTTTCGAAAACGTTCCTGTGATTGCGGCCTCTGTTTTTACCGTTCTCATTCATTTATGGAGGCGTAATTCCCTTATAAGCATATTCGGCGGCGTCGCGGCTTATATGCTCATCGAACGGTTTCTGCGCGGACCGTAAGGAGATTCTTTGACGCGCCATGAATTGTTACAGAAAATCACTACATTTCCCCTTGTTGCGGAAGGCTTGGCAGAAGAGTTTCTTGCCGGGGATTTCAGTTCCGTGTTTCGCGGACAGGGCATAGAAGCAGACGAAGTTAGGCGCTACCAGATAGGCGATGATGTGCGTTCCATAGACTGGAATGTGAGCGCACGTTTTGGTACGCCTTACGTGAAGATGTACCGCGAGGAAAGGGAACTTTCTGTGTACCTTTGTCTGGACTGCTCCGCCTCTATGATGTGCGGAAGTCGTATGTCCCGATTCGAACAGGCTGCGCTTATAGCCGCGCTCATCGCCTTTTCCGCGGAACGTTCCGGTGAAAGACTCGGCGCCGTCTTTTTTGACAAAGGTATATCCAAATTCTTCACTGCGAGAAAAGGGAGACACAACACCCTCGCTATGATAAACGAAGTGCTGAACACGGCCGAAAATGGCTCGTCGTCTGCCGCGCAGCCCCATAAAGCAAAACAGGGAGACCCTTCCGTGGGAAGCAATCTCAGGGACGCGCTCTCCGGTTTGGGCAGAATTCTGAAACGCCGCAGTCTCATCGTCGTCATATCGGATTTTTTCTGCATAAATTGGGAACAGGAAATGAGTAGGATCTGCCAAAAGCACGATGTCATCGCCATTAAAATCACGGACCCGCTCGACATCGGTCTCTTTAACGCCGGACTTATCGCAATGGAAGACCCGGAAACAGGCGTCCATCTCTATGCGCCAACCAGTTTCTCCTCATTCCGTTCCGCATGGGAGACATGGCACAACGACCGTAGTGTTTCTTGGAAAGCGATTCTTCGCCGCGCCGGCGCCGCTGCATTCGAGATATCCACTGCGGACGATACGGCTGTGTTCCTCATCCGTTTCTTCAGAAGCCGACGGAGACGTCGATGAGACTACAGCCCTGCTCTCAACTGAAAATTCCTATAAAAACCTCCAAGGTATACCTAAAAAAAACTTTGATTTCTTTAGATATACCCGTAATTATTCGCATCCTCTGCGGTTTTTCCCTGTCTCTCTGTCCGCTTTACGCTGAAGAAACCTATATGGTGCCGCAGACCGTTTATGTGGGGGATAGAGCAATGTTGATTGCGCCATTAAGCGCATCCAATGAGGCGTTTCAGGCAGGCGCTCCGGAGATGATGAGTATAGATCCGCCTGCTCCCACAACGGGACTCGTCGTACATAGGATCGTCGTCGAGCGCCAGAATGAGAGGATACGTCTTGCCGTTGAATTTACCGCCTTTGAGACGGGCGTTCTTGAATTGCCGCCCATAACCGTGCCGGGCTTCGCAGACGACTTTCATCTGTCTGTTACTGTAGCCTCTTTGCTCAGTCCATCCACCATGTCGCTTTCGCCGCCCGCGCCTCCTCTTGCCGTTTCTGGCACCGCGGCGCTGCTCTACGGAACGTCTATAGCTCTCATCCTCGTCATATTCCTCTTCGTAGGCGCGCGTGTGTTCTGGATACGGCAATTTCTTTCATTGAGCGTTTTGTTTAAAGACCGCCTGCTCATATTTCGTATGAAACGCCGCCTCGCCAACTTACGGAAGAATCTGCAAAAAGATGGAATTCGGAATAACCAAAACGAAGTTTTAGACAACCTCTCCGTGGAGTTCCGTCTTTTCTTGAGCCATTTCTTCAACATTGACTGTTCCACATTGACCGCGGACGAGTTTTCCTTTTTCCCACTTTCACTCTTTGGAAGAACCGTAGATTATCCTCAAGATTCGGGTTTACGGATGATATTTCGGCGTTTGGACAGTTTTCGTTTTAACATGGAAGACCTGAGCCCGGACAATGTTCGGATGTCGATTGAAGACATCGGCGCTTTCATCGAAAAATTATGGGGAGAAATGAGGAGAAAGCCATGACGTTTGACCATCCTTTCCTGTTTATAGCGGGTTTTATCGTGATTGTCTTGAGTTTTCCCCTTGCACGTTTGTTCAAGGACGCTCTTGTACTGAAAATACCGCTTGGTCCGTCTGGAGGCTTGCCTTTCAAGTCGGGAGTCGGCTTTGCCGTTCTGATGAAGATACTCAGAGGCATGGAACTCATCGGTTTTCTGATTCTCTTTGCCGCGGCCGCGGGGCCCCTGCTGTTGACGTCTCGGCGGGTGTGGCTCTCGCGGGGAGCGGACATCGTTTTCACATTGGACATAAGTCCAAGCATGGCCTGTCTCGATATGAATGGCAAGACTCGTTTTGATGTCGCGAGAAAATTGGTGAAGAGTTTTGCGGAAAGACGACCTTCGGATGCGATAGGGCTTGTATGTTTTGGTAAGGACGCGGCATTGTTCGTACCGCCGACCGTTGACCGTTCCGCGCTTTTTACGAAGATGGACACGTTGCGACTGGGCGAGTTAGGAGACGGCACTGCGCTGGGACTGGGGCTTGCCATAGCGGGATTGCACTTGTCTCACTCGACCGCTCCGCGCAAAGCCATTGTGCTGATAACAGATGGGGAGAACAACGGAGGCGCGGTGCATCCCGAAACGGCCGCGGGCATTCTACCTTCAGAAGGCGTGAACCTCTGGGTCATCGCGGTCGGCTCAAGCGGGCAAATCCCTATCGACTACACGGACCCCTTTACCAAAGTCAGGCGCACGGGTTTTTTCGAATCCCGTTTTAACCCGGAAAACATCAAATCCATAGCGGACGCGGGTAAGGGCGTCTATCTGGGAGCGCCTTCGTCTGATATGCTTGCTGTTGCCTTCACGGAAATGGACAAGGGAGAAATGACCATAACGCGCTCTGGCCTTGTCGCCGAAACAAAACCACTCTACGGATACTTTCTTCTGACCGGGCTTTGTATCCTTCTGGTTGTCCGTTTCACGCGGCGCTGTATCGCGGGAACTTTTCTATAAATGCAAATGCGGCGCTAAATCCATCACTTCTTCAGAATGACCCACGT
This sequence comes from Treponema sp., assembly GCA_031258305.1. Classification (GTDB taxonomy): domain Bacteria; phylum Spirochaetota; class Spirochaetia; order Treponematales; family Breznakiellaceae; genus JAIRKH01. Next base: position 12,920 of record JAIRNA010000125.1, on the reverse strand, counting down.
TGCACCCGTGCCGCCTAAATTCGCCGTATGGTAGCCACTTTCGCCGGCGAGAGGACATTTTTCGATAAAAGTGTGGACAAGTTTCTTCAACGCCCCCTCGCTATTGGAATGATTTCCTTTGCCGTGAATGATGGTTACTTTTTCAAAAGAAAAATCGGCGCAGTATTGAAAGAAATCCTCAAGGCGAATCCATGCCTCGTCTTGGGTCAAGCCGTGTAGGTCTATGACCGCATCTGTTTTTTTTGACAATAATCTGCGCCGTTCTACGTTTGGAGACCTTGACTGCTTCGTATCCTTATCGACCACTCCATACGAATCAAGCCACAATTCAAGCAGAGTGTTTACCTTATTTTTTTCACCCGCCTTTTTCTCAACCGAGCCGCTTCTTTTGTTTTTCGCAGATTTCTCCAATTGACGACGTTTCTTCTTACCTTGCGGAATCGCCGTCTGCTTTTCCCATGCATCTAAAATATCACCGAAATTCACATTGTATCCTTGAATATGATTTAGCAGAATTGGTAGCGATGCAAAAAGTCCGATAAACGACGAAACTATAAGCACCTTACCATATTAATAAAACACTGCTTTTTCGAACAAAATCCAGCCCGACAGATCATCCGACTCCGCAAAAACCCATTCATTGGACATAGAACGGATTATAGCCCATTGTCCATCGTTGATCTGTCCTGTAATCGCGCTTTTGAATTCCGGCACGGGATAGACATCTGATGTATGAAACACCGCGGTCTTTCGCTGAAGCGGATTCCAAAATCCAGCTAAACAACCGAATGCAAGCGCCGCTAAAACAGATGCAAAAGACGCTCTTTTCCTTACTTGTCTTGGTTTTCTCTTAAAAAGGACAACCATCAATCCTGTCAGGCTACAGAAAACCGCGATAAGGCAGACTTTTTTAGGAATCCACGTTTCGTCATGGCTTGGAACCAAGCCCAACGCTTGCTCCATATCCTTCCGTAGTGGAGCAAAGGCAAAACCGAATACACCATCCCGCTCGTTTCTGCGGACCAAAGCTAGAGCTTCCGCTTTTTCTCCATGTTCCCACAGCGTTTTAGCTTGAGAGACTGTTCCAACGGCTATTCGGAAAAAGACTGCTGGAATTCTGGGAACGGTTTCGGGAAATCGCGCCGTTGCAGATGGAGAAATCGTATCCACGATGAAAATAGGTTCCAGTGTTTGCGGAGAAATGGTACCTTTTGTCGAGGGAACAACCTGAATAGTGAGACTGGGAATCTCCAAATTGACACCCTCACTCTTAAAACGGAGACGAGGAATAGTTACTTCACCGACTGTGAGTGGGATGAGGGAGAGACGAAGAACAGCGGAACGAGCGATGTCCGCTTGAGTTAAGGGGATTTCTTCGAGAATCGCCTGTTCGGGCGCTGCAAGGCTGATTTTGGGGTACGGACGCAACGGGTTCCAATCGAAGAGACGAAGAAGGAGGCTACCGGACGCTCCCATTTCAAAAGGAGTTTGAATCTTGTCCCAGACCAAATGCGGGCGGTAGTTTTTCGCGGCGGGATCCTTGGATAGTACGATAATATCCATCTCGTCGGTAAAGGCTATCTTGCCTGGCGCTGTAATTTGAAAAGAACCAAGATGGATAGGGTCTTCGGGTACCGGACTTTGTGGAATAAAGGTCCATCGTACCGCGGTCCAACGACTTCTGTCCTCGCGGATCAGCGGTTCTATACGCATTTCATCAAGGCGCAACGCTTCGGGAAATTCTGGTGGGCGTGCGCCCACATATTCGGGATGGGAATAATCCACCATCATCGAGATACGCCACGGTGTATTGACGACAGGCTGTTCAGGCGAAAAGGTTACCTCAACGAAGAGTCGCTCCTGTTCCACAGTCGGCGTTTCGACTGTTTCTTGCTCTACTTTAATTTTCTCTGACGGTACGGATTCTTCAAAGAATGGCTGGAGAGGTTCAGCGTCATCACTCGTCTGAGCGAAGAGCGAAACGGAAAATAACAACGATACTAGTAATCCGGTCCAGAGGCTGCCGCGTTTTCTATCCATTCCGAACTTTTCCACCGCTCGACTTCCTTTTCTTTTAAAAAATTGAATAACGTTTGTATCCGCTCACTGTTTTCGGAGTCTTTTTCCACTTCTTTTTCTTTTTCAATAGATTTTTGCCATCCTGTTTCTTGACGTTCTTGAGACAGAAGACTGAGCTCCAGATTCCGTTTTGCGTCGACGCGGTTCGGCTCCGCTTCCAAAGCCCGTCTGAAATCCGCGGCCGCTTCATTAAAAAGCCCTTTCTCGAAACGCACAACCCCTTGGTTATAACGGATACGGTATAACAATTCGGCATCTTCAGGCGCTATGGACTCGGCGTCTCTGAACCGCTCAAGCGCCGCGTCTGTTTCGCCGAGTGAATAGTAACTTGAGCCGAGTCCAAATTCAGCGTAGGCTTTGGCATTATGAAAAGCGGATGCCTTCATATACGCGGCAATGGCTTTGGTGGCCAGTCCCCGCGAAGTGTAAAAATTACCCTCCATCACGAGAAGTTTCCCCCTTATCCCGGAGCACGAACAAAGGAAAAGTATGAAAAAAAACAGCGCCAATTTACGCATATTCTCCCCTTCTGTCGGCTTGAAAAGTTATACCGTAAAAAATCTCGTGTTATAGTAATCGGTATGACTGGCTTAATGGAGGGTTGCTGTAATAAAAAAGTCACCGGATACCGGTGACTTCCTCCTTTTTGTCAGTGAACTAGTTTTTTGGAAACTGTTCAGTTTCTAACCCGCATCACCATCCGCCTCTGTTACCGTAGCCACCGCCAGATGATGGACGATCGCGGCGTGGTCTGTCCATCGCTTCGTTGACCCTGATTTGGCGCTCGTCGAGATCCTTGCCATTAGCGCCCACGATAGCGGCTGCGGCTTCAGAGTCAGACCCCATCTCGACAAATCCAAAACCTTTTGAATTGCCAGTTTCACGGTCAAAAACGACTTTTGCGGAAACTACGGTTCCAAACTGATTGAACAGATTTCTTAGTCCATCTTCGGTAGTGTTGTAAGAAAGATTACCGACATACAATTTTTTAGCCATTGAGAAAATTCCTTCACCCGGAAACGCCGGGTACGTTTTATTCGCGCCCGTTACACGGACGGCTCTTTGCCTTCCCTTTGGAAGATTCTCCCGCAGAAAGACGAGGAGACAAAGTAAAATAATAGGAAAAGATGTTGGGAGAAAAACGTATCCGGATAAAAAAGAGTGGCTAACATCGGTAGAGAGATAAAAAACATTATTTTTTTAGAACTGCGATTCTGTCCAGCGCTCAAAGATTCATTCCTATTAGTCGCAATTTATAAGGGAAATAAGGGAAAATAGTATAAACGCCTATTTCTCTATAAAATTATGGATTTTTCAATAATTCCACTTTAGAATTACTGACGGCAAAAACCGCCGGCACGTATGCCGCAAACCCTACGGAGGCTCTAAAACATCAGCTTTTAGCGCCTTCTTTATCCATAAAACCACAACTATCAATGATTATACTCTGTAAATCAAAGTATGTCAAGTATATTTTTAAAAAATATGGTTAATACACGATAATTTCACCGATCATAATCAATATGCATTCTACTAGACTTTTCTTTAAGGGAATGTTATTTTAATCTATGAGTAATGACGGAAATAATTCTGCTGTAACACGCTGTCCCTGGTGTTTGAGCGACTCCGTTTCCCTTAAATACCATGATGAAGAATGGGGAACGCCAGTTAGGGACAGTCGGAGGCTTTTTGAGAGTCTGGTTTTGGACGGCGCTCAAGCCGGGCTTTCATGGATTACTATATTGAAACGTCGCGAAGGGTACCGTATTGCTTTTGATGATTTTGATCCAGAAAAAGTCGCGGTCTACGGGGATCGGGATGTGGCGCGGCTTATGGCTGACAGTCGTATCATCAGAAATAAGCGGAAAATCCTTTCCGCAATAGAAAATGCTCGCGCTTATTGCGCTATGCCAGTACCGCTGTCAGACTGGCTTTGGGGATTTGTGGATAATGCGCCTATTATAAATTATTTCAAGACATTGCAAGAAATCCCCGCGACTACGGAGCTTTCGGAGAAAATCTCACGGGAGCTTAAACGGATGGGGTTTTCCTTTGTTGGTCCGACTATTGTCTATGCCTTTATGCAGGCTGTCGGTATGGTGAATGACCATCTCGTAGGCTGTTTCCGACACAGCGGCTTGAAAGAGTCTTAATTATGGATAGAAACGGATATGTTTTATTGGATAAGAGTGTCGGGGAAACCTCGTTTGCGGCGCTTGACCGCGTGAAGAAAGCGCTGGACACCAAGAAGGTGGGGCATACCGGTACGCTCGACAAGTTTGCGTCTGGATTACTGATAGCGCTTGTGGGTAGAGCCACAAAACTTGCGCCATGGTTTTCGAATTGCAATAAACGGTACGAGGGTATCATTAAATTCGGTGAGGAAACGAATACGCTTGACATAGAAGGCGTGGTCATTGCCCAAGCACCGGTTCCGACAAAAGAGGCGATATTGGAGGTTCTGCCGCGGTTCCGGGGCGCCTTTATGCAGACTCCGCCGGTCTATTCGGCGATTCACGTCAAAGGGGCGCGGGCATCCGCTCTTGCCCGCGGCGGGAAAATGGTGGAAATGCAGGAGCGACCCGTCTTTATCCACGAGCTTGAACTTGTCGATTACGAGCCGCCCTTTGCGGCGATTCGTGTATTCTGCTCGAAAGGTACGTACATTCGTTCTCTGGCGCGGGATATAGCATTATCGGCAGGTTCGCGCGGTCATCTCTTCGCGTTACGGCGTATTCAAATAGCGAGATATGGTATGTCCAAGGGGGGGGAAACTGGTTTCTGGGTATCTGACGCTGTATCAGCCAAGGAGGACATTGTCGGCGCACTTCGTCCTATTGACCGAGCGGCTTTTGATGCGATTGGTCTGCCTGTGCTTGAAGCGCCGGATGCTGTCGCCCTTGCCTTGTCTCAAGGGAAAAAGCCGACTTCGTTTGAATTCAGAGATTTCTTTCGTAATTTCCCTGTCGAAGACTGGAATTTTGACGCTGTGATGGGTGTTTTTCACCAAGGCGGCGGCTTTATCGGCATTATTGAAAAAATTGGGGAAAAAGGGAACCTCTGGCGGTACGGCTATGTTTACGGCAAACTTTCGGAGAATTGCGGTAAGGGTACCGCCACGTCCAACGCGTAACCTTTTCTGCGCGACGTTGTTTATTGAATTTATGAAAATATCTATTTATATTGTCCTTGTGGTTGTATGGGCCTCTCCTGTCTTTTCAGATGCATTGGAAGAACTAGTCGGAGTTGAGCAAGCCGAGGTCCTACGCAGAGGGAATTCCATAACCAGAGTGGCGCAAAAGGCATCTATGCCTGAATTACTGCCGAAGGATCCTACCGTAGGAACATGGACTAATGAGGTCATTCGTGTTTTAGACCCAAGTATCTTAACGGAAAGCCTCGGCCTTTACAAAAAGGAGAGTACAGCAAAGGTCTCATGGACCGAGGAGGAGAGGATCGCTCTTTTGAATGAGACTCTTGATTTGGATTCTCTTGCTGGACTAGAGTATTACTCGGAAAGCCGTAAAACCATGCGGACATTCTACGAGAAATCGCAAGTGATTGACGGGCCTTTGTCAAAAAACGCGCGGGAAGTTCCGCAATACGAGACGTTGCCGACAACCATAACTCTCTATGCACGGCAGAAAGATTTGACTTTTGGGGATAATATCTACCAATACGACTATTACGTCTATGGAAACGCTATTATCTTCATTCAGCAGAATCTTACTGGGCTTGCCATGGGTATTATCCCCGCTGTGGGGAAAAACAACCTACGCTCTGTTGCGGCGGTTTTAGACGCGGAGGACTGCCTCCTCGTCTATGCGGCTTCCTTCGCCAAAACCATTTCCATACCGGGTATGAAAGAACGTATCGGCAAATCCTTTTCCAGTCGTGCAAACGCTATGCTGGGCTGGTTCATCAAACAGGCAGATAAAGCGTTTAAGTGATTCTTACCTGACGCGCTGAATGATATTAATCAAGCCTTTATAAAAGAGCGCGTAACAAATTGAATATATTTGAAAAAATTAAATCTATAGAGTTATCAGAGAACTTTTTCAGCTCTTCAATGCAATCGCCTTGTATTATGGTGTTTGTCCGCATATTTTTGAGTATAACAGGTTGTTTGGAGCGTGTCAATAAATTAATATCATCCACGGATACTTGAAAAATTTCTCCGAATATAAATGCAAGACAAAGCAACCGACTTTGTGGACAGACACGAATTAAACCACCTAGAGATAAAAATTTCCCTTGACACTTTTCTTTAATTGTTGTAAATTATACTATTATGACAAAATATATATTTTTGTCATAATAAAAGCTTGGGTGCAGACTTAGACTCGATCGAAGGAGAGATATGAAGAAGGTTGTCATTACTGGTATGGGGGTGATTTCTCCCCTAGGAAATAGCATTAAGGATTTTTCAGACTCACTAAAAGCCGGAAAAAGTGGGATTGGGCCTATCACGCAATTTGACGCTGATAATTTTGACGTAAAGATAGCAGGCGAAGTCAAAAATTTTGACCCGACAAAATGGCTCGACAAGAAGGATTGTCGTAAAATGGCGCGTTTTACGCAGTTTGCGGCGGCCGCCGCGACTCAGGCACTGGAACAAGCCGGGTTGTTGGCGGACCGCGAAGGCGGCGGAAGGCGGCTTGCGGTTGATGAGGAGCGGTGTGGTGTGGTTCTAGGTAACGGCATAGGCGGATTTGAAATCGTTACCGAATCATTCAGGAAGCTTTTTGACCAAGGTCCGCGGCGTATGTTGCCTTTAACCATTCCACTGATGATAAATAATGAGGCGTCAGGCAATATCTCTATGCTGTTCGGAACAAAAGGACCGGCTTTTACCCAGGTGACTGCATGTGCCTCCGGCACCGATGCGTTGGGGCAGGCGCTCGACCTTATCCGTGCCGGCAGGTGTGATATCGTCCTCGCGGGCGGCACCGAATCGTGTATCGTGCCTTTCGGCATAGGAGGTTTCCAGATGCTCAAAACGCTGTCAACTCGTAACAACGAGCCCCAGAGGGCGTCCCGTCCCTTCGATAAGGATAGGGATGGCTTCGTGCTGGGAGAAGGAGCGGGCATTCTCACGCTTGAAAGCGAAGAACACGCCAAGGAACGCGGCGCGGAAATTCTCGTTGAATTCGCAGGCTACGGAGCGACCGCGGACGCCTACCACATCACAGCGCCGGACCCTTCTGGGCAAGGCGGCGGTCGGGCAATCAAGCTGGCGCTTGCAGACGCGGGATTTGCGCCGGAGGAAGTGCAGTATTACAACGCTCATGGTACGTCAACGCCGGTCAACGATCCAACTGAGACAGCCATGGTGAAATACGCCTTCGGCGCCCATGCTTATCGAATGAAAGTCTCCAGTATCAAGAGTATGACAGGACATTGCGTTGCCGGCTCCGGCGGTATGGAAGCCATAGCCTGCGTTCTTGCCATCAGGGACGGCTTTTATCCCCCCACCATTAACCTCGATACCCCAGACCAAGCCTGCGACTTGGACTATGTGCCGAACATTGTCCAATACGGCGAAATAAATATTGCGGCATCCGGTTCTCTCGGCTTCGGCGGGCATAACGGAGTCGCGGTATTCAAAAAATACGGATGAACCAAAACGAAAGGAGTATAAAAATATGGGGGAAATAGAAAAATTACTTCCGCACAGGGAGCCGTTTTTGTTTATTGATGAGATAGTCGAGGCGAATAAAGGTAAAATCACCGCGAAACACGTATTTACGAATAAAGAATTCTTTTTCAAAGGGCATTTCCCCGAATACCCGGTGGTGCCAGGCGTGATTTTGATAGAGACGATGGCGCAAGCCGGCGGTGCGGGGCTACGGAAAATTGGCATTTTGCCCGGTGAAGCGCTGTTTTTCCTTGCCACAGTTGACAAGGTGAAATTCCGCAGACAAGTCCGCCCTAACGAGGAAGTCCGACTTGAAATCGACAATCTGCGTGTGTCGCCCAAGATGCTCAAGCAAGCAGGTAAGGCGTTTGTCGGAGACGAGCTCGCGGCCCAAGCCGAATGGATGTGTCTGGTGGGATAAGGAGGATTTTTTGTTCGCAGACAATCCTTGGTAATTTCAAGATTTTAAGGAGTAAATATGAAACCAATGATTCGTAATAATATCTGCCTGAACAGTCATGCAGAAGGGTGCGCGGCCGTGGTAAGACGGCAGATAGCTTACGTTAAGAAAAATAAAGAAAATTGTGAACAGCCCGCAAATACGCCGAAACTAGCGCTTGTGCTGGGTTGTTCGACCGGCTATGGGTTAGCGAGCCGTATCACGTTGGGCTTCGGTTACGGGACAGGGACCGTGGGCGTGTCGTTTGAGAAGGCGGCAACTCCAAACAAGAGCGGCACACCAGGATTTTACAACAACCTCACTTTCGACTACGAAGCCGCAAAAATCGGCATCGTATCCAGAACACTGGATGGAGACGCCTTTTCGGATACAGTCAAGGCGCGGACCATCGAGTTGGTCAAGGAAATGGGAAAAAAGACTGAAAAACCGGGATTTCCGTCCAAAATTGACTTGGTTGTGTATTCGCTGGCATCTCCGGTGCGCATTGATCCCAAAATCGGCGTTATGTACAAATCCGTTATTAAGCCTATTGGTGCGGAGTATAGTGGGACAACCGTTGATATAATGACTGGCAGACTGTTCACTGCACGTGCGGAGCCGGCAACCGAAGAGGAAATCGCCAATACCGTCAAGGTTATGGGCGGAGCGGACTGGGAACTATGGATAGACGCTCTCCAAAAAGCTGACCTTCTTGCAGAAAACGCTAAAACCATCGCCTATACCTACATCGGTCCGGAGCTTTCGTGGGCGATTTACAAAAACGGTACGATAGGGCGAGCAAAAGAAGACCTTGAACATACGTGCAAAGCCATTAACGCCAAATTCGCCGATACGGGGCGCAAGGCTTACATTTCAGTCAACAAAGCTCTGGTTACGCGGGCAAGCGCGGTCATTCCGATTATCCCGTTCTATGTGTCTTGCCTCTTCAAGGTGATGAAGGAAAAAGGATTGCACGAAGGTTGTATCGAGCAGATGATGCGGCTTTTTAACAAGCGAATCTATACTACGGATGGGGTTGCGCCTCTTGATGAAGAGGGTCGTATCCGTATTGACGATTACGAGATGCGGGACGATGTGCAGAAGGCGACAATTGACCTTATGCAAAGGGTGACACAGGAAAACATCTTGACCGCGACCGACATCGACGGTTTCAAGCACGATTTTTTGGAAGCTCACGGTTTTGATGTCGAAGGTGTGAACTATGAAGAGTAGGAGTCAAACAGGAGAACTATGGATAGCAGTTTTATTTTATCATTAATAGATAAATTCAACGCAGGCGCAGTGACGGATTTGGAATTCAATGATGGCGTCAAACATCTGATACTGCGGAAAGGCGGCGAAGGAAAGTCAGTTTCGCAAATTGTACAACGCGATTCGGACGCCATGCTGTCAGGCGCCGTTTTAGGAAATGCGCCTGAAAAAAAGGCGGCTATTGTTGCAATGGACAATGTACAGAGCGCCCCAGTTACCAGCCCCATTGTGGCGACTTTTTATTCAGCGCCCAGTCCGGATGTTCCTCCTTTTGTCACACCTGGGTCAAAGGTCAAGACCGGCGAAACGCTCTGCATCCTAGAAGCCATGAAGATGATGAACAAGCTGGAAGCTGAATTTGACATGGAAATCCTCTCGGTAGAGGCGAAAGACGGAGATTTGGTTGAATTCGGACAAACTTTGTTCAAAGTGAAAGCCGTTTAAAAAATTTGTCAGCGAATTATATGAACGCGCTTGTAAGCGTTATTTTATTCGCTTAGTTTGTTGATTCTGTTGAGTATATTGGGGAAAGCATGAGACAGATTTCAAGAATCCTCATCGCCAATCGAGGCGAAATAGCGGTTCGCATCATCAGGACATGCCGTGAAATGGGTATACAAACCGTTGCGGTCTATTCAACCACAGATAAGGACAGCCTCCACGTGCGTATGGCTGACGAGTCGATTTGCATCGGCCCGCCGCCGTCAAAAGACAGTTACCTTGTTCAGGAGAACCTCATCGCGGCCGCTATGAAAACGAGTTGCGACGCAATCCATCCCGGTGTTGGCTTTTTGTCGGAGAACCCAGGCTTTGCCCGCTTTGTCCGTGAGCAGGGGCTTTGTTTCATCGGACCATCTGCGGAAGTGATAGAACTTTTGGGCGATAAGGTGCGAGCGCGGGAAACAGCGCAAAAGTTCGGTTTACCCATAACGCCTGGAACCAAGGATGCGGTCGTGGATAGAGGTGAGGCGGAGAAAATCGTTACAGAATTAGGGCTTCCAGTCATCATCAAAGCCGCGTCCGGCGGCGGCGGTAAAGGTATGCGTATCATCCGTAAAATGCCAGAACTGGCGGAAAATCTTATCATCGCCCGCAGGGAAGCCGAAACGAATTTCGGAGATAGTCGTGTCTTCATCGAGCGTTTCATAGAAAATCCGCGACATGTGGAACTTCAGCTCCTCTCTGACGATAAAACCGCGCTTGTTTTGGGTGAAAGGGACTGCTCCGTACAGAGGAATCACCAAAAACTCATCGAAGAAAGCCCTTCACCCGGGGTTACAGACCAAATGCGCGGCGCTATGCAAGAGGGCGCGGTCAAAATGTTTCGTGACTTGGGCTATCATGGCGCGGGAACTATCGAATTCCTCGTTGAAGGGAACAAATTCTACTTTATGGAGGTGAACGCCCGCGTGCAGGTAGAGCATCCAGTGAGCGAATTCGTGTCTGGGATAGACATCATCAGGCAGCAGATCTTGGCGTGCATAGAAGGCAGGATGGAAATTGATGCGGTTTCCATAAAAGGCTGGGCTATTGAGTGTCGAATTAACGCTTTGAGTCCGGGTAAGATTACGGATCTGTACATCCCAGGCGGTCCGGGCGTGCGCTTCGACACGTTTTTATACGAAACCTGCACGGTCCCGCCTTATTACGACGCTATGGTAGGCAAATTGATTGTCTATGCGCCGAACCGTTCGCAGGCCCTAGCCAAGATGGAGCGATCTCTCGGCGAGCTGGTCATCAAAGGCGTCAAAACTAATCAAAATGAACAGCTTCGCATCATAAGGGATGATATTTTTCGTTCTGGCGACTTCGGAACTTCGTTTATCGAACGATTCAAAAGCAGGGATTTTTAAACGACTTTTTAAGATAACCTCTTGACAATATTTTATCAAGCATATAGTATAAAGATACTATGATAACAAATAAGTTTAGCATTATTTTAACTATCCTCATGTGCCCCCCCCCCCCCCCAGTATCTTTCTTGTACTAAAGAAAGGTAAAGATTACACACTGACAAAGCCTGAATCATTCTCTCAAATAAGTATCGGCTTACGATTGCCGATTCTGATTTTTCATCTAATGGAAAGACAGGAGGTTGATGTATGCCATCGCCAATAATAACAGCTATTATACCAGTAAAGAAAGAGAGCGGGCGGCTTAGAAATAAAAATATTTTACCCTTCGCTGACTCAAATTTATTGATTCACAAAATCAGACAGCTTAAAGAGGTAAAAGCTGTTTCTGAAATCATCGTGTCTTCCGATTCTGATGCGATGCTCGAAATGGCAAGAAATGAAGGCGTCGTAGCTATGAAAAGACCCATCGAATTTGCCAATGAAAGCAGATCGTTTAGTGATTTTCTTGAATATATTTGTGAAAATACGACGGGCGATCATATTTTATGGGCGTGTGTTACTTCCCCTCTTGTCGATTCTAATGTATACCGGGAAGGTATAGAAATGTATCTTCAAAAACGAGAAGAAGGCTACGATTCACTTATTACCGTACACCGCTTTCAGCATTTCTTACTGGATGGTAATGGACCGCTCAATTTTCATCGTGGAAAAGGACATAAAAATTCTCAAGATTTACCACCGTTGTTTTTATTCACTAATGGCATAATTCTGGCGCCGCGTAAAAACATGTATGAATGGAAATACCATTTTGGAATAAATCCGTTTTATTTGGAAGTAACAAAAGACGCCGCCATTGATATTGATGATATTTATGATTATGAGTGTGCGTTGACATTTTATAACATGAATTCTCGTAATAAATAATCACTTGGGCGATTCAAATAAGGAATCGACACCAATGAGAGTGTCTGGCACCACAGTGTCTGACAACGAATGTCTGACACCAACGAATGTCTGACACCAACGAGTGTCTGACAACGAGTGTCTAACACCAACCGTGTCTGGCACCAACGAGTGTCTTTAAGGAATCGAGGGCGATTCAAGCAAGGAATCAAGGGGGATTCCAGCAAGGAATCGAGGATGATTCAAGCAAGGAATCAATTCGTTATGAGCCGCCGTTCATAACCGCGCTGATACTAGCGGCTGGAGCGCCCGCAGTATTGAGCGCAAGACGGAAGGCGTTCCGAAAGCGTAACCGTTGGTTATGGGAACCGCCGTCTCGTAATAAGTAATCACTTGAAGGAGTAATAATGAATAAATCGAATGAGAAATCTTTACGCATAGGCAGACCGGTAGAATATACCGTTACACCTCCATTCCCTCGTAATATGGTGTTAGTTCCTAATAATTTATGTAACCACACATGCGTCTTTTGCGGTTATGCCCAAATAAAGCAAAAACCCGTAAGTATGCCGCTTGAAAATGCGCTGCGGTTTATTGACGAGGCGTATTCATTAGGCACGCGGGAAATCGGATTCTGCGCCATAAACGAGCCGTTTATGTATAAGTATTTGGAAGAGCTCGTCATACACGCGAAAAAGACAGGCTATGAATATACCTATATTACAACAAACGG
>JAIRNA010000057.1 GCA_031258305.1 Treponema sp. | reverse complement strand
ACATGCCAGAGAATCAGCGCCGGGTGCGTCCCATAACGTTCCGCCAGTCTCGTGTTGATCCGTACACAGGCTTCGCGGTATTTGGCGGAAGTCCTGCAATGATTGTGCCGTCCCTCGTGACGCTGCCGTTGGCCTTCGGCATTCATCAGACAGACTTCGGGGTACTTCTCCGAGAGCCACGCAGGTTTTGAGCCGCTTGGCGTGGCAAGCATGATCCGCTGTCCGTTTTTGTGTAGACGCTCAAAACATTCGTCGAGCCAGTCAAAGTGATAGACCCCTTCGGCGCTTTCAAGTGATGACCATGAAAATATGCCTACCGAAAGGACATTGATCCCCGCCTCTTTCATGTAGGCAATATCGAGATCGAGAATATCGGGCCGGTCAAGCCACTGTTCGTAGTTGTAATCGGCTCCGTGGAGCAGCCCTGTGTCAAAGATGTTCGTCATCATGTAATAATCCTTATTCTTTAACCATCGCGCCGCCTAGGGCTGTTACCAGCATTTTTTGCGTTATTATAAAAAAGACGACAAACGGGACCGACACAATGACGGAACCCGCCGCAAAATTGGTAAATTCATTTTTCCTGTCGGTAACGAAGCTGAACAAGCCCAATGCCAGCGTCTGATTTTCTGGAGATCGCAACACCATTTTGGGAAAAATAAAGTCCATCCACGGGGCGGTAAAACTCACTATAGCAAGGAAGATCAGAATAGGTTTTACCACGGGGAGTATAATAGTAAAGAAAATACGCATGTTGTTTGCGCCGTCTATACGGGCTGCTTCATCAAGGGAAATGGGGATCGTATCAATATAACTTTTCACGAGCCACGTATTGTACGGAATATTTCCCGCGAGGTACACCAGCACAAGCCCCCACAGCCGATCAAGCCCTCCGAGTCGGTAGAGGATAACGTAAATCGCTATCATACCTACAAAGGACGGGAAGATTTGCAGGATAAGAAGACTCATCATCATGCTCTTCTTAAAGGTGAAGTAAAAGCGGGAAAACACATACGCCGCCAGGGACGCTACCAGCACCGTGAACAGCGATGTCGCTATGGCGATGAATAGCGTGTTACGGAACCACAGTGGGTAGTCCGTATTTTTGAACAGGTGCGTAAAATGCTCGGTTGTTACGCCCCGGAAAAACGGGATGATCGCCATGTCCGATATTGACGAGCCGGGTGAAAAAGCAGCGCTCACGCAATATACCAGTGGGTACAACACAAAGCAGGTTACGATAAGGAGAAAGATACATAAAACAACCGTGTTAAATGTCCGTGTCTTGTTTAATTCTTCCGTATACATATACCGCATAATTAAATTCTCCCTTCTTTGAAGGACTTTGTCCGTCTGAAATTGAATATGGCGAACGGCGCCAAAACGATGAATATCATAACCGCAAGTACAGATGCGTATTTGTAATCCATCAGCGTTATAGTAAGTTTGTAAATCCACGTTACCAGAATATCCGTGCCCGCGGCGCTTGTCGCGGTACTGTCCGCAACAATGGGTCTGCCTCCGGTCAGGAAGAATATCGCGCCGAAGTTGTTTATATTAAAAGTAAATGACATAATAATGAGCGGCATGGTTTGATACAGAACAAGTGGCAGCGTGATCTTGGTAAAGGTCTGCAACTTGTTTGCTCCGTCAATACTTGACGCTTCAAAAATATCCTTTGGAATGGCGGTAAGCGTACCGGTTACCAGCAGCATAAAATACGGAACGCCCGCCCAGAAATTCACCAGTACACAAGTAAATTTGGCGAGCCATTCATCGGAAAGCCAGGGAATAACGGCATCCGGCTGGATAAGGCGCAGGGATATGAGGGTTTGATTAACGATACCGAAAGAGCCATTCAAGAGGTTTTGCCACACCAGCATACTGACAACAGTAGGGACGGCGTAGGGCAGTATGAAAATGACGCGGAAAAAAGGGATGAGCTTTATTTTGTTTTCATACAGAACGACCGCAAGCACGGTACCGCCGAAATAACAGGTAAGGGTAGCCAGCGCGCCCCATACGAGCGTCCACAAAGCGACTCTTCCCAATGCGCCTGTCCACGTTTTCTGTCCTCCGAACATGGCGATAAAGTTATTTAACCCTACCCAGTCAAACGTATTGTTAGGCGGTATGTGATCCGGCGTTGAATAATTGGTGAACGCTACCAGCACCGAGAAAACAAGCGGTACTATGACAAAAAAGACGATCATCAATACGGCAGGGGCAAGTCCCAAAATCGGGAATGATTTATTTAAGAGTCCGCTGAACGGATTTTTATTTTCGGGAAGCCGCCCCGTTCTGATATATTCATCGTACTCTTTCACGACGCTACGCACGGACAAAACATATATGGCAAGGTAGATTGCAAGAACGGCAAGTATCATAACGCCGTCTATAAGCATGAACACCGAATTATCCCGCTGGCGTATAGGAAGGTCCGGGCGGGGGTCTCCCAGTGTAACAAGATGGTACAGCGCCGTAACCACCCGCGGTGAAAAAATAATCATCACGATTTCGATAAGGGCAAACAGCGCGCCTTTAAGGTACTGTTTCAGATAAATGATATGCCCCAGCCCCATAAACGCGAGGGACGCTATCAGCACTTTGGATCGGTTATTCGTGCTACCGTTCATCGTTTTTTCTGGCATAGTTGCCTCCTATAACGCGGGGGTGGTCCCGGTGAACCCCGCTGTTTACGTTTAATTTGTTGACAGGATAACCGCATTGCAAGCGTCAAGCTCAGTCTTAACGTCCGCGCCGTTCCAGATATTCGCGCTCGCCGCGTTCATCGCGTCCCAGAACTTGGCCATGGGCGGAATCGACGGCATGGGGAAGGCATAGTTCAACTGCTCGATAAAGCCCTGTGCGTAGGGGTTCTCAATGGGCGTATCAATTGAAGGCAGCGTATTGGTGATGTTCGCCCGCAGCCTCTGCATTTCAGGCGTTACCAAAAAAGCGCCGAAGTCATTGGCCTCGTCCGGATGGTCGGAATAGGCAGACACGAACATCATCCTCGTGCCGGAAAAGGAAGCCGCGGGGACGCTTTCTCCGGGCAGACTGGGTAGCGGCGCGATACCGATGTCGAGTCCCGCGTTGACAAAGTTCATCACATTCCATGGTCCTGAAATATGCATCGCCGCGTTCCCCGCCTGAAATGCGCCGTCGGCCACGGAGGTGGTGATGTCCGCTGCCGGAATATTCAGTACCGAACGCATATTCTGAAAGAACTTCATACCGGCAATGGCGGCTTCAGAGTTCAGGTTAGTGTTTTTGGTGTCCATCCCGTCCGGCCCGAAGAGCCGGTTGCCGCCCAATGTGGTAAAGAGAATAGAGTAATAGGAGCTGCCCGCGTCCATAATAAAAGGATACTTACCCGGAACGTTGAAGCTCTTCATATAGGCAAGCATATCATCCCACGTCTTCGGTACCTCGTTCTCGCCGATGAGAGCCTTGTTGTAGAAAAGGGCGTAGGTTTCCGCAGACACAGGGTAGCCGTACTGAACGCCGTTGTAGGTGGACGCGGTAAGGCAAGCCCTTAGAAGCGCGTCTTTGATTGCTCCCGGATTTGCTGTAGGCAGGATGAGCCCGGGATTGCGGCGCGTGTAGACGCGAACAAAGTCAACGAAGTAACGGTTCCCAGTCTGAGCGCGGTTACGGTGGAGAAGGCGTGTGTCAGGATAGAGAATGAAAGCAGCGTTTCCCTCACGTTTAACGGGGACGGGTATGAATTGCCTCCTGTAGGAACCGACTCAACCATCCTGCAACCGCAGGAGCAGGGGCTGTATGTGGTGGATGCGGGCGACATATCCGGCTACGTAGTGATGCGGAATACGACCGAAGCGGTTGCCCTGCCCCAAAGCGTAAGCGAGTTTGAGCGCGGTATGGTGTATACCTTCCACTATAACGGAACCGCGCTTGTCCTTACCGATGTGGCGGACATGTGGGGGAACCTGACTTTTTTTGTTTCGACGGCATCGGAAATGCAGACGGCGCTTGCTTCGATAGGCGGCAGTACGGATGCGTCCGCACGGTTTGTGATAGCAGTTGCGGAGAGTTTTTCATTGGAACCGACGAGTATCAGCGGTGTGTCGTTTACGATCATGAGCGGCGGCGAGGAGGAGAAAACAATCAGCTTGGATGACATGGGTTCGCTCTTTACGGTAGAAAGCGGCGCGACGCTGACCCTGGGAAACAACGTTATATTGCAGGGGGCGTCTGACAACACGGCTCCACTGGTTATGGTGAACAGCGGAGGAAGTCTGGAGATGAACAGCGGCGCGAAGCTGATCAACAATAGCAATTCCAGCAGCAGCGGCGGCGGGGTGTATGTAGGCGGGGACGGGACCTCCTTTACCATGAGCGGCGGGCTAATCAGAGGCAATAAAGCCACCAACTCCGGCGGCGGGGTGGGCGTGTTTGACGGCGGAACATTTACGATGACCGGTGGGGAAATCAGCGGCAACATGGCCTCCGCCAACGGCGGTGGTGTGGGCGTGTATGGAACGTTTACGATGAGCGGCGGAGCAATCAGCAACAATGCCGCCACCTCCTACGGCGGCGGGGTGTATGTATACGATTACTCGAAGTGGACGTTTACGAAGCAGACGGGCGGGGTCATTTACGGGTTTGAAGCCGACACTTCTTTACGGAACACCGCGTACGGCAGCTCTTATGGTCATGCGGTCTATGCTTCAAGCAAAAAACGCAACAGCACGGCGGGTACGGAGGTTACTCTGGACAGCGCGGTAAGCGGCGCGGACGGCGGCTGGGAGGACTAAAGAACCGCGTAGCAGTTCTTTAGTCCTGTTGTTGGTGTCAGACACCCGCGCCTGCGGGGTTTTGCGTGATGTGCATTTGCGGCGACGAGGTGTCAGACACCAACGGTGTCTGACACCGAAAAAATGGCTACTTGACATGTACGGTTGGAATATGATTTAATTACTACACTGGTCCAATAGCTCAGGGGATAGAGCGGCCGCCTCCTAAGCGGCAGGTCGGCCGTTCGATTCGGCCTTGGATCAAAGTACCTAACGATGATGTGCGCGTTCAATCCCTCTTGACAAAATTCGTTTTATGTAGAATAATCAATATATTGATTGAGAGATTAGCTCATCTGGATAGAGCGTCAGCCTCCGGAGCTGAAGGTGGCAGGTTCGAGTCCTGTATCTCTCATAAATAATTTCAAAACCGCCGTACCCCCTGCCCTAATGCTACGGGTAGCTGTTCTGCGCACGGTCTCTGTGCCGTTGTCGGTGAGCGTTTCAACCGACAGAGCTGACCAGTACGTTATCCTCACCTAGCTAGGTGAGGATAATAACCGATAACATTTTGTCTTTTAGAGCGATTCAAGGTAACTCGTTAATTTTTTGAGGAAACTATCAGCCGCTTTCGCGTCTCCGATTTTCCTTTCAGCGGTTGCAATCGCCTTGTTCTTGGCTTCTTCAATGGTCGTATGTCCTTCTCTGCCGTCTAACTTAAAAGGAAGAAGTTCGTTTCCATTTGTCGTATCTATGAGGCTTCCTTCTACGAGATACCGTGCGAATTTATTTGGATTATTGGGAAAATTAGCGTCAGAAAGCGAAAAGTTGACGTTCAACACATAGCGGGCTGAAGAAGTACCGCCTTGCAGTCCCTGACTCGTGATGACTTTCGTCAAGGCGCTTTTGATACGATTCGAATCATCGCCGGAAACGTTGACAAAAATAGGAATCCTTGCGGCGATGCTCTTTATTTCCGAGAGGAAATCAGCGCTTTTTTTCACATCTGGAGGGGTAGCGCCGAGGTAGGTAAGCACCCGTACGTACTCCTGGTTGCCGTCCGCTATGATACTCGCAAGCTTGTAGCGCGCGTAGCCGTCAAAGGAATATTTTTCCGCGTCCGATATGCTCGTCAAGGTGGTTATGGTCTCGTTGTAGCCGTTGATAATTGAGGTATACACTTGGATGGCTTTTGCGTTGTCCATAACCGCAATGGAATAATAGGAAGATTTTCCATCATACCACCTATCCGCTATAGAAGCGCCGACGAGGGTACTTAACTGAGTCGAAGTCTTTATGGACTCCTGCATGGACGTGCTTTCGGAAGTCGTCACTTTTCCCGCTCGAACCGCTTCGTTGTAGGCGCTTGAGAGCTTCTGCTGGGCTTCTACCGACTGTCCGAAGACCGCTGTGAGCGCTGCTAAAGCCTTTTGGTCTGCTCCGTCCTGGCGGGCGTCCATACCTATTTCAGAGAGATGCTCGCTCTTGTTGTAGACCGAGTCTTTCGCGTCGATCCACGTCGGCTTTGCGCCGGTTTTTGCGGCAGTGGACGGCGCCTGCGGAGACCGCGGCATCGTAGTCTGCTGTCCGTTACCGGAGGCGGGTCTCTGCCCGCCGTCGTTCATCGCCGCCAGCGCCGCCTGAGCAGCGGCTTCTGCGTCGGCCGTGGAATTGTTATTTTTAGACGCCGAAGTACGGGCGGTATTTACAGGTGCGCTCGCGCACGAAACTATGAGCAACCCAATGGTTAAAACACATAATATTTTAGACATAACATCTCCTTGCTTTTCTTTTTTGGAAAACGCACCGCCTTATTTTGAAGCCTCTTGAGCAATGGCAAGCGTATACACGCCGTTAGTCTTAGGGTCAATCCAAACTTGCAGTACGTAAAAACCTTTTATTAACGCCGAAGCAGTCATCGTGGACTCGCTAGAATTTGAATACTCGAATGCGCCTTCTCCTTGGTAGTTTACCTTTCCCGCTTTGACGTTGCCGTTGACGCGTATGGCGATAGAATAGATGGCGTTCTCATAGGAGGCGATGTAAGCGCGATGGTACATAAGAGGCGAGGAATAACCGACTCCGGTTATCATTCCGCCGATAGTCGGCGGCGGATTGTCCGCCCATGAAGGACGCCCCTGGTTATGAGGCGCATATGAGACTTTGAATGATGTAGGAAGCGTCCACCGCGTTCTGACAAAAGCCGCATTGTTCGTTATAAGGACATCTGTTTTAGGATCGTATTTCAGGCTGTCGATATATCCTAGGTAATCCTCGTTAAAAACAATATTTTGTTGATTATCAATAAAATAATCAAGAAACCCATCTCCTATACGCTCTGTGTACGTAACGGTGGCGCTTATTTGATTGAAGAGAGACACTCTGCGCGCCGCGTCTTCCACTGCGCCCTTGATAGTCTCCGCCTCGGAAATTTTGCGCCCGCCCACGCCGATGATGATAGCCTCACCGTTCTCCGCTGACATATTCCAGAAATTTTTGTCGGCGAAGAGCGTGTTATAGTCATAGATTGTTAATTCGTTCAAAGAAGTTTGCGTGGAATTTTTGTCTATTTGAGTCGTTTTCTGCGTAGAAGCACAAGAAAAAAGGACTACGAGGCATAAAAAAGAAATAGGGAAAATAGTAATGGCTTTCATTTTAGCTCAAAAACTAAAGAGATTCCGTAACGGAAGTCTCAACGTCCGCAGAACCTCTTGAAGGGAAATAAAAAGGCTACCTATAGTAGCCTTTCCTAGAATTTAGTTGCCGCCGCCCTCGACTCCTGTGGGCTGAAGATCTTTTGCGCTGGCTTTTTCCAACTGGGCGTTCATCGCTTCGATAGCATTAAGCGCCTTGAATTCGGCGTACTGGCTGGCTTCGCTTTCGTAGACTTCCTTCACTTTGTCGGCGGCCGCTTTTGCGGCGTCTGCTTTGCTCAGGCGGACGAGCGTCCAAACAACGCCATCATCCGTTGATTCCGTTTTTACATCTTCTACACCGGCGAGCGTTGAATTCGTCAACTGTTGGCTGATGCTCTCATAGAAGTTGAGATTTACGGTGCTCTCATCAGTTCCCGCCGAACGGGTATAGTCCGTAATCATCGCCTTCACCTGCGCATTCAATTTGAGGGACAAGTCTGTGCGGGCGCGGGCCTTGGCCATTTCCAAAGCTCTCTGGGGGTTGGAATTATTCGAACTTCCGACACCGTAGATAGCGTCTTCCGTGCTGGGCGGATTAAGCACAAAGCTGGGAAGATTGATTTTCTTCGTGGCCTCGGTTTTTGCCGATGGAGCGGAACCACAACCGGTTAACATCAACGAAACGGCGACCACTGCGGTCAAAAGCATATACACGCTTTTTTTCATAATGAAACTCCTATAAAGTAAAAATTCAGGCTCTCATACAAGAACCCATTACTATTAAATATAGCATTATTTTCAAAAAATTCAAGGAGAATCTTTAAAATTTTTAAAAAGATTGTTTCAAAACCGAAGCGCTGAAACAGCAACCCTAAATCTAAGGGGTATGATCCGATATTTTCCTAGCGCAAAGGAGATGGGGGTTTATCGTTACGAAATATCCATAGAATTATAATGCGTTATCCACAAAGACCCCCCCCCCCCTTTTTTTTTTAACGACTCGCGGGCTTCATTTAGACGTAACGAAAGGCGGATCGGTTTTTCCCATTTGTTCATCAAAAAATACTATGGCCCGATTGGGATTGAACTCTGGGTATCGCTCGATTTCACCGTCAAATATCTGAAAAACAGCGGTACGGGCATCCGGTTTCTTATAACTCACGCGGTACCACCATACCTTGTTTGGTGTCTGTTCGCGTTTGTTGACGATGGATTCGCTTAGGAGCATATTGTTTATTTCAAATGCGACCCCCTCAATAAGGGAATCATCCGCTCTATTCTCCGCGTCCACCTGTTCGTTATACCGCTTAAGCGCGCTATCCACGTATCGCTGTAACTGTTGGCGTATGGAAGCTTTGGCGCGAGCTGTCGCTGTGAGCATCGCCTCATAATCCTTCTCTGCAACCGCGGAACCTATCCCCCATAACTCGTCGTCTGGAGGTGGAAGAGAAAGCCAGTCGATTATGTTCAAATCTTTCATCTCCGGCGGAGGCGGCGTTTGGGGCGTGGATTTACAACCGTTCATTACAAGTAATGAAAATAATAGCATTAAAATTATTCGCATATCGTCATAATACCGTATTCTTGAGAAAAAATCCACTCTATTTTAGATATTTGGATATATTTTCAAAAAACTTTATAAAATAATCCCCCTTGCGAATAGAAACCTAAAATGTACTCATAGCCCATTTTTCTTTGTGCCTCATTGTAACGCCCCGTCAATCTGCGCCTGTAATGCAATCGTTATTTTTAGGGCAGTAATAATTTTTTGGTAATGCTCTATATCCTCAAATGAGAGAACCCGGCCTTTGCGGTCTTTGAGCCATTTTTCAGCGGGCTGGTAGCCGCCAATGTAGTATCCCCATATTTCAGGAGGTATGTTCTCAAAATACTGCTGTTTATTGACGTATACTTTTTCCGCTTTGTAATTAACGGTTTCTATTTCGTTTGTTCCGGGGACAGGAAAATCGGCCATGCCCATTATGGGAGTGACGTTTTCCATCAAATGGAGTCCGCGCAACAAGGAGCCGATAGAAGCCAGTTTGTGAAACTGTTCGGCATTTTCAGGATAGGGTACGCGGGGAAAATCTATCTTGAGGAATTCCTTATATTTCCGGCGGTAATTATTGCTGTATAAAGCAGCGTAGATATAATCGAGAATGTCTATGGGGGCGAAAGTGTTTTCCGTATCGTCTTTTTCTTCGGTGAAGGAAAGGCCGGTTTTACTTGCTACTTCCTGTACGATAGCTGGATTTAAGTTAGGGCGGCGTTTTTCGGTTTTATCTAACGAACTTTCATTGGGATAAAGATATAAAGGAAAAACTGGAGCGGAATTACCCGGAAATGAGCCTCCAATTCCAAATTCCGCCATATTGGCAGTAATAAAAACGCCGCTCCAATTTTCAAAAGACGGCATATTTCTTAATAGAACAAACGCGATATTCTCACCGGCAAGAAAATGTTTAACTACTTCATAGGCCGGCCTGCTTGTAATACCTCTTTCATAATATATATACCTGTTATCAAACGGGCGGTATTGTATATCCTTTATATTATCATGATTATATTTCTTCCCCGCAATAACTTTTGTCAATTTATAACTGTCGCTGTCATAGATATTATAATTTTTCTTGAAGGTATCATCATACGCGCCGCAAAACAGTGTCTTTATGCGTTTTTCCAGTACAGCTTTTTCAAAATCGATAAACAAAGCATCCCTGTCT
>JAIRNA010000016.1 GCA_031258305.1 Treponema sp. | reverse complement strand
CTGACAACAGCGCAATCTATACCTTTACCATGCCGGATTACAATACAACGATAACGGCTGTTATTTCCGAGAATCCTACTCTCAGTTTCACGCAGCCGCCAGGGAGCGGAAGTATCGCGGTTACGGCTAATGCAACCGCCGTAACAAGCGGCGGTTCGGTGCCGATAGGTGCTACGGTGCAGGTAACGGTAACCCCGGACACCGGCAACCAGGTATCAGGGCTGAAGTACGCCGAAGTTGGCAATGCGGAAAACGGCGGTTCCGCGAACTGGGCTTCTGACGGCGCTAACAACAGCAAAACCTATACCTTTACCATGCCTGATTACAACACGGTACTAACGCCTGAGTTTACGAGCCGTAAGCTTACGACTGCGGCTACAACTGGAGGAGCAATAACAAGTACCTCGCCAACCCCCAGTAATGGGTACGTGCAGGCAGGCGCTACGGTTCGGGTAACGGTAACCCCAGACGGCAGCAACTATGTAACGGGACTGAGGTACGCCCCGACTAGCGACCTATTTAACACCACTTCCGCGACGGTGTACGCTATCAGTAGCAACAACGTAACCTATAGCTTTACCATGCCGAATTACGACACAACGGTAACGGCTGACATTGGTACTCCTGCTTCCGCTTATGCTGTTGGTGATACCGGTCCCGCAGGCGGCTTGATCTTCTATGTAGCAAATACCGCTGATACTGCTTCCCAAGGCTGGAAATACCTCGAAGCCGCTCCAGAGGACGTTCTGTCTTCTTATACTTCCGAGGGTGACAGTTACGTGATGGACTGGATGTCTTTGCCTTATGCGCAGGGGGAAGATCAGCAATACTATACTGTCAGTACATCTCAAAACATAGGTACTGGAAGGCAGAATACATTGAATATGCTTCAAGCGGTACTAGATAACGAGGGATCCGCTAACTATACGCAATTCGAGAACGGCGCGGCAAAAGCCGTTGATACATACACCGTTGACACCTATGACGACTGGTTCTTGCCCAGCTTGGGCGAACTTAGCGCAATGTATACCGCCCTGGAAAACGCCAGTAGCGGCGGTTTCCAAGATGAGTCGTATTGGTCTTCTACGGGGTACGACGGCAGTACCGCTTACGCCGTCAATTTTACCAATGGCGGTTCAACAACAGCGGAAAAACACTTCCAGTACTTCCGCGTCAGACCGGTTAGGGCTTTCTAAGTAGAAAAAGTAAAACAAAGTCCGCTCATTACGAGATCCCTCTCTGCCTCACGGCAGAGAGGGTTTTATTTATTCACGGCGCGATCTGGTACCAGGGCGAAGGCGCGGTACTGGGTCATTCCCTAGCGCCCTATGGTTCCTACGGGCGCTAGTCGGTTCTGCAAGATGTCGCATACGTTCCACCGATACCCAATGCCCTCGGAAGGCGCTGTAAAAGTGTCGAGGAGCCGATTATTGCTATAGACCCGTATGGTTGCCCCAGAACGGGAGAGGGCAGGGGAGTTAGGGTCCGCGCGGTTAGTGAAGTCTATCACATAGAGACGATAAATCCCGCTCGCTTCAGCACGGGCAACCGTGATGGTTTCCGGCCCATACCCGTTGATATCATCTCTATCCAGTTTTGCACTCCCGTCTGCCGTAGAACGCATATTCCGATACGAAATATGATAGCCGTTTTGTTTCTCAAGGTGGATGTCCAAGTCCCTGGGCTTTTCCCCCCAATCCAGCACGAACCGAAAATCTCCCTCGAGACCGGGGGAAATGGAATACCAGTTGTTAATCACCGTGGAAAGCTGAATCTTAAAGGGAATGGAGGTAGTGATAAAGCCTGTTTTGCTAAAAACCATGGTGAAACTACCGTCCGCCTGTTGTGGGAAGGAGATGATTCCCCGATTATCCGTAACAAAAACGCCAATCCCCGGTATGTCCACTGTTGCCCCAGGTATGGGCTTCCCGTCTAGAGCGTTGGCGAAGCGCATAGGAATGAGCTTATCCAGTTTCATCAGCGCCATGTCGGATAATATCATGGCTTTCTCCATATCCGTCCCTCCAAAAGGAAGATCCGTAAACCCCGTGCTTTGGCTATAAACCGTGGTTCCAATCGACAGCGCCATAATTAATAAGGCGCTTGTTCTTTTCGTCATATAGTACTCCTTCTATAAAATTAACGGAGAGCGCATATCATCGCGTTTACCGTTGTAAAAGCTATAAAAGCGCGGTCAGCGAGCTTCACGCCGCTTCTATTCCCAGCCGCCGCTCCTGCCAGATATTCTACTGTCGAGGTTGACAGTCGGACCCGCCTCAGAGTAACGACGCTTGTTCTTGTCCGCATACACCACTTCCGCAGACCTTGCCGAATTGGTAACGTCAATGGTTCCTCCGCCTTTTTTGAGAAACCTTCCCTCGAAGACAAGTACACCGCCGCCGCTGACTCCGGCCGTATTGCCACTTATGGTTCCGCCAGTCATAGTGAAGCTACCTCTATCGACATTCACGCCCCCACCATTGGAATCTGCCGTATTGTCGCTTATGGTTCCGCCTGCCATAGTGAAGATTCCCTCATTGACATACACACCCCCACCCAAGGAGGCGGCCGTATTACTACTTATGGTTCCGCCAGTCATAGTGAAACTACCTCTACCAACACTCACGCCCCCACCATTGGAATCTGCTGTATTACCGCTTATGGTTCCGCCTACCATGAGGAAAGTTCCATAACCGTTAACAATCACGCCGCTATATTGAGCGTCGCATACTATTGAGCCATCTTTCATAGTAAGCGTCCCGCCCTTTACAGATACAAGACTCGATGCCTTATGAGCGCCGTTCAGGGTAATGTTGTTATCAAGCACCAGGGTTATACCTTTTGGTATGGTAAAAAGCACGACTCCTCCTTTATTCCAAATGGTACGCCTAAATTCGTCTCCTTTCAGGACGATGGTTTTCTCGGCATTGGACGTAAAGACGATCGGATCACTTGTAAAACTCTCAGTCAATGTAATAGTATACGTCCCGCCTATAGTATCGCTATTGATGGCCGCGATTGCATTGGCAAACGCCGTTACATTGCTTATGGTATGGCTAGACTCTATCGTCGCCACCCAAGCCGTGAGGATAATACCCAGCGCCAGTAGCACAATAAACAAATACTTTTTCATATAGTACTCCTTTTTGTATAATTTTTTATTATACCTGTTCCCTTTGGAATGTCAAGTCAATTTTCTTAACGAAAGAAGGATTAATTTACGACTAAAATAAAAAACCATATCGACAAAATAACACTTTTCATTTATAATATCTTAACATCAAAGTGCGTATAATGGGCATAAAGCGTAAACGCACATTCAAGCGGAGGATAATTATGTCAGAAGTCTTATCAATCGTTTTAGGCGGAGGCAAGGGATCCCGCCTTTACCCACTTACCAAGGACAGGTCAAAACCTGCTGTCCCATTTGGAGGCAAATTCAGAATAGTTGATATTCCCATATCAAATTGTATAAACGCCAATCTGCGGCAAATATACATTCTCACTCAATTCAATTCGGCGAGTCTTCATCTACATATTGCGAAAACGTATACCTTTGATTCATTCTCAAAGGGTTTCGCGGAGATTCTCGCGGCCGAGCAGACGCCTGATCATACGGATTGGTATGAGGGAACCGCCGACGCGGTACGAAAGAATTTCCAGCATTTCCGCCCTCAACATCCCGAATATTATCTTATCCTGTCGGGCGACCAACTCTACCGTATGGATTTACAGGATTTCCTGAAAAAACACAAGGAGTCCGGCGCGGCTATTAGTATAGCCTGCACCGCAGTAAGTAGGGAAGATGCCAGCCAGCTCGGTATCCTCAAAGCCGACAGTAGCAATGTCATCACCGAATTCTTGGAGAAACCTGGTCCCACAAAGGATGTCTCCACTTTTAGAGCGCCTAAAGAACTTACGGGCGACAAGAAAGACGCCTATCTTGCCTCCATGGGCATCTATATCTTTAACGCTCAGGCGATGGAAGACTGCCTGGATAATGAAATGACGGACTTCGGCAAGGAAATCATCCCTCATGCCATAGGTAATCTCAAGGTAAACGCTTACTTGTTCAACGGCTATTGGGAGGACATCGGAACCATAAAGAACTTCTATGAAGCAAACATCGAGCTTACCGCGCTCAAGCCGCGTTTCGACATCTATGATGAAGGGCATCCCATCTATACGCACCGTCGTAATCTTCCGCCGTCAAAGATGAACTTCAGTACGGTGAACCAATCCATCGCTGCGGAAGGTTGTATCATCACCAACGCCTCTATCACCAATTCCATCATCGGTATTAGAACCATCATTGAGAATGGCGCGAGCCTCAACGGGGTGGTGTGCATGGGTTCTGACTACTACGAGTCCGAAGTATCTAAAAAGAGCAATGCTGAACGCCATATCCCGAACATCGGTATAGGCAAAGGTGCGATTATCAAAGGCGCGATAATTGACAAGAACGCGGCTATAGGGGAAAACTGCCGTATCGGTATTGACAACATCCCCCGCAATGACGGCGGATACGGCAATTACTATATCATCGACGGCGTTATCGTCATCCCCAAAAACGCCGTGCTTTATCCCGGAACGGTGATTTAAAGATGCACAGGGAAGGGGTGGAATGTTATTACTGATAATTGCGAAAAATAAGTTTGTTTCCACTCCTTTTTTATGTCTATGAGCTTCTCCTTAAAGCTTTTGGAAAGCGTAAAATAGAAGGAATCACAGTGGCATCCTTAACGAAAAGATTCGGCATACTGACATCGGGCGGGGACTGTCCTGGGCTCAACGCGGCGATACGTGGCGTGTGCCGCGCGGCTTACGACAAATACGGCATGACCGGCGTGGGCTTTGCAAATGGATACCGCGGCCTCATAGACGGTAACTACCGAGACTTGAGACGTGAAGATTTCTGGGGTATACTGACGCGAGGCGGCACTATTCTGGGCTCAAGCCGCGAGAAACCATTCAAGTCCGAAGGCACAGACTACGACATAGCTGGCGAAAAGGTCTCGACTATAAAAGAAAATTACCGCGAATTGAGACTCGATTGCCTCGTGGTTCTGGGCGGTAATGGTACTCATTCTACGGCTTATAAATTAGCCCAAGAAGGTCTCAACGTAATCGGTTTGCCGAAGACCATCGACAATGATATTCAAGGCACGGAACGCGCTTTCGGTTTCCATTCGGCGCTTTCCATTGCAACCGAAGCCATAGACCGACTCCACACCACGGCGCAGAGCCATAATCGCGTCATGATCATCGAGCTTATGGGACACAAGGCTGGCTGGCTCGCCCTCTACGCTGGGATCGCAGGCGGCGGCGATATCATCCTCATTCCCGAAATCCCCTACGACATCAGGGTAATCGGCGAACACCTCAAGAAACGTCTTCTGGAAGGCAAGGGCTTTTCTATCGTCGTTGTCGCGGAAGGTGTAATGTCTCTCGAAGAGGCGTCAATGGACAAGAAAGAGCGTAAACGGCGACGCGAAAATGTATCCATGGGTTACCGTATTGCACGTGAAATCAAGGATGAAACCAATATGGAAACCCGACCTACGGTTTTGGGGTATGTTCAGCGCGGCGGCATCCCAAGCGCATCCGATAGGGTGCTTGCCACTAGTCTCGGCACCGCCGCGGCCGACATTCTGGCTCGCGGGAAATACAATCGTATGGTTTGTCTTGCAAACGACCGCATAACATCAGTGGATTTAAGTATTCCCGCCGGAAAGACAAAAACGGTTCCGCTTGACCACTATATGCTCGACACGGCGCTTGCCGTTGGCGTGTGCCTGGGGGCATGATATTAGTTGAAATACCAAGCTACTTTTTCGGTGGATAATCAACTTTCTGTAGGAAAAGTCCGTGGGCGGGCGCGGTCGGGCCGGCCTTGGCGTGGTCAAAGCTGTTGACAACAGCGGCAAATTCCACAGGCAGCGCACCTTTTTCCTCGTAAAAGAGCAAGGTTCCCACGATAGAACGAACCATTTTCCACAAAAAGGCGTTTGCCGTTATCTCAAACACGAGGCTGTCGTTTTGGACAAAAAAAACCGCATTATGAATATACCGATAACGCGACTCGCTTTGATCCTTCGGGCTTGCGAAGGTCGAGCAGTCCATTTCCCCATGGAGGAGACGGGTAAAGGCGTTGAGCCGTACTACCGAAGGATGCCTTCTCATACAGAGATGATAGAGGCGCTCGTGGGGGAGAGCGGGGCGTCCCGCTATGATACGGTATTGATAGGTACGGGAGCGCGCGTCAAACCGCGCATGGAAGTCACTCGTCGTCTCTTCGGCAGAGAGAATACGGATGTCTTGGGGAAGAATGCTGTTGAGCGCGGGCGCGAAACGCTCTGGGGGAATGGTTTGAATGTCGGTGTAGAAATTCGCAACCTGTCCGTTTGCATGAACGCCTGAGTCCGTTCTCCCTGCGCCGGTGAGCCGCACAGGATGCTTATGCAGTTTCTCAAGTGCAGTCCCTATACATTCCTGAATAGTCCGTCCTTTGTCCTGTTTTTGCCATCCGCAAAAATTTGTGCCATCGTACGCGATGAGGATCTTGATGTTCCGCTCAATCATCGGTCTCGTTCAGTTCCCGTCCGATTTTTTCGTAAAGCGCTTTGGCAAGTTCCAAAAGCGGACCAGGTTTGTTCTTGGATGATTTTCCCAAACCGAACATCTTAGCAATGGTACGCTTGGTCGCTTCGAGGGACTCGTTCCGCTGTTCGCTGGAACCTGCACACCCGTATTTCATCTTGAGAATACCCGAAAGGTAAAGCACCCCTTCATATCCGTAGTTTTTGTCCGTGTCGGGACCAAGGTTCCGCGCTATGGAGAGACTTTCTTCACCGGATTGCTCGTATGCGACCGCCTTGTCGTAGAAGAACTGCGCCTTTTTTTTGAAAAGCGTGGCGAGCCAATCGTAATTTTTGCCCGGCTGTTTCTGGTGCAATTCCTCAAACAACCACGCGGCCCGCAGAGAGGCGATTCCTTGTTTTATGGTGGGAGCAAATTTCGGTCCGTAGAAATCGTAACACCTCAGAACCAAATAATAAG
Source organism: Treponema sp. (assembly GCA_031258305.1). GTDB lineage: Bacteria > Spirochaetota > Spirochaetia > Treponematales > Breznakiellaceae > JAIRKH01. The sequence goes on along the minus strand of JAIRNA010000016.1, from coordinate 4,460 downwards.
ACGCCGCACCGGAGATGAGATCGCGGTTTTCATAAAAATTCACGTTGGGAAAGATGAGACTCACTGCATCTTTTCTATCATCCTCATCTTCACTCACAGCAAAGCAGGCGTTTTTGGGGAGAAGGTTAAAATCTTTGTCCATTGAGGCAAACCAACACTGGGGACATACGGTCGCCTGATACACCAGTGGATATACGTCCCCATATTTGGCTGAAGGCTGATAGAGTCGATGGAGTTCATCGGTCAACTGACCAGCGATGAGTCTGCCCCCGCCGGATAGCAATTCTTCACGGTAAAAAACCGTGTCACACACGGGGCACACATATTCTTCTTTCGATTGAAACGTTAATTTTTCCATTTATTCACTTCTCTTTTTTAACCACTGGGACAGAAGGCTTATTTAACCATTTTAGCTCCACAGCCGTTCTAGTTCATAAAACGAGCGGGCTGTTTCGGACATGATGTGCACAACGATGTCTCCCAAGTCAACAAGCCGCCATTCTTCGGGCGAGATAGATTGTCCGAAGCCACGCGGACGTGTCTTGAGTGCAACGTCAAGCCCGTTTTCACGGGCGAAGTCACGGACGACGCGCTCCAGTGCCTCCGCATGCGTACCGCTTGATGCGGTCCCGATAACAAAAAAATCCGTGAACGCGTTCTGAGACCTTATGTCGAGAACAATCACATCGTCCGCCTTGTGTTCTGTAAGCAAACGTCCAATGGCGTTAGCTCTATCCACCAGTAACATATCGTCCATTAAAATCCCTTCCGATAATTAAGATAAAATCAGCCCGGTAGTTCAAATTTTGAGCATCCTCTTCAACCATTTCGAGTGACTCTTCCCGAAAGTTGTCGCACCGTATTACTTCGCCGAAATTCCGCGCCGTCTCTTCCATGCCTGTTCTGTTTATGATGACCGTCTTATCGTACTCACTCGGGGCATTGCCCACCGAGATGACATCGTACCCAAAATTTTTGAGAAGCTCCGCGGTTCTGCCGGCAAGTCCGTTTGTCGAAGTGCCGTTCAGCACCTCCGCAGTCCATACCCGCCTGTTTGAATTCTCGGTCTGCTGTGTCAATGTTCCCAAGGTCTGATGCACAATGTCTTTGATAAGACTACCGTTGTACGCGGGAAGTAACAGTATCTGCCCCGAAACTTCACGGGTTATGCCTGTTACGGTCTGAATATTCACCCTGTCTATGTTGATTTTTGCATACTCATCGAAAAGCCGTACCCGCTCTTTTTCCTTCATACTGACTCTCAAAAAAGACTGATAGAATTTAGCGACTGTTTTCTGCTTGAGCATTTCATTTTGCTCTTCAAGCCGCTTGATGAAGGCGTAGAAGAAACGTTGTCTACGTAATTTCACGGAATACGCATCCTCGTCCTCAAGTTCATAGGTAATGTAGGAGACGGCTTTATCCCCATCTAGTGTGGACACTCCTGAAGAGAAAAGCACCGGCGGGTCGCTGTCGAACATCTCAACCGATATGGGGATAAAGAGTTCCACGCCTTCAAGTAAATCAATGGTCTTTGCCAGCCTATCAATGTCAAAAACTACAGAAAATTTGATTTCAATCCCCAAAAGAGAGGCGACTTCGTTTTGATACGCCGTTATCTTCTGTGGTTGATAAACTGTGTCTATTCGGTCCACACGATTAACGTCTTTTAATTTTAAGATGAGTCCCGTCTCTCCCGGTATATCGAAAATAGCGGCTCTCTCGGTCGCCGGGTAGTACATCAGCACGAATGAACAAAGAGGTTTGCCCGATCGTCCTTCAATAATGAAAAGTGTGTTAATCACCTTATCTAAGAGGATGGCTTCCTCGATAGAATCGTAATTCATCATCAACACTGCGGCGGTACCGGAGCCGGCGACAAGCAATACGATGAGTATTAGAAAAACAAGACTGGCATCTTTCCTCTTCAAATCACTTTTCATTGTCTCCTCGCATACACCGTATAGGACTATTCCACGTTGATCCTGAATACCGCGCTCTGGGAATTTTCGTTTATGTCTTGAGCGATGATTTCAAGGGCGGTCTGCCCGCGGACAAAAGACGCTACACCTAGATCCAAATACGGGATCTCCGCGTAAACCGTCCGTACAGGTACCGGGCCGTTTCGGTAGACCATAAGGACTCCGTTCCGAGAGAAGAACGTCTCAAACGTAATCGCTCCCACTTCCAAACCGTTTAATGAACAGATGAGCTTGAATGGGGCAAGCATATTTTCACCGGCGTCGACTCCGTCAAAAACCGCGGCAAACACCGTATATGTTCCCTGGTTTATGGATTTTATCACAGTCGAGTTCTTGTCTTTTTGCGTAAGGTCAATCGTCATCCCCGCCGAATCCTTCAGTATGACCGACTGAATTACTGGAGGCTTTACGTCTGGAATAGGCTGTATAATCATCGCCGGATTCACGTAACGACGTTCTTTTCTGTCAAAGAGCAAGAAATAAAAGCCGCTCTGATTTGACCATCCAGAGTCTCCGGTACCGCCGATGACCATGCCTTTCTCAACAGTGACCGGCAGAGATAAGTCCTTATTTTCATCGAGTCGGGCGTATATGCTTATGAGACCGTCTCCATGGTCGAGGGCGATCCATGCGCCTAAAGGGGAGGGCAAACGGTCGGCGTTGTTTACATTCCGGTCAAAGAGCAACTCGCCTGTTTCCGCGGAACGCACAACTCCCTGCCCCGTCCATATGGTTCCTATAACCGGGTTTCCGCCGTCGTTTGTCCCGAAGTTGCTCGCCATCCACGCCTCATTAGACGGCCAATCCATGCCCCGTAACGGCGCCGCAAACGACAAAACGAGAAGCGTCAAGAACGTTACCCAACGCCCCAGCCTTTCACCTGATTTCTCACTGTTTTTCACTTTACCTCTCTGTTATTTAAAGTATCTCTCATAACGCTGAATTTGTCAAGGGCATTGATTAAATTATGTATCTCTCAGACTCTCCTATCGCTCATGTAACCGTTTGCTCTAGCCGCTTGCCGCGTGTGTCCGCTCCTCTCTGCTTTCCGCAATCGCGTCAACGGCATTGGAAAATCAAGAAACAATATTAACGGGAAATGATAAACATTATAAATTTATTCCAAATATACAGATAGAAAAATTCAGACATTAGGCACTGCGCAAGAATAACATGACACATTTAAAGATTAGGGGAAATAGAATAATTCCAATCTCCGTGAGAACATGTAACAAAAAATGTGTAAACGGCTATACTAAACGAAGGAGCAAGTATGGCCTTTACAAACGAAGTCCTGGATGAGATTCTCAAGGACTACCACGGCCCGGAGGACTTTTACGGTCCTGAAGGGATAATGAAGCAGCTTACCAAGGCGTTGGTAGAACGTACCATGGAGGCTGAATTAACCGAGCAACTTGGGTATGAAAAACATGACCAGGCCGCCAAGCCAACCACCAACCGCCGAAACGGGAAGACGAGTAAGGAACTGAGGACCGACCACGGCCCGATGGAAATTGCCGTTCCCCGTGACCGTGAAGGCGTCTTTGAACCGCAGATAGTTCCCAAACACCAGAAAGAGTTCCGCGGATTTGACGACAAAATCCTGTCGATGTATGCCCTCGGATTGACGACCCGGCAAATCCAGGACCACCTGAAAGACATCTATGCGGTTGATGTGTCACCTGAGTTAATCAGCCGGGTAACGGATGAGGTAAAAGAACTGGCGGCCGAGTGGCGGGGCCGGGCCCTGGAACCGCTTTATCCGGTATTGTTCCTGGATGCCCTGCGAGTCAACATTCGGGACGGGGGCATGGTAGTCAAGAAATCGGTGTATTTGGCGTTGGCGATACGGGTAGACGGTCAAAAAGAGCTTTTGGGGCTGTGGATTGAACAAAACGAGGGAGCGAAGTTCTGGATGGGCATCATGAACGAGCTGAAAAACCGGGGTGTACAGGATATTCTCTTGGCGGCTGTCGACGGGCTCACCGGATTTCCCGAGGCTATTGCCGCCGTATTTCCCAAAACCGAAGTACAATTGTGCATGGTCCACATGGTTCGCAGCTCGGTAAGGTTCGTCCCGTACAAAGACCGCAAGGCGGTCATCGCCGGCTTGAAAGCCATTTACCTTGCCCCTTCGGCGGACCTTGCAGCCGAGGCGCTGGAGGAGTTCGCCGCAGTCTGGGACCGGAAATACCCGATGATTGCAAAGTCATGGCGGAACCGGTGGAACGAGGTCATCCCGTTTTTCAAGTTCTCCCCCGACATCAGGAAGGCGGTCTATACGACCAACGCCATTGAGTCGGTCAATTTCACGATACAAAAAATCATTAAACACCGCCAGTCGTTTCCGAATGACGAAGCCGCGGTGAAGTTGATTTTTATGGGCTTGAAAAACATTGCAAGAAAGTGGACAATGCCGATACGGGATTGGGGCGCTGCCCTCAATCAATTTGCAATCATTTACGGGGAAGATAGAGT
>JAIRNA010000127.1 GCA_031258305.1 Treponema sp. | reverse complement strand
TCCGGCAGGGGCAGGAGCAGCGCGGGCAGGTCTGCCAAGGTCAGGGGCGGCAGGAGCAAGTAATGCCGCTTGAGGAAACGCGCCTCTGTCTCCAGTTCCTTGAAGACCTCGTTACATTCCACGACGCTGGCCGCGGTGCGCTCGCCGCTCTTGACGACCGCGAGTTTTTCCTTCGCGGCGGTGAGCGCCGCGGTCAGACTCGTGATGATAGTCTGGGGGATGCCCCAGAGCGCGGCTTTGACCGCGAACACCAGGAGCCATGCTTCGACCAGATGGATTTGTCCGTCCCGTGAAGGGGGATACCAATCTCTCATAAAAACCTCCAAAAAAATTATTTCAAATAGGGCATACGCCTGTATTTGCCAAAAAGTTGTATTGCGTGTCGACACCTGCCGAGCGTGTCTGACACCGAAACAGCCTGCCGTTGCGGACGCAGCAAACAGGGTTCGCATACGGCCGAGTCCGATTTAAGTACGGTGGAGTTCGATTTAGGTACGGCCGAGTTCGATTTAGGTACGGTGGAGTCTGATTTAGGTACGGCCGAGTCCGATTTAGGTACGGCCGAGTTCGATTTAGGTACGGCCGAGTCCGATTTAAGTACGGTGGAGTCCGATTTAGGTACGGCCGAGTTCGAGCCGCGTCCCTCGGCGGGTCCCCTATATAATAAAATATAATGCGGGGGGGGGGGGGGCAAAAGGTTTTTGGAGAATACTGTTTCTTAACGGATTTACGTTCATATCATAGCCATTTTAATCAGTTATGCTGGAATATGCAAGGGCAAATTGACGAGAAATTGAGGTGGCGGACCTTTTGGCGCGGGCGGCTATCAGGGCTGCGTGTCTGACACCGAACCGTCTGCCGCTACGCGGGCGGCTATCAGCGTGTCTGACACCCCCGAACCAGTCTGCCGCTACGCGGGCGGCTATCAGAGCTGCGTGTCTGGCACCGAACCAGCCTGCCGCTACGCGGGCGGCTATCAGCGTGTCTGACACCGAACCGTCTGTCGCTACGCGGGCGGCTATCAGGGCTACGTGTCTGACACCCAGAAACCGTCTGCCGTTACGCGGGCGGCTATCAGAGCTGCGTGTCTGACACCGAACCAGTCTGTCGTTACGCGGGCGGCTATCAGCGTGTCTGACACCGAACCAGTCTGCCGTTACGCGGGCGGCTATCAGCGTGTCTGACACCGAACCAGTCTGCCGTTACGGGGGTGGCTATCAGCGTGTCTGACACCGAACCGTCTGCCGTTACGCAGGTGGTAATCAGCGCCGCGTGTCTGACATCGAACCAGTCTGCCGTTACGGGGGTGGCTCTCAGGGCTGCGTGTCTGACACCTGCCGAGCGTGTCTGACACCAAAACAGTCTGCCGCTACGCGGGGGCGGCAATCAGGGTTCGCATACGGCGGAGTTCGATTTAAGTACAGTGGAGTCCGATTTAGGTACGGTGGAGTCCGATTTAAGTACAGCCGAGTCCAAGCCGCGTCCCTCGGCGGGGTCCCCTATATAATAAAATATAATGCGGGGGGGGGGGGCAAAAGGTTTTGAGGAAGAGAGGCGCCTGTACCAGAGCCGTTGCTTGCACTGGGTTTCGCTGGGCTGTTTTTTAATGAAGAAAACGAATGTACGTTCATATCGTATTTATTTTAATCAGTTATGCGGGAATATGCAAGGGGAACAAAAGGGAAGAAGGCAAATTGACGAGAAATTGAGGGGGCAGACCTTTTGGCGCAGGCGGTTTGCAGAATAAAAGGGTCCTCATTTGAACAGCCACTTATTGTCAGTCTTGCTCTCGTCATAGGTCATTTCAGTCTTAATTTCACTTATGGGCTTCCATTGCACGAGGAAAGAAATTTGATTGTTGAACTTATAGACCGGCGGACGTACTTTATTGTCCAGATACGGACTCATCGCAACGCTTAACGTGGCGTCCCAGTCGCCTAAATGGTGTACGATATTCAGACTAAAGGATTTGAGTTTGAAACCAGAACTTTTGCGCTTCTCTTCGTCTCCAAAGTCAAAAGAATTGAATAAGTCTTTGATGATGTTCTTTTCACCCGCTATCTTGATTCCCGTGTCGAACATGGGCAGGTCCTGGAGATACCGATAGATAACATTGTTTTCTGAGTTTGTTGAAAAACTCAATTCCATGAAATCCGCAATGGTGACGGAGAAACGCAGGGAAAAAGTAAACTTAGAATAGGTGTAGCGCTGTAAGTCCAGAGTTAGGTTTGAAGACGCATTTACCGAAAAAGAAAGCCTATTCTTCCACAGTTTGTTTGGGGTGAGAGAGCGGTTGTAAGACGCGGTCAGCGTGTTGGGGTTGAGTTTCTCTTTGTCTGTTGACTGTATCCATCCGGACCCGGCATCCAAATAGTACCCCTTTGAACGGGTCATCGTAAAAACGGTTCTGAAACTGCCCAGAGATATCGTGGAAGTGAGATTTGTCCATTCATCGAGTTCTGGGTCGTAAACCATATACTGCTGCGCTGAATAGGTAGCGCCTTTTGCACCGCCAAAAAACGTGCCTGCCGGCGCGGAAAGATTGAAATTTCCCGTGAAATAGAGCGGGTCAAATGTCCGCTCCTTATTCGTGGTGGAATCTATTTTCCGCGAGTCCTGAAATCCGAAAGGGTCGTAGATTTTCCCCCGCGCGTTCACCGAAAAGAGCCATATATTGAAGGTACTGGTCGCCGATAGAGAAGCGTCTTTCGGCGGCAAATCGCCCGTGAGCGTTATGGTCTGAGCCTTATCCATAATGGAAGCATTGATGTTCGCGGAAAATTGCGAGCTCGTGTTCGTTTTGTCCCAGTAGTCACCCCAGGTGATTTTACGCTCTGGGCTCGCAGCCGTGCTCTTGTTGTCGTATTCGTCCTTGTAGAGTAAGCCCTTGAGAGAGTATTGGAGGCTGGTATTCCCCCACGTGGGACTCAGGGAAAAAGGCTTTACGGTTATGGAAGATTCGTAATTTGATGAGAACCGCGTCTGCTGATAGGCGCGAAAATGCGCCGCGTCTCTCTCCGCTTCTGTGTCGAATTCCACGGCCTCTTCGTTCATATAGATGTAATCTTGCCACGCGCTCGTCTCGGAGAACCGCGCGCTCGCGGTGTAAAAGCCTTGACTCTGACTCAAGGCGAACCCAACGCTTCCATCCCCATGAACGGTCGAGAGGATGGATGTCTGCTCCGTCCAATCAATGTCTTCCGGTTTCGTCCATAGTGACTTGTCAAACTGCATCTCCTGCGCGGCCGTGGGCGTCCACCGATAGTCTATGACGAATCTGTGGTTTCCTATGACCGGCAGGGTAAACTTCTGTGTAAGAATCGGCGGAACAAGAGTTTCGGACGGCTCGGTTGCAAGCGTGGACTCGGATACAGTCTCTGATTCCCCCCACGGAGAACGCGGCGTCCCTATGCCTTCAAGGTAATCTTTCTCCTCACCCGCAGGACTTGCCGCCGTAGACGCGGAGGTCCCGCCGAGGGTAAGCGGCGTTCCGGCTATCGATGTGGAAATGGAAAACATCGTCCATTTCTCCGGATAAAAAAATTCGCGGTTGGGAGACGCGGAATTCATGCCTGACAAGGTTTTACGGTTAAACGCAAGGGTACTGCTCAAACTCGAAAGCGACAGGGTTGAAAGGTACGGCGAAAAAGAGGCCGGCAATTTCGGGTTCACAGCCGAGCTCAAGGTCCACGAGTACGAGCTGATGGAACTAGCCGTCGTCGTTGTGTCCTCCTCCTGCGCCGCATTGCCTTTCAGTATTTTAGACCAGTCCAGAGCTTCAGACCTCTGCATGAAGTCGTTCTCGAGGTATGGGTCCGAATAAAAGGGAACCGTCCAGTTGAGAGAACCGTATTTGCCGGAAAGAGACCCAGTCGTCTTGAATCGGTACCGGAAGGGTAGTTTTGTTGATAAAAACCAGTTTTCGGTGTTCCATTCGTCTTTGCCGTTTTGAAAAGGGGTATAACCGCTCCCGCTGCTGTAGACGTTGCGGGTGTACCCGATGCCCGCGGAAACGGTGAGCGCGCCAAGCATGCCTTTACGCGGGAGGGAAAACTCGGCGCCAAGGTATGCGCCCAAGTTGGAGTACGCGTCAAAGAGGAGGGAGAGACGGGTCTGTTCCGCAGTCGTTGCTTTTTTCTTGCCCGTGCTTCTCAAAAACAAGCCCCTGCGTTCCTTTTCCATGTTCGCACTGTCCCCGAACATACTGGTAAAGGAGCTTTCTGAAGTCGAGACCGCCGATTTCGGTTCGCCCAGAAAATAGGTGGTTGTTTGGAAAAAACTGCCTTCGCGTGAGCGCGTCCCGACAACCGGATGAAATACAATCTCTTCGGAAGGAAGGTAGAGAAACGGGAGGTACAGCACTGGAATCTCGCCCACCTTCAGAACCGCGTTTGCAACAGCCCAATCGGCCCCAGAGAGAAGCCACATCTTGGATGCGTTCAGAGACCAGTACGGCTCTTCGGTTTTTGCATTGGTGACTCTTGACTTGCTGAGAACGGTTGATTTCTCCGTGTCAAGCGATATGACCGTTCCTTCGAAACGGTAAGATACGCCGGAGCTCTCTATAGCTTTTTCTGACTGCCCATTGACAAAGACACTGGACCAATTGTCCAGATTCACGGTGATTGAGTCTCCACGAAACGTTTCGGTCGTGTCGCCTTCTTTCTTTTCGTAAGATACACCGTTTGACGCGCTCATAAGATTACGAGTTCTGTTGTAGAGAATCTCCTCAGCCGTGATGCGGTGAACTGCATCCCCGTCTTTTACACTGACGATAACCCCGCCCATAAGCCGCGCATAATCCTCGTCAACCACGTCAAGGCTGAAATATTCGGTGCTTTGGGCGGACTCGATGGTGATAACGCGATCGCTCTGTTTTTCGCTTCCATCAGGTTTTGGGATTTGATAGTAGTCGCGGAGTCTATTCGCCAACTCTTCCTTGACGCCGCCCTCGCTTAACCCTAAAGACCTGCACCAGAGCGCGAGTTCCCATAGAGTTGACGTGCGGATGTCCATTTCCTCGACCGTTTCTTTGACAGGCTCGGCTTCCCCGTCTATCGCTTCTTCCACATCTCCTACGGTTTCGGCGTCTTCCACTGTTTCAGCTTCCATTACGGAAACATCCTCACCATCGGCGGCCGTCCCCTCTTGAGCGGAAAGCGGAGAAAGGGCTAGTACGGCGGGAAGAATTAACAGCGAATAGATTTTTTTCATTTTTTTCTCATTGTGGAAAGACACTTATCGTAGATTAACATAAGCAATGTCTTCTTGTCAAGGCTCTAAGGTCCAAGGCAAGGTAACAGCGCGGCCCCTCTCACCTGTTTTGATAGATAAAATAAAATTCTTGCAACCTTTTTGCGAATTGAGCGTCAAAATAATAATAGGAGGAAACGTGTCAAAAGTAATAGAGAGAACACCGTGGAAAATCTTGGATGAATACCGCGGGAAGAAGTTTAATGGTTTATGGCCCACCCTGCCTGAACTGTTCGATATAACGGTGAGCCGTTTCGGGGAACGCCCATGCTTCACCATATACGAGCCTGACCGCATTAGTCTCAATTATCAAGAGGCCATGGCCAAGATAAAAGCGGTCGCCCGGTACCTGCACGGAAAGGGTATTCGCAAAGGAGACGCGATTGCCGTTACGGGCAAGAATTCGCCGGAATGGGCCGTGGCCTATCTGGGCGTGCTTTTCGCAGGCGCTATCGTGGTCCCCATTGATTACCAGCTTAAAAATGAGGAAACAGACTTGCTCTTGCGGACATCAAAAGCGAAGATTCTGTTCGTTGATGAGGAAAAATATAAGCGGTACGACGAAAACAAAAACGCTGAAAGCATTGCCTTGAGAGAAGTCATCTCCCTCAAAAAGAACGTAGGCGCCTACATTTACGATTTGGACGGCGAAGAAGCGGATATCGAGCGTGCTGTGGAAACCGATATTGCGGCGATTCTCTTCACATCAGGCACCACCGGTGTGCCAAAAGGGGTGATTCTCTCCCATCAAAACCTCACATCCGATTGTTTTCTGGCCCAGGGATACCTCGAACTGTATCCCACAGACGTATTCTACGCACTCCTGCCCATTCACCACGCCTATACTATGCTCGCGGTCTTCATAGAAACCATCTCCACAGGGGCGGAACTGGTTTTCGGCAAAAAAATGGTAACACAAGTCATCTTGAAAGACCTGAAACAGGCGAAAATTACCATGCTTTTGGGTGTGCCTATGCTCTTTAATAAGGTGATTGCGGGCATCCTCCGTGGTTTGAAGGCAAAAGGCGTGGTAGTGTACGCCGTTATTTCGTTCTTAATGGAGATTTCTGGTCTCATCAAGAAAATATTCAAGGTGAATCCGGGTAAGAAGATGTTCGGATTCGTACTGAAAAAGGCGAGCCTCACGACGCTGCGTATCTGTATCTGTGGAGGCGGTCCCCTCGCGCCAAGCGTTTTCCGTAAATACAACCAGCTTGGACTTGACTTTATCCAAGGTTACGGGCTTACCGAAACTTCCCCAATTATCACGCTTAACCCGGTAGAGCATTACAAGGAAACGAGCGTCGGTAAGGTTCTCCCTCAAGTGGATATGAAGGTGCTTGATCCAGACGAACGGGGCGCGGGCGAAATCGTGGTGAAGGGACCCGTGGTGATGCAGGGCTATTTCGAGTTGCCTGAAGAAACAAAGGCTTCCTTTACCGAAGACGGTTATCTCAAAACCGGCGACATGGGCTACCTTGACGAGGAAAATTATCTTTACCTGACTGGACGCGCTAAGAACCTGATTGTTACCGAGGGCGGTAAAAACGTTTACCCAGAAGAAATCGAGAACGAGTTTCAGCTTTTCGAGGAAATTGAACAAATTTTGGTGCGAGGTTTCGTGCTTGATAAGAAAATGAAGACCGAAGGCATCGAAGCGCTTGTGTTTCCAAACGCCGAAGTTTTCAAAGACGTGCAGGCGGATACAGTGAAAGCTCGCGTCAATGCCCTCGTATCAGAGGTAAACCAGCGGTTGCAGCCCTACCAGAAAATCGCGCGGGTGACTATCCTTGCCGAGCGTATGGAGGAAACCACTACCAAGAAAATCAAGCGGGACGCTGTGTAAAACACTCAGGCATTTCGAGCGCGCTGGGCAATTGATTTTTGGAGAAAGCAAATGTATCGCTTTTAGCAAGCGAATCTCGTATCTAATGTGGAAGGAAGGATGAAATTTGTGGCAATAGCCGCAATATAAATATGGATCCGCCCCTTGCCAAGAAATCTAATATTTTATATACTCCCTACCTATGGAAAATTATAAGCGCACCATAACGTGCGGGGCGCTACGGAAAGTCGATGCCGGAAGAACGGTAACGCTGAACGGGTGGGTTCACCGTAAACGGGACCATGGCGGCTTATCATTCATCAACCTGCGGGACAGGGACGGTGTAATCCAAATCGTGGCGGGCGCTGGATTGTCCGCAATAACCGTAGAACTGCGGAACGAATATTGCATCGCTGTGCAGGGAACCGTTCGCGTCCGACCCGAAAATATGGTCAACCCGGAAATGCCTACCGGCGAAATTGAGGTAGACGCAGAAAAGATCGTCATTCTGAACCGTAGCGAAGTTCTGCCATTTCAGATAGATGAAGAGACTAATGCAAATGAAGATCTCCGTCTCAAATACCGCTATCTGGACCTCCGGTCAGACGGCATGGCGCGGCGCATCCGACTGCGGAGTGAAACCGCGTTTGCGTCCCGCGAGTGGCTTACCACACGAGGCTTTTTAGAAATCGAGACCCCTACGTTCATCAAGTCAACACCCGAAGGCGCACGTGATTATCTTGTGCCGTCCCGTCTGTATGCAGGTAAGTTTTACGCTCTGCCCCAGTCGCCCCAGCTCTACAAACAACTCCTTATGGTGTCGGGCTTTGATAAATACTTTCAAATCGCCCGCTGTTACCGAGACGAGGATGCGCGTGGAGACCGTCAGCCCGAATTCACCCAGATTGACATCGAAATGTCGTTTGTCAACAGAGAAGACGTGCTTACGCTGACCGAAGGGCTGATGGGATACATCTTTAGGAAAACCCTGAATGTGCAACTGCCCGAAAAATTTACGCGACTCACGTGGAAAGAAGCTCGAGAGCGATTTGGCACTGATAAGCCCGACCTCCGTTTCGGAATGGAACTGAAAAATTTTGCGCCTTTTGTTGAAAAAAGCGATTTCTCGGCGTTTAAGGACGCTCTTGCGGAAGGGCGTCATGCTCAACGTGTAGCCGATTCGAAGGGTATCCGTATAGCAGGCGCGGGTGTGAAGGCTCTGGTCGTGCCTAAAGGCGCGACATTCTCTCGCAAGCAGATAGAGGAACTGGAGGCGCACGCCAAAATTTACAAAGCCAAAGGGCTTGCCTGGTTCAAGGTAGGTGCGAACGGCTCGATGGAAGGCGGCGTATCGAAGTTCTTCGCGCCGCAGACCGCGGAAATCGTCTCTGAGCTTGGCGTGACCCCCGGCGACCTCGTACTGATAGTAGCGGACGCCAAGTGTGCGGTCGCCAACACAGCCCTCGGCGCTATTCGAAGCAAGCTTGGCAAAGATTTAGGACTGTATGATAAAGGCAAATTCGAGTTTGTGTGGATAGTTGACTTTCCCCTCTTTGAATTCAACGAAGAGGAAAATCACTGGGAAGCGGCGCACCATTTATTTTCATCGCCAAAGGAGGAATTCCTTGACGATAAAGAAAAAATGGAGAATGACCCGGGCGCGGTTCTCGGCGATCTCTACGACCTGGTACTGAACGGCTGCGAATTAGCATCTGGATCCATTCGTATCCACGATCCAGTCCTGCAAAAGCGAGTGTTCGCGATCGCGGGCATCAATGCGGATGAGTCAGAGCAAAAATTCGGCTTTTTGACGAATGCCTTCAAATACGGCGCACCCCCGCACGGCGGTATCGCTCCTGGGCTGGACCGACTTGTTATGCTTATGGCAGGCGAGTCGTCCATAAAAGAAGTCATCGCCTTCCCAAAGAATACGTTTGCCGTTAGTCCTATGGACGATTGCCCTAGCCGCGTGGAACAAAAACATCTCGACGAGTTGCATTTGGAAATAAAGAAGAACGCCCATATGTAACCATAAGCGTATGGGCATTAAAAAAGAAATGGGGAGTTGAAGTTGTTGGAGAGTGCAATATCCCTTTTCTCTAAAAGCAGCCGATAAACAAAAAGAGTGCATTTTAACAACTTTACTAAAATAAGCACTTGACATATAATAAATTTTAACGTATAATTATTTAATTAAATAGAGGAGTACCGCATGATAGCAAAGACAGAAGTGCCCACCTTGAATGAAAGAAGATCGGAAGGGATAAAAGACGATGGGACTCCATTCCGGGTTCTCGTGGTTGATGATTCCATGTTCATTGCAAAACAGTTGGGTCAAATTTTTACGTCAGAAGGCTTTGAAGTCGCCGGAACAGCTGTGGATGGCGCTCAAGGATTGGAACGGTATAAGGAAATGTACCCCAATATTGATTTAGTCACTATGGATATTACTATGCCGGTTATGGATGGCGTTTCCGCCCTGGAGAAAATTCTAGAATTTGATAAAAACGCTGTGGTAATCATGGTGAGCGCCCTGGGAAAGGAAGATGTGGTAAAAAAATCCCTTCTACTGGGCGCGAAGAGTTATATTGTCAAACCCCTTGATCGTAAAAAAGTTTTGGAGCGCGTTGTTTCTGTTTTAAAACATTAAGATTCGCGATTTAAAATCTCCTATTTTGCCGGGCTTGTCCCGGCAAAATTCGCTTGTTTTCCCCAGTTTATAGTGGGGAATTTTGTAGGTATATATATGAAATTTTTTCCTATTTCTCAATCAGTATTCTGCCTTTATGCTGATATAGACGGTTTCCCGGAACTTTTTGAGGGGATATGGACCATTAAAAAAAGCGGGGTTTCGCTTAATTGTTTCATGGTCAAGGGCGAAAAAACTGCTCTTATTGACTTGACAAGCGATTGGGCGGATGCGTCGAAGCAGATTATCTCCGCTTTGACTTCCAGTGGGCTTTCCTTGAAAAGTATAGATTTCCTCATCTTAAATCACCTCGAACCGGATCATACAGGTTTCCTACGGGAGTTTCGCCGTGAAAATCCGAAATGTGAAATTATCTCCACGGCAAAAGGCATCAATTTACTGAAGTCTTTTTACAGCATAAGCGAAGGCGTTCGTGCCGTGAAAGACGGCGACACATTAGATTTGGGCGGGAACCATATCCTCAGCTTCTTTGAAACGCCTAACGTCCATTGGCCCGAAACCATGATTACATGGGATGCGGCATCTGGCATACTGTTCTCCTGCGATGCTTTCGGATCATTTGGGAAGCTCAATGGTAGAGTCTTCGACGACGAGTTTACCGAAGCCGAACATGCCGCTTTTGAAACGGAGAGTCTTCGTTATTACGCGAACATCATCTCCTCCTTTTCACTGTTCGTGGAGAAAGCGCTTGAAAAACTCAAACCGCTCGATATAAAATGTGTCGCGCCGAGTCATGGAATTGTTTGGCGGAAGAATCCGCGAGTTATCATCGACCGCTATGCCAAATACGCCTCGTACGCCAAAGCAGGCGAAAAGAGAATAACTGTTGTATGGGGTTCTATGTACGGCAATACGAAAGCAGGGCTTGACGCTGTGATTCGAGGTATCGAGCAGGAAGGTGTTCCCTACGCTATTCACCGTGTACCGGACGAAGATATCTCCTATGTTCTCGCGGACGCTTATAAAAACGCAGGATTAGTGATTGCTATGCCGACCTACGAGTACGCTATGTTTCCACCGATGGCATACGTCATCGACCTATTCCGGCGTAAGCACATATTCAACAAGACCGTTCTGCGTATCGGTTCTTTCGGCTGGGTAGGCGGCGCGAAAAAAGAATACGAAGCCGCAATTATACCGCTCAAATGGAATAGTCTCGAAAGCTATGAATGGGCGGGATTCCCCGTGGAAGCGGATTTATCCCTTCTGGAAGAAAGAGGTCGTGAACTTGCACGTAAGGTTTTGAATTTGTAGAATTTGGAATCGCGGTTACTACGTTACAGATAGAATTGAATGAATTAGTTTATTTTCCGTATAACGGTTTGTTTTTCTTAAAAAGTGCGTTATACTATAGTTATGAAATTGAATATTTTTGTGTTTTTTTTCATATTCTCCATTTTTCTGTTGCCGGTGAGTGCTGAACGTTTTGTCTATAAGCAGGCGCCGGGGGCGAAATACCGTATCCTTTCGACTATCCATGAGGACGTTTATATCGATAGGCAATTGAGTCATACTTCGGAGATAGTCAATCGTATTGCTATAGAAATCACCGAAGTAAATGATAAGACAGCCGTGAACAAGGCAATTTTCCAAACTGGAGAAAAAGCCGTGTTTGTAGGTGCGGGACGCGGCGGTTTTCAGTGGGATAAAGACTACGAATCCGTATTTGAGCAGGACAAATTCGGGTATATGACCATAGACAAGCGATACTTTATGCCGGTTGTGAGAGATGTGCCTGTTTTTCCAGACCGGGAACTACAAGAGGGCGATATTTGGAGCGCTGCAGGGCATGAGATGCACGATTTTCGCACTGGTTTCGGCATAGAGGAGCCTTATCGTATTCCATTCACCGCGAATTACACGTTTTTGGGTGAAAAAGAATGGAAAGGCAATCGGTATCCGGCGTTTTCTGTATCTTACCGTATCTTCGCCGAGCCTTCGGCGGTTCCCGGTAATGTCTACCCTATTTGTATCACAGGTGCATCTGACCAAATTGTCTACTGGGATGCCGAATCGGGCAGACCGGAAGCTTACACCGAGAATTTTCGCCTGATTTTTGAGCTTTCCGATGGCAGAGTCTTCGAGTACCGCGGAACCGCAGAGGCTGAAGTGCTAGAATCCGAGTCTATGAACAAACAGGACGTCTTAGAACAAATTAACCGCGACATCGAAGATTTAGGCATAAAAGACACCTATGTGAAAGTCGTAGACGAAGGTATCTCTATCAGCCTTGAAAACATCCAATTCAAGCCGGATTCTGCGGAACTTCTGCCCGCAGAACGAGAGAAACTCGATAAGATCAGTGCGATTCTCAAGAAGTTTCAGGATAGAGATATTCTCGTGGAAGGACATACGGCATATTCGGGGAGCGAAGCGAGTATGATGCAACTCTCTGAGGAAAGAGCGGGCGCAGTTGCCGATTACCTGATTGAGCATGACGTGCGCACTCCGGAGCGGGTTGTAACGCGGGGCTACGGCGGCACAAAACCCATCGCCGACAACAACACAGAATCAAGCAGGATAAAAAACAGGCGTGTTGAAATTACGATACTAGAAAATTAGTCGGTATTGAATCCTTTTTCCATAAGTCTGATTTAAAACCGCGAAGGCGGTAGAAGTCATCCATCCTTTTTCGCTTTCGCGGTTAAATTTTCTTCAAGGTTATCATACTTTTCAGAATACTATAATACTATTTTTACGTTTCGCCCTCTTTATTACATAAAGAATCTCAGAGCGAAGATGACGAACAGAATCCATGTAACGATGGTAATGTCCTTGAATTTACCGGTACAGGCTTTGAGAATGACATAAGACAAGAGACCATAAACGATACCTTCTGATATACTATAGGCAAAGGGCATCATGATAATGGCGAGAAACGCCGGTATGCCTTCTGCGGGGTCCCCGAAGTCTATGGTGGTGACGGACTGCATCATTAGGAAGCCCACGAATATGAGAGCGGGTGCCGTTGCCGCACTGGGTATTAAAAGAAAAATAGGCGAGAAGAACAGGGCAAGGAGGAAGAGAAGTCCTGTTGCAACCGAGGCGAGTCCGGTACGTCCACCTGCCGCGACTCCGGCTGTGCTTTCCACGTAGCTGGTGACCGTTGACGTGCCAAGCATAGCGCCTGCGACCGTGCCTACAGCATCTGCTACGAGAGCCTGCTTCACATTGTGAATCTCACCGTTTTTCTTGATGAGTCCTGCCTTCGTTGCAACGCCCACCAGAGTTCCCACTGTGTCGAATATATCCACAAAAAGGAAGGTAAAGAACACCGTAAAGAACTTGAAGCTGAATATGTCGGAAAAGTCAAATTTCCAGAACAAGGGCGCGTCAGGCATACTGATAGGCGAGAAACCACTGTTGATGGACGTTATCTTGAGCGGAATACCGATAATAGTGGTAACGATGATACCGATGAGTATGGCGCCGGGAACTTTGTTCGCAAAGAGAATGATGGTGATAAGAAAACCGATAATGGCGAGTAAAGCCGTTCCGGACGTGATGTTACCGAGGCTGATGATGGTTGATTGACTGCCAATGACGATACCCGCGTTCTTGAGCCCGATGAGCGCGACGAAAAGCCCAATACCCACGGAAACGGCTTTTTTAAGGTTTTCCGGTATTGCCTTCACAATGGCTTCGCGTACATTGAAAAACGACAAAATCAGGAATAGAATGCCTTCCA
Source organism: Treponema sp. (assembly GCA_031258305.1). GTDB lineage: Bacteria > Spirochaetota > Spirochaetia > Treponematales > Breznakiellaceae > JAIRKH01. Next base: position 7,516 of record JAIRNA010000127.1, on the reverse strand, counting down.
AAAACACAGCCGTGAGGGCGAGTTGCCATGAATAGCCCATGCCCAGAACCACGGTAAAGGCGAAAAAGGCATTCAGCCCCATACCTGGAGCAAGAGCAACCGGTAGATTGGCGAAGAAAGCCATCACAAAAGTCGCTATGGCCGATGATATGACCGTTGCGGTAAACACACTACCCGCATGCATGCCGGTAGCACTAAGCAGGTCGGGGTTGACTGCCAAGATGTAAGCCATTGTCAAAAAGGTCGTAACTCCCGCGAGAATTTCCCGACTAACGGTTGTCTTATTCTCCTGCAAATGAAATATTTTTTCCACAGAATTCTCCTAATAGTAATTACGAACAGTATAACGATTCAAGAGAATTTATACAAGGAGGGAATTTAGCTTGATTTTTCTTAAAATTGTGAGTATATTAAATAAAATGACTGCTCGTATGAGGGTCGATGCTTGCAAGAGGTAAATCGCGCCAGCATCAAAAAACGCAGGGCGACAGCCTGCAAAGGAGCCTTTTATGAAAGGAACAAGAGGTTACATAGATATGGGAACTATTTTTGACGAAATTTTTGAAACGGCCCAGAATTTTAAGGACGAATTTCAACGGAATTTTAACAGATTCGGCAATGATCACTTCGGACGTAACTATAATCCGAACTGGAACTTTGACGAAAATGTGGACTATTACCCGAACTATTCTTATCCACCGATGAACGTGTATATGACCGCGGACCGAAGCATGGTCTTTGCGTTTGCGCTCGCTGGTTTTGATGAAAAAGATATAAGTCTGTCTTTCCAGGGTGATTACATGGTCTTTTCGGCGAAAATTGAAGACGAATGGAGCGGAGACGAGCCGCCAATGGGAAGCAACACCGAGAATTTCCGCTATTTTAAGCGCCGTCTCAAACTCAAAGATATCGAAAAACAGAAGTATTTTGTGCCCCAAGACAAATATGCTCAAGAATCGGTAAAAGCTGTCTTTAAAAATGGCATTTTAAGGGTCGTTATTCCCCCAAAAGAGGAGCCGGACGTAAACGACGGTATCAAAATTAAGATAGTCAAGGAAGAGGTATAGCGCGGTCGTGGAATGATTGACGTCAAAAATATCGCCTTTCCTGCCGCGTGGAGCGAAGACGAAAAGGCGCGGGCAAAAACCGAATTCTTAAACAAACTCGCTCTTTTGGCGCATGAGTTTTACGGAGGGAAGATACAGACTCTTCCTAAATGCTGCGTTTCTCTGGACCTGTTGAACGTGTGGTATACGCCGGGAGTATCTAAAATCTCCACAACCATCCGCGATAACAACGACTTGTCCTTCAGTCTGTCAAACCGCGGTAATCTTGTCGCGGTTGTGTCGGACTCTACGCGAGTTTTGGGGGATGGGGATTGCACTCCGCCGGGCGGTATCGGGGTGATGGAAGGCAAAGCCTTGCTAATGAAATACCTGGGCGGCATTGACGCGGTTGCTCTTTGTATTGATTCACGAGAAGAAGATGGATCACATAATTCGCAAAAAATCATTGATTTTGTAAAGATGGTTTCGCCGTCTTTCGGGGCGGTGAATCTTGAAGACATCAGTCAACCGAACTGTTTCCGCGTACTTGACGAATTGCGAGAAACCTGTAACATTCCGGTGTGGCACGATGATGCTCAGGGAACGGCGTGCGTTATCCTTGCAGGGCTTCTGAACGCGCTGAAACTCGCCGAAAAATCCCTTTCGGACGCAAAAATTGTGTTTTTAGGAGCCGGTGCGGCGAATACCACTGTTGCACGGCTTATTCTGGCTGACGGCGGCGATCCCTCCAATATGACGCTCTTTGACATGAACGGCGCGCTCCATACGGACAGGGTGGACATTGAGCGGGATACGCGCTATTACCGCCAATGGGAGCTTTGCCGAGAAACTAACCCCAGAAAGATTTCTTCTATTGAAAAAGCTCTCCGAGGTGCGGATGTTCTAATCGCCCTGTCCACTCCAGTACCCGGTACCGTTCAAGCTGAATGGGTACGTTCTATGGCAAAAAAAGCCGTGGTATTTGCGTGCGCGAATCCTGTGCCGGAGATCTGGCCCCACATGGCAAGGGAGGCGGGTGCATTTATCGTGGCGACTGGACGAGGTGATTTCCCTAATCAGGTGAATAATTCTCTGTGTTTTCCTGGATTACTCAAGGGGGCGCTTTTAGCGCGTTCCCGTAAAATTACCGACCGTATGGCGATTCGGTGCAGTCACAGCATCGCGGACTTTTCCGAAAAGCGAGGCATTGCCCCAGACAAAATTATCGTGGATATGTCAGAAACAGCCCTGTTCAGTGAAGAAGCCGCCGATGTCGCGTTAGCCGCAGTGGAGGAAGGCGTTGCCCGCGTCGCCATTTCCCGCGAAGAGGCGCAGAAACGTGCGTCGGCTGACATCGCGGCTGTTCGCTCTATTCTGCATCATTTGGAGGAAGCCGGTGATATTCCTCCTTTACCTGACGAATTGGTTCAAAAGGCGCTGAAAGAGGTTGTCGGCGTTACGATAAGTGAAATGTAATGCGAAGGCGTGTAAGGGTTTTTGTTATCGAGATTCGGCGGCGCGTTAAAAATATGATCCGGAAAGAGTAGTCTAAAACCCGCTCTTTCATATAAATTTTTGGTAAGGAAGTGGTTAAAAATGAAAATTTCCACACGAGGACGATACGGAGTTAGACTTCTCATTGATTTAGCGGAACATATGGATGAATCGCATATATCGTTAGCGAGTGCGGCGGAGCGACAAGGCATAAGCGTCCGCTACCTCGAACAGGTGGCAGTTATTCTCAAACGAGCGTATTTCATACGCTCGGTGAAAGGCGCTTCCGGCGGTTACGCGCTCGCCCGTAAGCCCGAAGACATCATCATTGGAGACGTTTTGCGTACTCTTGAGGGCGATATGCTCGTGGTTGACCCGCCCATACCGGGTGTTACGGAGACAAAGATACAGCGATGTATACGTTCCGTCGTGTTCGACAGACTCAATGCCCGTATCGCTGAGGTCATAGACAGAGGAACACTCGCCTCCCTTGTCGGCACCGTCGACCCGGAAGAGTCTTATATGTATTTTATATGAAAGCGATTCAACGACCATCGCGGTCCGATTGCATTATCATACTTTCTGCTATATCTCTTTTATAGAGCTATGTTGATAGACGCCCATTGCCATCCGTTTGATTTCTTTTCCATAACCGGGAAACAACTGGAACCTCCGCCGTATAAGGAAATTTTCTTCGCCTCAAGCGCATGGAACCTCGAACAGTTTATCTTTAACAAGGAAAAAGGCGCGAATATGATTCACGCCTTTGCCGTTCATCCGCAACTACCCGCGGTTAATCCTTCTCTGGTACAAGATTCCCTCGAAACCCTTCATCGTTTGGCTTCGGAGAACAAACTCCAAGCCGTGGGGGAAACTGGTTTCGACTTTTTTAATGAAAAGTTCCGCTCAACTGAAAAACTTCAAATAGAACTTTTTACCGTCCACGTGGAACTAGCTATCGCAAAGAGCATCCCGCTGGTTCTGCACGTCCGCAGAGCTATGCGTGAGGTCTTTGCCCATTCAAAAAACCTCAAAAAAACGCCTGCAGTTGTGTTCCATTCGTATTCCGGCACGGTTGCGGATGGAGAAAGCCTCCTCCGCCATGGCGTTAATGCCTATTTCTCATTCGGTTCATCTATTCTGCTTAACCACAAAACCGCTATGCAAGCCTGTGCGCTACTTCCGTTTGAGCGGCTACTCACAGAAACAGATGCTCCTTATCAACCATTTCACCGCAGTTTTTCTGACTGGGAGGATTTACCCACGATTCTGCAAGGTATCCTTCGTTTGCGTGGGGAGAAGGTAACCATACATGAACTGGAAGAACAAATTGGTGAAAATTTCCGCAGGGCTCGTGGACTAAAATGAGAAAGTCAACGGATTACAAATTAAATTCACATTCATTGTGCGCTGTAGATCAATACGTAATTCATTGATTCTTGTTAATCAGCGGGTAAATTAACTGAAAGCCAGCGGCATCCCCTTCCCACGTGAGAAAGATCGGTGTATGTGTTATCGTCAAGGCATCAGGTGCCGACAAAGGCGGAGCCGAAGAATCGATACTGTGCACGTATGGTACAATGCCGCCGTCAATAACAAGCTGTGCCTTTAAGGGTTTCTCACTCCATAGGATAAGGATGTTTCCGCCTTTGCTCCGAAAAAAGAGAGCGGTTATGAACTGAGGAATATTTTGGGCAGGCACGTATTCTGAACCCGCGATGTAGCGGGCGCAGAGCCGATAGGCGTACGCCCCGTTTCTATAGGAAAGGTCAGGATAAACAATGCCGAAAAACGCCTCTGAGTTGAGTTTTGACGGCTCTTGCCCTTTATTGTTGTCGTTTTGTAGTTCATACCAAATAACCGTTTTTGAGCCGCGAGCGGCAAGTCCTGCTATGGTTTTGACGATGTGACCTGGGAAATTCTTCTCATTTACCCTCGTTGGATAAACCCCGCTTGTGGGATAACCAACTTCGGTTGACCAAATTTCGCCCTTGAATCCGTAATCATCCAGAATTTTCACCAGATTGTCATACAGTTTAACAGCGCCCCTCGGATTCAGCGCGTAAGGATGAAAGGAAATCGCGTCAACATATTCCATTGCCCCTGTTTCAAACATTCCGCGGATGAACTTTTTCGGCGTGCGCCAAAACGCCGCGGACACAATCTTGGCTGTTGGATCAACTTCCCGTATCCTTTGCGCCGCGGCTTTTGCCAGATCAAAGAAATGCACATCAGATCCTCGCCAAAAATGCAGGTTCGGCTCATTCCATATCTCCCATGCGTCAACCCTTCCCTTGTAGCGAAGCACGGTCTTTTCCACGTATTCGAGGAAAAACGGTAATTCCTTTTCTGTAAGGTCGCGGTGTTCTTTACGGTCTTTGTAAAGATAGGGATTATCAAAACCCAAGGTTATGAGCAATTTCTTACCGGCCGCCTTGCCGTTGTCAACGTATTTATCCCAATAGTCAAAGTTCCACTTACCGGGTTCAGGCTCCACACCTGACCAGCGGAGAGTGCGCCGCGTCCACGTAACTCCAAGTTCGTCAAGCAAGGCGTAATCCTTTTCTTGCAAGGGGGATCTGTCTGGCGATATGCCCAGAAAGTCATCTGGCACCTGCCGTGACTCTGTCGCGTGGAATGAAAAGGTAGCGCATGACATAACGTTTACCATGGTAAGCGCCAGTGTAATAATGCAAATAATACACAATGTTTTCTTCATACGTTATTTTAATACAATATGACAAAAAAGCAACCTATGAGTCAGAGAATTGGATGAATAGTTGAGGCGCTTGATACGCACTCCAAGATATGATATTATACATTATGAAAGTTATACGCGCTCGGGCGATGGGCTATTGCGCGGGTGTGAGACGAGCTATGGAAATAGCCTTACGGGAGTCCGCATTGAGAGAGTGTGGTTTCCCGGTGTTTACTGAAGGGCGCTTGATTCATAATCCAAAGGCATTGGAAAGCCTTAAAGCGCACGGAGTTCGGGAGCTTGACAGTGTATCCGACCTACAACGCTCCGCTCTAAGCGCGGCTGATTATGGTCGTGGAATAACTGTTGTGCTTCGCGCTCATGGTGTTACGCCTGAACGCGAGGCGGAACTGTCTGCAATAAGGGGCGTGAGAATCGCGGACGCTACATGCCCCAAGGTCAAGAATAATCAATTAAAGGCACGATACCTTGTCGAAAATGGGTTTTGCCTGTTTCTAGCTGGAGAAAAGTCCCATGCGGAAATCGTTGGTCTCATGGGTTATGCGGACTGCATCGTGGTTGAAACCGCAGACGAGGCGAGACGTGAGTCCGAAAAGCTGTTTCACATAAGCCGCTATGTCAAAACTGCGCTCATGGGACAGACGACTCTTTCCCCGGCCGTCTATGATGCCGTAACTTCGACGATCAGGGAGATTTTCCCGAATACGCTCGTCATTGATACGGTATGTTCTGCGACCAAAGACAGGCAAGATGCCACCGAGAAACTCTGCGCCTTTGTGGATGCGGTTGTGGTAATAGGCGGTAAAGAGTCCGCAAATACGCGAGGGCTGTTTCATCTAGCAAAGGCTTCTGGAAAGGCTGTATATCTCATAGAGGATGCTGACGAATTACCGACAGAGGTTTTTGCCTATGAGACAGTCGGTGTTTCCGCAGGCGCGTCAACGCCTGATGAAATCATTGATGAAGTGGAAAACCACCTTATGAGGAGGGGAAAATGTCAATAAAACTCGCGGCCTTTCTGGGAAATCCAGGCCCTGTATATACGCACAGCAGACACAACGTCGGATGGCTTCTTGCCGAGCGGAATCCCATTCTTAGTTACGCAACATGGCAAAGAAAACACAAAGGCTTGTTCACGAAAGTAAAAGACGCCTGCTTCCTCAAACCTGAAACCTATATGAATGTATCCGGGACAGCCGTTCAAAGCGCGGCTGTCTTCCTCAAAATCCAGCCTGAAGAAATCTTGATAGTTCATGACGAACTCGACTTGGCTTTGGGACAAGTTGGTTTTAAGTTTTCAGGCGGACTTAACGGGCATAATGGGCTTAGGTCTATCAAAGCCTGCCTTGGATCCGCGGATTTTTGGCGCCTGCGTATAGGCATAGGCAGACCCGAGAGGGGCGAAGTCATTGATTGGGTGCTTTCCGATTTTACGGCTCAGGAGACGCCTCTTCTGGAACGGGTTCTTGAGGCAAGCGCCGCTGCTCTCAATTCAGCGATAGAGGATGGACCTGAGAAACTGTTGCCCGAATGGGCGAAAAAGTGCATTGAATAGGGGAGGGGGCTTGTTCAACAACCCGATTGGTTATTGAACAAGTCAAATTTATTTTCTAAACCAGAATAACAAAAATTTTTATACTTTAAGGTAAGAAACTGTACCTTGACATCTATGGCAAAAGGACGCATTGCCGAAAATCAGGCTGTCATAACGGGGCGGGGCGGCGCGCCTCGGACGTGGGTTTAACCAAAGACTTCCCGCCCAGACTTTCGCGCGGGACGGCGGCGCATCGCAGGCTCTTCCACAAAGCAGTTCTCCTCGAATTCCCGCATTTCATCTTCGCTGACCGCGCCTATTTTATACATGTCTTTCATCATATCGTGACAAACCATCGCTATTTCATCTCTATACTGTTCTACCATAACACAACTCCTTATATTTCCGTATATTTCCCTGTTCCCAGCAGTGCTTCCACTTGTTCATTAGTCAAAGTGAGGGCATTTTTGGCAGTCGCCTTAAAGTCTTTTAACTGTTTCCCGCTGATATTGTCCCTGTCGGACTTGGCGAACCCATAATGAAAGAATGTCCGCTCCCCGCTCTTGAAAAACACTATCGCCCGGTAGCCGCCGGACTTGCCTCCGCCGGAACGCGCTATCCGCTGTTTGTACACGCCGCCGCCTAAATCCGCGTCAAAGCGCCCTTGCTCAAGAGCCTTGACGACCGCCTTTAACTCTTCATCGCGTATGCCTTCTCTTTCCG
>JAIRNA010000109.1 GCA_031258305.1 Treponema sp. | reverse complement strand
TGCGGGAATATTTTATCATTCCCCCATCGGTAGTAGACACGGCAAACGAATCCCAGGGGCTAATCGGCGGAGAATACACCTTTGTGTATAAGGAAGTTGTCATTAAAAACATGGGCGAAATTCTCTGGTGCATATCCTCCAGCTTCACCATCACCGTTTCTGACGAGGAATACACGATTTCCTTCTCGAATCCCTATCATCGGCGGCACGCGAACTTCAACAGGGATACTATGAAGATCGGCAAACCGATAAGTGTTGCTACTTCTAATAGAGAAGGAACTCCAGCCGAAGGCTTGTACAGACCGTATTTAGAACCCACCAAGGCGGAATGGGAGGCGCTTTCTACAAGCCTCAAGAATTTCGTCGTGGGCAATTAGTTTTCTTATCAAAGAGCGCCGATAAACGCCCGTCCATCAGCGCTCTTCTATTTTTTCTATACCCCCCGAATGACTCCCTGAAAATACCGCGGTGTTAAGAATTTTTACTATTCGGTTTGAAGTGTTCAAACCGCTCGGTTTGAGGCGTTCAAACTATTCGGTTTGAAGTGTTCAAACTATTCGGTTTGAGGCGCTTGTACCTGCTTCTGTCCTTGTTTCTTAACGTGTTGACAGTGGAGGACAGCCCCCTGCGGTGGAAAACCGGGGGCGGAGATTCGATTTTTAAAATGGTGTTTAATACCCCGCCCCTTGGGGCGGTTAAAACTGGGGGTGCGGGGGATTTGTTCCTCCGCATACGCAAAGATTTCAATGAGAAATCTTCAATACCCCGCCGCTCTGCGGCAGGGATTATTGATTTTTAAAATGGTGTTTAATACCCCCCCGCCCCTTGGGGCGGTTAAAACTGGAGGTGCGGGGGATTTGTTCCTCCTCATACGCAAAGATTTCAATGAGAAATCTTCAATACCCCGCCGCTCTACGGCAGGGATTATTGATTAAACCCCTCTTGACCTTTATGATAAATATGTTTTATGATGAAATCCAGTTGTTGAACAGTATGTTTTACGACGAGCTTGAAATTTAACGTAAAGGAGAAAACTGTGCCCTGTGGAAGAAAACGCAAATTGCAGAAAATTGCGACCCATAAAAGAAAGAAAAAGCTTCGAAAGAACCGTCATAAGAGCAAGTAGCAGGCAGTGGAAGCTGATAATTCTCAAATCGTCTCTCACAAAGTGTGTATGGTCAGAATATTTTCTTGGACCGCGCCTGTGTGGGAGATTTTTCTAATGTGATGACAAACATCCTATCAACCATCCATGCTCCTGATGATTTGAAGCGCTTGAGTCACACGGAACTCGTGGAACTCGCGGTTGAAATTCGTGAAGCTATTATAGCGGCAGTGAGTGAAAACGGCGGGCATCTGGCATCGAATCTGGGGGTTGTTGAATTAACCATCGCTTTGCACCGCGTATTCCATTCTCCGGAAGATAAGATTGTTTTTGATGTGGGGCATCAGTGTTATACACACAAATTGCTCACGGGACGGTGGGAATTGTTTCCGCGACTCAGGCAGGCAGGCGGTCTGGCCGGATTCCCAAAACGGAGCGAGAGCATCCACGATTCATTTAACACTGGTCATGCGTCAACTTCGATATCAGCCGCTGTGGGACTTTTGGCCGGAGAAAGGCTCAAGGGTGGTAATGGGAGAACAATAGCGGTTATCGGAGACGGCGCCCTCACGGGCGGTATGGCTTATGAAGCTCTCTCGCATGCAGGACAGCTTTCACTCCCCCTCATTGTTATTCTTAATGATAACAAGATGTCCATCAGTCCTAACGTGAGCGGTCTCTCCAAGTACCTCAGCCGCCTTTCTATGAAGGCAAAGTATCAAAGTTTCCGTCGGAGTTTCGATTCTATCGTTCAAGATATCCCTCTATTTGGAAAATCCCTGTTCAAAGGTATAAATCGTATGAAACGTGCGGTCAAAGCCGCCTTTTATATGGATAACTTTTTTGTGGATTTAGGCTTTGAATACGTGGGGCCCATAGATGGACATGATGAGCCGCAACTGGAAAAAATTCTCCAAGACGTGAAGAAGCTCGACCATCCGGCCGTTGTCCATGTCATCACCAAGAAGGGTAAAGGCTACCGACTCGCCGAGGAAAACCCGGATATTTACCATGGAGTCTCTTCTTTCTCGGTTAAAAAAGGTGTTGATCTTCTAAAGTCCAAAAAGAAATACGGGGGCTGTCTCTTCACCGATGCTTTCAGCGAAGGGATTGTAGAAGCCGCTTCCCGCGACATACAAGTTGTGGCCGTTACCGCGGCGATGGAAAGCGGCACAGGACTGACTCCCTTCAGGGAAAAATTTCCAAGTCGTTTTTTTGATACGGGCATCACTGAGGAACACGCAGTAACATTCGCTGTAGGACTCGCTCTACAGGGGTTCAAACCTGTTGTCGCCATATATTCGACCTTCATTCAACGGGCAATGGACCAGGTCATTCACGATGTGAGTCTGCAAGATGCGGGCGTGGTATTCTGTCTTGATCGTGCGGGTTTCGTTCCTGGAGACGGCGAAACCCACCAAGGGCTTTACGACATAGCCCTCTTTCGCGCCGTTCCTCATATGACCATCCTCGCGCCGGCCTGCGGCAGCGAGCTTCAAGCTATGCTTCATTACGCGCTGTGCCTGTCTACTCCTGCGATGATACGGTACCCCAAAGCGGTCCACCCTGATAACCCGCTCCCTTTTGCCGCCCCGATAGAGAAAGGCAGAGGGGTATTTGCACAGCGAAACGGCGGTAAAATTTGTATTGCATTCTCCGGCAGCCTCTACGCACAGGTTCTTGACGCCGCTGACCGTCTCGCGGACCAAGGCGTTATTGCTGACCTCTACAATCTCCGTTTTCTCAAACCTGTGGACGAGGCTTATTTGGTGTCTCTGGTGAATGTCTACGAAACTTTCGCTGTGGTTGAGGAGGGAACAAGCGCAGGTGGATTCGGCGAATATGCGGCGTCTCTCACAGAACGGCATGGTTGTTCAGCCCGCCTGTTGACCCTTGCGGTTGCGGAAAATGCTGTCACTCTCGGAACCCGCGAAGAACTGCTGCGCCTCAATGGACTCGACGGCGCGGGCATAGCCGCCGTTCTTTTAGGAAATATAGAAAATAATTGAGAAAGTATGATGAGTAAAAGTGGCAAAGAAGGCGAAAGATGATCCTATGGCGGCATTAGAGCTGTCGAATGTACTTTGTAGAGCGATCCCAAAAACTTTCGTTCAGTTCTACTTGTCAAAACTGCTTTTCTGTGTTATAGTTTATCCTATGAAACAAGCGCCTTTTCTTTTTTGTATGGCATTTGCCGCGGCATTTGTATTTGTGGAATGTTCTTCCGCGCCCAAGCCATCCGATCCAAATATGGTGGCCGATGTGGACCCGATTCGTTTAGGAATCGTGTCTATTGAATTCGATAAAATCCTTTCTTCCGAACTTGACAAAAAAGATGTCGAAGTCTCATTTGATCCCCGCCTCAACGCGGTGTTCTTATATTTTTCCTATCAGGGAATTAAATATACTCAGTATTGGGACAAGCAGAATAGGGAGGCTTTTATTTCCGCTCTTGCCCAATACAATGATGCATATACCGCGAGGAATTTGCCCAAGAATAATTTTAAAACTCCTTCGACTTACGGTAAAACGACCGGTATGACGATGTGGCAGTCGTTTTCTTTCGCTACCAAATCAAAATCCTATCCCCTGTTTGAAATTGGGTACCTATTTAAAGAAGACAAGAAAACGAGGCGAGAGGCGCCCTATTTCACGGTATTGCAGAGAGAAGCTATAGATGTGCTGAACGAGGGCGAGAGTGGCAGAAAAACGTCTCTGCGAATCAGGACCTATTTTACCCGCAGTCAGGCCGGTGAATTAGCCGCCTATTTTGACGAAACTTTTCTATCAGAAGCTTTACGGAAAAGCCTCCAGGCGGGCATGACGAAAACGGACGAGGCACAGTCATCGAAGTTTGATGTTGATTTTGACAGCTACGACGAGTAGGAAATAAATGGGTGTACTACAGGCGATACTACTTGGAGCGACGCAGGGTGTAACCGAATTTCTGCCGGTAAGCAGTTCCGGACATCTGGTACTCTTGCAGAATATTTTCGGAATATCGGAAGGTACTCTGCTTTTCGACACTATGACCCATGTAGGAACATTAATCGCGGTTTTCGCGGTTCTTTGGAAGGATGTATGGGCGATTCTCAAGAAGCCCTTTCAGTTACTGACAGGTTTTTTAATTATTGCGACCATCCCAACTGTGGTTGGGGCCCTTGTTTTTAAGGACGCAATAGAGAAAGCGTTTACCTCTGCTGATTTCTTGGGATGGGCTTTTCTCCTAACATCTCTTGCCCTTGTTGTGTCGGACCTTCTCGCAAACAGAAGTAGAACCCCTATCGGACAGTCTCGACAAATGAGCGTCGTAGACGCTCTGGTCGTTGGAATATTGCAAGCTGTTGCCATCATACCTGGGGTTTCCCGTTCCGGCTTCACGTTGTCCGGCGCACTCGCCCGCAGGCTCGACAAGGACTTTGCCGCACGTTTTTCCTTTCTTTTATCCATTCCCGCGATTCTAGGCGCATTGGTCTTGCAGGTAAAAGGACTTTTAGGTGGAACCGCTGTTCGTGTGGAAACCGCTCCACTCATAGCCGGGACCTTCACAGCCGCGGTTGTCGGTTTCTTTTCTGTACGACTTATGCTTAAACTGGTAAAAGAACATCGGTTGTGGGGGTTCGCAATATACACAGGATTTTTGGGAATCGCGGTACTGATCTTCGGCGTTTTATAAACAGGTTTACGATACTGGTCTGTTTATTTCTTACCTATCTCGAAGGCGGCGAGGGTTGTACCGCCGCCGATGTAGAGGGTTGTTCCCTGTCTACCCATAAATGTATGGTCGCTCTTAAAACGCGACTGTCCTATGACGATACCCGGAAATTTAATTGTTGCCAGAGACTTATTGCCCGATGATTGAGATGTAATGACAAAAAGCTGTCCGCCGCTGCCGTCTTCGTCAATAGCTATTATTTCGTCCTTCATCGGTAAAGTGACGGACGTGCGTGTCGATATATCGTAGATCCCGAGACCGGCCTGCCGTTCAAACGCAACACTGTTGTCACTGTCGACAAAGGCGATATGCACAGGTCGTCTGAATCCCTGCCCCAGAAATTCGTGATAAATCACGCGGTATTCGTCGTCAAGAGTGCCGCCCAATCTTTCCATAAGGAGGAACCGTTGTTCGTCTATGCCGGATACGATGGCAATTCTCGAACCGTCTCTTGAAAAAGCGCATCCCGCGATGATTGCTAACCGCGAACCGCTCGGTTCAAAAGAGAAAATACATATTCCGTTATTGTCAAGCACTTCCACTTTGCCGTCAAGAGAACCGACGAGTAAAAGCCCGGATGCCGCATCAATGCAAGTAAGCGGGGAGGCGAAGGCGTAAGACCATAAGGTTTTTCCTTTCTCATTGATACTGTAAATGGCGTTTTGTTCTCTGTTTATGAGGAAAATTCTGTTATCCAAAAACAAAGGGTAGCCTACGTCCGTATTTATGGAAAGAACCTGCTCGTTTTTAGAGTTACGAACAATTATCTTTTCGGGAATTGCAGTGTATTCCGCCCAGTTTTGCTTTGACAGAGATAGATAACCCTTTTTTGCCTGATTTATGGTGAAATTGCCGTCTCTACCAACATATCCAAAATAGTCTCCAAGTTGAAACGGAATCAATTCGTCCTGCTTAACGGCTTCCATTTCTTTCGGAGACACAGGATAGGTGGAAACAAGAGAATGTATCCACATAAAAGAGAGAACCGTCTCTTGTGGAACAGGCTGGGCGGCCACGAAGATATAGATGACAAAAAGTGAAATCCCCCCAATGATAAAATAATGCTTGTATTTTTTCTCCATAGTTTAATCACTCCGCCGGTCCCGCCGGCTCATAGAGAACAGTATACGCGAAATTATGGAAATATACAAGAAGGCTTCGGCTTCATCGCTCATTTTTAGACAATGATGCACTCTACTTTTAATCGACATTTAGCGGAATCCGCCGGGCAACGAAATAAGCTCCCACCGCCTTTAAAACGGGGGAGCTTTCAATGGAATTTAAGTTTAATTACCCCAGTCTATCTGGATATTCGTCAGAAGTGTACGGTTTCCGGCGCTAGTAGTCCCGGTATGATTAAGCCAGAATCCACCTTCAGTATTGGGAGTGATTGTTGCGCTTAAATCAACCGCGGCTTTATATCCAAGGGCTTTTTTGGCGTTATCTTGTTCTTTGGTAGTTCTGACCTTGGCGCTTAATGTATTACCGATGATCCTGACTTCCACCGTACATGCGGCGGCGAAACAGGTGGTGGCGTAAGCATCCCTTACTAATTGAAGCGCGGCTTTTTCTTCTGAACCAAGTGCGGCGGCGTTCCAGTCGGCGTGGGCGGCGTCGGACTCTTTCCTGTTGTTGGTTAAATAGGTAATTTCCCCATTGTCATATTTTACCAGGTCCATAACCGTTCCATTTCCAAAGGCCGCTACCCGCTCAATCCGTAGGGCGTAGCCAGTCAGAGTCTCGTTGTTAAATTTAATGCCCACATCCATATACTGACCGGCCCCACCGAAGCCCTGATCCGAAGATTTTTCGGGATTAACCACAATATTTACCGCCATATCTCCGTAGATCCCGGCAACCGGCGTATAGCGGAGACGGGCGCCCCGGCCGTTATTGAACAGAGCCTGACGGCCAATGTTTACCTCTGAAGCGCTGTCCTGCCCTGCGGCATATCTCCACCCCGGAGTACCAGGAGTATAGGTATAATTAAAATTGAGACCATCCTGTATTGAAGGCGGTCGATAGGCGTCAAGGGACCAAAAACCGGGCTTAACTTCCGGCTGGTTGGCATCAGGAAGGTTATGAAAATCGGTGATCAGGATATTACCGTTTTTTACCGCGCCAGCACTGATGGCACTGGCATAATAGGCGGTTTTCTTTGAAGCCGCATCGCCGGCTGGAGAAATAATGTGCTTAGGTATTACTTCAGCTCCAATATAGTACCCTATATCGCCCTTGGTTAGCGTATATTCTGTTTCAGGAATATCGTTCCGGGATACCGCCACCAATTGGGCATCGGACCCTGATTCGTCGGCACACCGGTACCAACTGATTATTGATTGATCAATCAACTCCTCACTGGGGAGGTTCAAGGCGTAATTTACCCTGAGCTTACCTGGTTCGGCAAGTAGAGCTATTGACGGCTCAACCGAGAAACCCGGAACAGACAGTTGACCGGGCTGTACCGTAACCACCGCAGCCGCGTGGAGACCCAGCTCGGAAACCGCTTCCACCACCACAGAAATCGCTCCGTAGGTGGTATTGGTAGGGGTTATAACAGCTTGGTTCTGTTCCGCGGCTGGAGACACACTCGCATAGGCTTCCTGACCCTCAAAAATGTACCACGTGATGTTTCCGGCGTTAGGGCGGATTTCCTCTCTGCCTGATACCGCATAATTCGTAGTTGCCGTAGTGTTTGTACCGGTCTCCAGAGAGGTGGGGGAAATGCTTGCTGTCATACGTATCGGCAAAGCACCCAGATCCACTCCTTCGGACGAAGCGGCGGTAACTTTTTCTTTTATCCCCATAGGATCCCAGTCATCAGCACCCCGGAGCAGATTATACGTATTATAAATAGTTTCTCCCTGATATGTAAATTTATAGGCTTTAAGCAAAGGAGAGTCATCGGTAAGTACCACTGAAACACCTGGATAATCTTCATTTATAACAATCGGACTACCATTCAAGGTTACATTATACTGGTAACAGCGAACGGTAAGTATGGGGTCCTGAGTCCACCCTACATAGGTTGAACCATTCGAGGTAAAGCGGCCGTCAATAATAGCTCCATAAGGCGAAGAAGCCTTGCTCATATTCAGACTTTCACTGGATTTGATTTCGAAATCACAATTTAGAAATACCGAACCGTTCAATCCGCCTGCTGGTTTGCCGCCGTAAAAATCAAAATCGCAATTTAGGTACACAGCATTTCCATTAATAGCGTCATCGGTACATTCAAAGTGGCATTTCTCATAAAGGGTCCGGATTCCTCCGTTAATAGGCATCAGGTTAAGACGGCTTATAAAGTTGACGTTCCGGGCAATGGCCTTATCGCCGGAATAGCTTACCAACTGTGCCTGAGGATTAGCTGTACTGCGCCTGGGATAATTGAGTTCAGGATTCAGAGGATAGATTAGATCGACACTGCAATAATTGGCGATGGTAAGATTCTGAACATACAACCCATCCCCCTGTATTCTGAAAAGAGTCCAATTCCCTTGAGAGCCATTGTACTGGCCCCTGTTGCCGCAGAGAATCACGTTATCAGGATTGCTGGTTAGCCCCTCAAGCCGCAACCATGTTTTTTCGATTTCCATTCCAAAGAGACTTTTATCATTTGTACCAGCATCCACAGGGTCATCCCGATCATCACACCAATAAACCCAAGGGGCGATTAAGATCCGCATAGGTTCGGTTTCAGTACCATTGCTGAAATCTGCGGCCGCGTCTACAAAAGAAGTATACACATAGGGATAATCACCAATAGTTTCCTGCGAAAGGGAGCCGTCAATATAAATAGTTTTTGGACCGAGAGTATAATATTCATCCAAGTAGCCTACTTCATCGCCGTAAAAAGCAACTGGATCCCATTCGTTCAAAGGTGTGTTAAGGAACCCTTCTTTTGGTGTCCATGAAGGCTGAGGGGGGGAGCGGCGGCGGGATTTTATCCGAATCATTATCGGAACTACAATGTAAGACAATCAAAGACGTAACTGCAATCAAACATAAAGACGACACGGTATCCCATTGTTTTCTTTGGTTCATTCTGAATCTCCTTAAAAGTTTTTTGGTCTTGTGTCCTTATAAACCAAATTTCCTTGATTTTACCTTTTCAAAAACCTATTTTCGATCTTATTAAAGGCAATATTTATTATTCTACCGGGACTGCGAATAATATTCAGCACGGAATTATAATTATTCAGCTATTTTCCAAAAGATGGATAATACCGGGCAACATATCAGCCCGCCTCTGTCGGCGGGCTTGTATTACACTTTTTCTATTTCAACATAAAAAATTCGTAATATAAACGTTAAAAACACCGAAAAACGGCTTAAATTTCAAGCAGTTTACGGTAAGCTTCCAGGATCTCGTCCCCGGAATTACCTGCAAGCACTTTTCTTGTCAGCGTTTTACCGAGCTGGACGCCCTCTTGGTCGAAGCTGTTAATGTTCCACACAAGCCCCTGAAACATTACCTTATTCTCAAAATGCGCGAGCAGAGCGCCGAGCGACGAAGGTGTCAGTCGTCTGCCGAAAATGAGGCTGGAAGGACGCCTGCCTGTGAATTCTTTGTTGGCGTTTACGTCATTCTTGCCCTTGGCAAAGGCCGCTATCTGCGCCGCGAGGTTCGCCTTGAGTTTAGTTTGACTCTCGCTCCCATCAACAATTACATCGTCCTTGCGCTGACTCTGGACGAATCCGATGAATTGTAAAGGTACAATATCAACGCCTTGATGGAGAAGTTGATAAAACGAGTGCTGACCATTGGTACCGGGCTCGCCGAAAACTACCGGACCCGTGGAATAGGCGATTGGTTGACCGAACCGGTTGACCCGCTTACCGTTACTCTCCATATCGAGCTGTTGCAGGTGAGCTGGGAAACGAGACAGGGCTTGACTGTAGGGGAGAACCGCGGTGTAGGGGAATCCGAGGAAATTGCGTTCCCACACGCCGATGAGCGCGTCTAAAAGCGCCGGGTTTTTGCGGATATTCTTTTCCAAAGACAAAGCGTCCGCCTCGTGAGCGCCCGACAGAATCTCCTTAAACACATCTGGTCCAAAAGCAAGCGAAAGAATCACGCCGCCCACGCCAGACGTAGACGAGTACCGCCCGCCGATGAAGTCGTCCATATAGAACGAGTTCAAGTAGGCTTTGTTATGGGCTAGAGGGCTTGTTTCACTCGTAACGGCCACAATGTGCCTGCTAGAATCAAGCCCCATCTTCTTGAGTTTTTCCTTGACGAAAAGCTCGTTTGCCAATGTTTCTTGAGTCGTACCACTTTTGGATACCAGTACGAATATCGTCTCTTCCAAAGAGAGGGTCGATAGAACTGCGGATGCGTCATCCGGGTCAACATTGGAAATGAACTTGGCGTTGAGTTTCTTTTTACCTTCGACCTCCGCCCAGTTTTCAAGGGCGAGGTAGAGGGCGCGGGGCCCTAAATCTGAGCCGCCAATGCCGATTTGCACGGCGGTCGTGAATCTTTTTCCGGTCGTACCGGTGATTTTACCCGCGTGAACCGCGTCTGCAAACGTGGAGAATCGTTCCAGTTCCTGTCTGTAGAACACGCCGAGGTTTTTCCCTTCAAAAAGAACATCATTTCCAAGTTGTCCGCGAAGCAAATGATGCAGAACCTTGCGATTTTCGCCGGTATTCATAGTTTCACCATCCAACAGCGCCTGATACTTGGCGACGAGTTCTTGTTCGTCCGCCAGCGCCTGCAACGCATCCAGAACAGAAGGCGTAACGGGCTTTGCCGCGTAGGAGTAGGCAAGTCCAGCCGCCATCGGCGTGATGGTGTTTCTCACCCTTTCGGCATCAATCGCCTTATAATCGAAGTCTTTCCCTGTGCTAGCAAGAGCGGAAAGTGTCTTAAACGCGGCCGTTTTATCAAAATTATAGTATTGCATAGTATTTCCTTTAATAAAGTATGACTTTCAAAAACATCGGTTTTTGAAACTATCTCAAGTATAGAGCTTTTTCATGGCTATTACAATGGGGAGAATGAAAAAACAACTATCTCTGTCAATAGTTCCCGGAATAGGCGAATTAAGGCATTGCCTTTGTAGTCGATAAACATGCAAAGATGTACCATAGGGAAATCGAGTTTTGGGAAAAGTGCAATGACAAAAATTTATGTAACCCTCTAAAATCTGAGAACTATTCCTGCATATTTTTTGAAATACCCTCTTGCCAAAGAACCGTAAATCATTTATTATTATTCATTAGAAATAATGGAGAAAAATGGATAATCAAAGCTTACTTCTTTCTTCAAGTCCGCACATAGCTTCGCCGGTGAATTCCGCGCAGCTCATGCGAAATATGCTTATCGCGCTTGCGCCGGCCTCTATGTTCGGCATCGTTATATTCGGACTGCCGGCACTCATAAATATAGCTGTTTCGATAGGCACAGCAGTCGGTGCGGAAGCTCTATTCCGCTTTGTTACGAAACAGGAGTCCCGTGTCAAGGACATATCTGCTGTGGTGAGCGGCTTGCTCTTGGCGTTGGTTCTACCACCCGGAGTTCCGTTCTGGATAACTGCGCTTGGCGCAATATTTGCGGTAGTGATTGCAAAGGAATTCTTCGGTGGACTAGGTGCAAACGTGTTCAACCCTGCCTTGACCGGGCGCGCCTTCCTCCTGATGAGCTTCCCCTCCGCCATGACCACGTGGAATAAGCCTACGGATATCACCGGCTTTGCTTCATCTCTGACGGATGCAGTAACAACCGCTACTCCACTCGGAGCGATGAAGACGGGCGCGGCCGAAGCCGCAATCGTCAACGGAGATGTGGTTATGGACGGCGTGTCAAAGGCTTTGTTAGGGGCCGGTATTCCCATAAACTGGGGCGATAGAATATTGACTCTATTCTGGGGCAATCATGCCGGATGCATTGGTGAAACCTCTATTTTGTTGATTTTGGCCGGCGCGGTTTTTTTGCTCATTACCAAAACCATAGACTGGCGTGCGCCCGTTGGTATGATCGGCGCGGTCGCCCTTATGTCTCTGTCGCTGAGGCTCGACCCACTCATCGGTATTTTGAGCGGAGGTGTACTTTTCGGCGCGATTTTTATGGCGACTGACTACACAACCGCGCCTCTCACGGCCAAAGGCAAGCTCATTTTCGGCGCAGGCGCAGGCATTATCACGGTGTTGATACGCAAATGGGGGGCGTTCCCGGAAGGCGTTACCTACGGTCTGCTCATTATGAATGCCGTAACGCCCTTCCTTAACCGACTCTTGCCGCGAAAATATGGATTTGTCAAGAAGTAGGAATTTAGTAACAATAAACGTATCCCTACTCTCTAAAACAAGGAGTAACAATGAAAAATATGCTGAAGCTTGGTCTGACATTAGCCCTTTACGCGACCGCCGCGTGTGTGGGCTTGGCTTTTGTCTACGCTGGTACGTCCGAAGTCATAAAGGCGAGACAGCAGGCTGACTTGGAAGCGGCTCTGGTGGAGCTTTTTCCTGGAACAGATGGCTTTTCCGATATTACGGCACAGGTGAAAAGTCCGGTAAACGCCATCATCTTCCAAACCATCTATGAAGTGAAGAAAGCGGACGCGGTTCTGGGGCTTGCGGTTCAGGCTACGGGACCCAGTTATGGGGGGCCCATCAAGATTTTGACTGGCGTGGGTATTGATGGAAAAATTACCCGTGTCAAAATTTTGGAACATACTGATACGCCGGGCTTGGGAGCAAATGCGGCTTCACCCGTCTATTACGTGGATAAAGCGAATAAGACCACCTTTATGGGACAGTTTGACGGCAAATCCACGTCCGACCCTTTTGAAGTGAAAGAGGATGTCATCGCCATCACCGCCTCGACCATTACGAGTCGGGGTGTCGCCAACGTGGTCAAAGCATCGGCGGACGCGGCAATGGCATATTTGAAATAAGGAGGAAGGGTTTTAAGGAGTTAGGAATAGGGAGCGCGATATGGAAACGTGCGGTTTAATTTCCAAACATCGATTCCCGATTCTCAACTCCATCCCTTAAACAACATGAAACAATTTCTAAAAATATTTACGAACGGCTTAGTGAACGAAAACCCTCTGTTAACCTTGATGATTGGATTATGTTCGGCTCTTGCGGTCACGACGACGACGGCAAATGGCATTGGTATGGGGCTGTCTATGACCTTTGTCCTGCTTATGTCGGAAGTAGTTATCAGTCTTTTCCGCAAGCTCATACCGGATTCGGTGCGTATTCCAGTCTTCATCATCGTGATAGCGGCGTTCACTACCATCATAGACTATGTACTAAAGGCGTGGTTCCCAGACCTGTCCAAAGCAATGGGCGTGTTTATCCCGCTTATCGTGGTGAATTGTATCATTATGGGGCGGGTGGAAGGCTTTGCGTCCAAACAACCGATTTCCGCGGTGATACCGGACGCACTGGGTATGGGACTCGGGTACACGTGGGTGCTTACAGGCATTTCGGTTGTTAGAGAGATTTTGGGAAGCGGCACTGTTTTAGGCTTCCAAATTGTGCCAGATGCCCTAGAACCTATTCTGTTCTTCGCCTTACCGCCGGGCGGCTTTTTTGTGTTCGCCCTGTTCATCAGTCTTAACCTGTTTCTAAAACGCCGAATCGATCTGAAAGCAACGGAATCCGCTAGCCGCTGTTGCTAATACCGAGTGTTATTCTTTGTCAGGGACTCTCGTAAACCCTTTAACATTTTAGTGGCTTGCGTGTTATCGTGATTGTGGAGCATAGTGCGTACCCGGTTCAGGGTCAGGCTAATAACTTCCGAATATTTTTCGGGTTGTATCGCGGTTATAAGACGTTCCGCCTCGTTGATGTCGGCAACTTTACATGCCTCATCCACAAGTCCGAGGCGTCGTATCAAAACGTCTAGTATTGGGTCAACCTCCCCTTCATACGGATAGAATATGGCGTGAATCTTTTTCAAGAGAATATTTGCATATATCGGCTTTACGATGTAGTCTCGTGCTCCCATCTTTAGGGCTTTGTCTATGACATCCGGTGTGGCGGTGCCTGTAACAAAGACTACCGGCACACCGTCATAGAATTTGTTCTCCTTGACTTTCTCGAATAATTGAAATCCGTCCATTTTGGGCATTTCAATGTCTAACAGCATCAGATCTATGATGTTCCTCGACAACACTATCAATGCTTCTTGCCCTGTCTTGGTACTACACAGTTCGTACTCATTGTTGCTCCGAATAATGTTTTTGATAGTCATAAGATTTACCGGCATATCGTCTACAACAAGAATGGTCTTGATTGTTTTTATATCCGTCATAATTGATTCCCTATCCACTCTCTATCTGTCCGCGGACATAATCGTAATTTTCAAAAGTCTGCAAATTTCGGCAAGACATTCCATTCTTTCGTATGTCAGCAGGATTAACGGCAATAACACGTCTACCGTACTGGAATTATAACATCATTCGACCATATCGACAAGCTCGGGCCGTTCCATAAATTTCAGATTTATTAAGAAGCTATGACACGAGAACGGTGCAAATATAGGGCGTGGTAACGTCAACCTTACTCGCTATCCCCTACAAGTTTCTGAAATACCGTCAATTATTCACTGTTTTCTATCCAAAAATTTCTCTATTTCCTGGGCGGCTAAAGTATAATCATAATTTTCGATAAACGAATAGATAGCCGTGGATGAAATATCCCATTCTTCGGCGGATTCACCGCTCACGCTGACTTTTTCCAGATCGTCCATAACCGCGTCTATCTCATTACTGTTGAAATTGATACACGCGGTAAGCAGGGTCTTCAGTTTTTCGTTGATAAGAGAGAGAGGAACTTCTTGCTTTGCCGCGTCTTCCTTCGCAAGGATGCCTAACGAGCGGAGGGAATCACGAAATTCGGTAAAAACACCACAAATCTGGTTAGTGTCGGTTTCACATTTGGAGAAATCTCCACTTTTTGCGGCGATTTCAAGACTCCTCGCCCATTTGGATATATCCTTCATACCGATTGTCGCCATAAATCCCTTTATGGCGTGTATTTTAACCGAGTAATCTTTCAAGTCGCGGTTTTGCAAGGCGGTTTTCAAACCGTTCACGTAAACGTCAAAATCAGCGTCGCAGAACTGTTCGAGAGCTTCCAGGAGATTCTCAATTGTTCCGGTGTGGGAGACCGCATCGTCTATATCTATGCCTAATCCGACAAGCTTGGACTCCACGGAGTTGACTTTCTTCACATTCGTGGATTCGGTTATATTTTTCTTTTTTTTATTCAGCGGAATCCACCTTTCGAGAACGGCATCGAGCTTGCCGATTTCTATGGGTTTAGCGAGATAGTCATCAAAGCCCTTGTTCAAGAACATTTCTCTCATACCTGCGATGGCGTTGGCAGTGAGGCAGACGAGGGGGATTTTTTCACGTATTTCTCGTATTTTATTTGCGGTTTCGATGCCGTCCATGCCCGGCATCATATGATCGATGAATACGATGTCATAATCTTTCACCGCTATGAGGCGGAGCGCCTCTGCACCGCTCGTGGAAAGGTCTATCTGCATCTTGTAAGGTGATATAAGCCCTTTGGCAACCTTCAAGTTCGTTACCATATCGTCAATGATGAGGATGTTAGCATCCGGCGCGATGAAATGGAGATTCGGTTCATTTCTCCTTTGGACAGTGTTTTCGCGTACCCCGTTGAAGATGTTGGCTATAGGCAAAGGGAATATCGGCATGGAAATGGAACGCATATCGTCGGGTATAGATTCTCCGAATTCGGTTATCAGAATGATTTCCGTATTTTTACCGGTTTTCGCAAGCGCCGTCTTGAGCATATTTAAAAAATAGTAACACACGAATACGAAACAGAAATCATTGTTTTGGAGCGCGGAAGTCACATCTTCCGGATATACCGCCTTTTCACATGCTATTCCAAGATTGTTCAAGGTATAAATTAGAGAAGAAACCCAAATCTCGCGGCGCTCTACTATCAAGACTCGTTTATTATGAGGTTCGATAATCGAAGCGAATAGCGCCGGATCCCGAACTCCCTGTGGGATGTTGGCAGTGAAGACACTTCCTGTTCCATAGACCGATTCTACGGTGATATCGCCACCCATCATCTTACAGAGATTGCGCGATATAGCGAGTCCCAGTCCGGTTCCTTCCACATTGATATTTTTTACACTGTCAAACTGAGTGAAGTTGCCGAATAGCTTCGGCATATCTTCGGGCTTTATGCCTATACCCGTGTCGCTCACTTTAAAGATGAGGGTTGTTGCGTTGTTGTTACGTGCGCCGGATTCTATTGACAGCGTGACGTGTCCCTTTAGCGTGTATTTCACCGCGTTACTCAACAAGTTGAGAACGACTTGCCTGACGCGGACCTCATCGCCGAAAAAGGCATTGGGCAGATGGCTGTCGATGTTACAGATAAAACGCAGGGGTTTTCCCCCCATCTTCATACGGATGATGCTTATACAGTCGTTTATCAGGGACGCGATGAAATATTCCACTGGAACGATGTCCATCTTGCCTGCTTCAATCTTCGAGAAGTCGAGAATGTCGTTTATTATAGCAAGAAGGCTTGAACCGGCATGCTTGATTTCGAGAACGTCTTCGTATGCCTCTTTGGACAGATCCTTGCGGAGTAAAAGCTCCGCCATACCAATGATGGCGTTCATGGGCGTACGGATTTCGTGACTCATGTTTGCCAGAAACGAAGATTTATTCTGGCTGTCCTCGTCCGTCCGTACTTTTGCCATAAAGATACGAAGCAAGATGACGATAAGTGCAACCATAAGCGCGAAGCCTAGCACGATGAGAAACATAGTCTCGTTGTAGAGACTACGGTAAAAAGTTTCTTTTTGAATGGACAATCCGATGAACCAGTTGTCTTTTATTCCCTTGAAAAACAAGATGGATATAGAGTCGTCTGGGTTGCGAATATATTTTTCGTATACCCTCCGTTTTTTAACCAGAGACTCGCTGATTTGGTGGTACGATTTACCCAGCTCAGACAGAGGTCGCCCTATTTTGGAAGTATCCGGATACTCGATAATGTTCGTGTTCTTATCTATCATAAAGATATAACCATCTACCGATAAACTGGTGATTTGAAAGTAGTTCTTGAGACGAGCAATGTCCATATCCGCGGCTAAAACGCCCAGTATGCCGCCTTCCTTATCCACGATTTTCTTCACAGCCGTGATGCGGGGCGTCCCGGTTATCTGGTCATTATAGAAGGAGGTGTAAGCGATGGATTCCTCACTATTCATCGCTGTTTGGTACCAGACACTGGATATCGACAGGTCATCGGGGATTGGAATGCCGATACTGTTTAAGAATTTACCCCGTATATATCCGTATATTCCGTAAAAATTAGACGAAGTTTCGTTTTGGGAGCGCATTTCGATAGTGGTATTCGTGAGACAAGTGAGAATGTCCTCGTCTGTCGCGCCTTGCTGGAGCATATTCTTGACAGTATGGTAGGTGTAAAGTAAGATAGTTTCCGTTTCAATAAACTGCGCCCTGACATTAACGTCAGCACTTTCAAGAATGTTTTCCACGATGGAAGAAAGCGTCTTTTGGAGGATGCTTTTGATAAGAAGATAACTTGAAACTACCATCAGTACGAAAGCTATAAATACAAATAAGAGTTGTTTGAAATTTTGCTTTATGACGTTTTTAAGCGCTACACTTTTTTGCATGATTGTAGTATTATAGCACGCCTAGAGAAAAGAAACAAGCTTATTAGCAAGGAATCTCTAAAACTATAACTTTTAGGATTCTTGTAAATTGAGGAGAATGTATGACAGGAAAAACATTTGCGCTCATGGCGTTAGGAATGTCCATTTTTGCCGTGTTTGTGGGGGTTGCTGTTTTCTTCAGCGCGGTACAGGGGGCGGAACAAACTATGGTACCCGATGTAACGGGTAAGGATATGATAAGCGCCTTGCTCGAATTGCAGGAGAAGGAGCTGTACCCACGGCTCCAGATGAGGTCGTCCCAAGAGAAACGAGGCTTGATTCTCGAACAGGACCCGGTCGCTGGCGCTCTTGTTAAGGCTGAACGCCGCATCCGTTTGGTAGTGAGTCAAGGCATCATTCTCAACACCTTAGAGGACTACCGAGGGCGTTCAATAGACGATGTTAAGGTGGAGATTCAGACTCTCTTCGCCTCAACTGACTTCCCGCTGTTCACCATAAAGGAGCCTTTCATGGCGCAATTTTCAAAAGAGCCGGCCGGAACCATCATAGAGCAGAAGCCCGAGCCGGGAACATCTGTGTCGGGCGCCGTTGAATTGGAATTCGTGGTGAGCAAGGGCGAGGAAAATGCCATAATGAAAACACCGAATTTCACAGGACTGTCACTGGAGGCTTGTCTTGAACAAATTGGCAAGACAGTCGTGGATTTCGCCTTTGATTCCAGACCCGCCCAAATGGGCGAAAAGGCGGGCGTCGTTGTCGCTCAAACGCCAGCGCCGGGTATCGAAACCGAAGTTTCGACCCGTATCAAGTTGACGCTTACCGATCCTGAAACCAAAGAAGGGGAGACTTTCGGCCTATTCACCTATGCCTTGCCTCAAAATCCTTATCCCATCAGGATAGAAATTTCTGCCGTAACGCCAGACGGTGATAAATTGGGCCTCTTAAAAACCAATTTCCTCGGCGGAGACCTCGCGGTTCCCTATAAACTGCCGGTCGGATCGGTTATCAAGCTCTCTATGCTCGACCGCGAGCTGTTCCGCAAAACGGTTTTTTAACGAACAGAGAATCAAGCTTGAATATTAAGGACAAATTATTTACTATGAGATTGGAGAAATAAACATGATAAAAATAGAAAATCTCGGCGTCGTTTTTGCGGCAGGCACGCCTGATGAGAATTACGCTCTTAAAAACATAAACCTCACTGTGAATCGCGGGGACTTCATCACAGTGATTGGTTCTAATGGAGCCGGCAAGACGACTCTTTTCAACGCAGTCGCGGGAACGTGTCAGCCAACGTCGGGGCGGATTCTGCTCTTTGATGAGGAAGTTGGCGTACGACGAGACATTACGCGTTCTGCCGAGTATCGGCGCGCCCGCTACATCGGCAGAATATTCCAAAACCCCTTGCTTGGCACCGCGGGTAAAATGAGCCTTGCTGATAATATGCTCCTCTGCCGTAAGAAGGGTTACAAAGGGCTGAAAATCAGTCTCAACAAGCAGGTAAAGGAGCTGTTCCGCGAAGAACTGCGGGCCCTTGATATGGGGCTTGAAAACCGACTTGCGGACAATGTGGAACTTTTCTCCGGTGGACAGCGGCAGGCGCTCACCTTGCTTATGACCGTGATGTCTCGTCCCAGCCTTCTCCTGCTTGACGAGCATACAGCCGCGCTGGACCCGCGCAACGCGGAAATCATCATGCGCCTTACCCTCCGCTTCGCTAAGGAATATAGCCTCACCGTGATGATGATAACGCACAACATGGCGCAAGCCCTCGAATACGGCAATCGCCTTCTTATGATGGACGCAGGCGAAGTCATTCTGGACATTGACCAGCAGGAAAAGGCAAAGCTCACCCTTGCCGATGTGGTTCAGCGGTTCCGGGACATAAAGAAACGGGAACTCGCAAACGATGAGCTGTTGCTGCTGGCCTAAGATGGTACTAACCGCTTGACTAAAAAAACGATATTCTATAGAATGAGCCAAAAGAGGGCAGGGCTTTTTGAAAAGCGGCTCTTTCAAAAATTTCTAAACTATGGAGGTTTTTATGAAGAAATTTTTAGCGGTGTGCGTTATTGGGTTAGCGTTGGCGACCGGTAGCGTGTTTGCGGATCATCCGAGCGGATGGGGAGTCGGCATTGTGGGCGGCGGCGGACTAGGTGGTTTCGGCGGAGGATTATCTCTTAAAGCGCCGTCTTTGCCTATCTATTGGGTAATCAACGCACGTGCCGGGAATGAAGGTCTTGCGCTTGCGGCAACCGGCGATTATTACTTCATCGACGACGTTTTAGTCCCCGACATTAACCTGGGATGGTATTTTGGGGTTGGCGGACACGCTAGTCTGTGGGGATTTAACGATAAACTTGGACTTGCGGCTGGTGTGCGCGTACCGATAGGTCTTTCATGGCAGTTCCTTGGACATGGCGAAATCTTTTTAGAGGTCGCGCCTCAGGTGGGCGTCCAAATTTTGCCTTCGTTTGGTCTCGATACAGATTTCTTTAACGGCGCTTTAGGTTTCCGTTTCTGGTTCTAAAATATTTCAAAACGAGGGAGTGGGGAAATCCAACTCCCTCGTTTATTGGTAGTTAGTGTAGAAATGGTAGAAGTCGGAGTTCGGAACTTCAAAGTCAGAATTCAGAACTTCAAAGTCGGAGTTCAGAACTTCAAAGTTGGAGTTCAGAACTTCAAAGTCAGAGTTCAAAGCTTCAAAGTCAGAGTTCCGAACTCCAAAGTCGGAGTTCAGAACTTCAAAGTTGGAGTTCAAAGCTTCAAAGTCAGAGTTCCGAACTTCAAAGTCGGGGTTCAAAGCTTCAAAGTCGGAGTTCAAAGCTTCAAAGTTAGAGTTCCGAACTTCAAAGTCGGGGTTCAAAGCTTCAAAGTCGGAGTTCAAAGTTTCAAAGTCGGGGTTCAGAACTTCAATTCCTTTTTTTATTTTAAAAAATAAAAACGAATCAAATCCCGCGTCCGCACCGTAGAATAAATATGAGAACATTCTTTTTTATATGCGCTGTTACGCTGACAGCGTGCGTGGGTGTCGAGTCGCGGAAACACATTTCTTGTTTTGAAGGCGTTGGACAAGGCTTCTATGGCGCCATCCGTGTGCTCGTCTATGCAAGTAAAGACGGTATAGAGTCCATAGAAATTCTCGTACATACCGAAGACGAATTTGTGGGAGAGCCAGCAATGCTTGCTCTCGCTGATACCGTGCAAGCGGTAAATTCGACAGCGGTGGATGCGATTTCAGGGGCAACCGAATCGAGCAGAGGCTTTCTGGACGCGGTGAACAACGCTTTAGAACAACTCAAATGAAGGCGGCTAATTGACAAGCGAGTTCTCAAAGTAAACGTCTGCCGCGTGGTACGGTAAAGTGCGGCGTTT
This sequence comes from Treponema sp., assembly GCA_031258305.1. Taxonomy (GTDB): domain Bacteria; phylum Spirochaetota; class Spirochaetia; order Treponematales; family Breznakiellaceae; genus JAIRKH01. The sequence continues at coordinate 11,220 of JAIRNA010000109.1, read as the reverse complement.
ACATTTTTTTAATTTTGTGATACCTTTGCGTATTATGATTAAACAGATATCTAGCGGGCTTTTATTGGCGCTTATGACGGAAGCGGCTTTTGGAGTGGCTGTGGAATCTCTTGGAAACGGAATTTTCGCGGTTATTAACACGGAGAAAGGCGACATCGTGGCGCGGCTCGAATATCAGAAAGCGCCTCTTACCGTGTGCAACTTCATCGCTCTCGTTGGCGGGACAATGAAGAACGCGGGCAACAAGCTTTTTTACGATGGTTTGACTTTTCACCGTGTCATAGCTGACTTTATGATTCAGGGCGGGGACCCGCTTGGAAATGGAACTGGCGGTCCGGGCTACCAGTTTCCAGATGAAGACACAGGTCTCACTTTCGATGGACCCGGGGTAATGGCTATGGCTAATGCGGGAGCAAACACAAACGGCAGTCAATTCTTTATCACTCATGTGAAAACGCCGTGGCTCAATGGTAAGCACACTATATTCGGTCAGGTCATTCAGGGACAGAATGTGGTGAACGCTATAGCGCAAGGCGACAAAATCAACCGCATTTATATCGTGAGGAACGGAACAGAAGCGGCGGCCTTCAAGGCTGACCAGGCGTCTTTTGACAAGCTCCTTCAGAATTGGAAAGACAGGCAGTCCGCGAAGATTCGGGCGCAACGCGATTCTGACCTCGCAAGAATCCAGGCGAAGTACCCGACAGCGCGAGAAACAGCTTCCGGTATAAAATATATCATCCAAAAAGAAGGAACAGGCGTGAAGCCGCTGAAGGGACAAACCGTTTCCATCAAATACAAGGGTATGTTTCTTTCAGGGGAAGTTTTTGATGCGTCAGACATTCACGGCGGTCCCATAGAATTCAAAGTCGGTATGGGTATGGTTATTGCGGGATGGGAAGAAATGGTACTTGACATGAAGGCGGGGGAAAAACGCCTCGTTATCCTGCCGCCGGAACTCGCCTACGGAGAACGCGGCGCGGGCAAAGGCGCTCTCCCGCCGAATAGCTTTCTCGTATTTGAAAAAGAATTGGTGTCCATAAAATAAATAATCTCCGCCGCAGAAGGGCGGGGGAGGGGGGTATTAAACCCTCTTTATGAATAAATTTCCACACAGAACAGCAAAAAATATGTAGTCAGCTACCCCACGCCTTTAGGCAGGAGATAGCTGCTGACATGTGATACCGTAAGCTATGAGGCGGTACGGGCTACACTATCACCGCCAAAGGCTTTTCCAAAAAGCCTTTGGTAGTGGGGAGGGCGTCCTTAGAGCGTGGGATAATTTCAACGGCATCCCGTAAAGCGCAGGCGGCCGCCTTGAAAAGCGCCTCTATCTTATGATGGTCGCTTCTGCCCCGCAGGATGTCGAAGTGAAGAGTCAACCCGGCCGCGGCGGCAAAGCCTTGCCAGAAGTCCGCAACTGTGTCTGTCTGGAAGGAGAATCCGCCGGAAACGAAAGGCGTTCCTGTCAGATCGGCTTCAAATACCAGAAACCCTCTGCCAGACACATCCGCTACGACGCGGGCAAGGGTCTCGTCCATAGGGAAGAGGCAAAATCCGCACCGTCTGATACCCTTCTTATCGCCCAGCGCCTTTGAGAAACACTGCCCCAGTGTAATGCCCGTGTCCTCGACTAAGTGATGCTGGTCAACGTCTAGGTCTCCGGTCGCCTGAATTTCTATGTCAAAAAGCCCGTATTTGGCAAAGGTGTTGAGCATATGCTTCATAAAGCCTATCGGATAATCTAGCTTGGCGTTCCCACTGCCGTCAAGATTCAATCTCACATAAATATCTGTCTCTTTTGTAGTTCTACGGATTTCTGTATATCTGTTCATAGTTATCTCCTTAAATTAGGAAATAGAGGTTGTGTTTAGACAACAAACTCTATTCCTTACTTTCTACTTGTTAATTCTGTACCAGTCGGACACCCGTTTATCCAGAGGACGGATATCCGATGAGTTTTCAGCCCTGATGTATTCACGCATAAATGGGAGAATCACCCTTTCCTTGAGTTGGGGCCAGTCATAAGGAAGGATAGCTGGTGGAGCGAGGAAGGCATCCGGTGGTATATGTCCTAAGAGGCTCGAGTAAAAGCGGGGGAAAATATCTTCGGTAACGTTACGGAGACTTGAGAAGCCGCCCGCTATGCCAAAACCTGTCTCGTTTAGCTGAAGATCCCTGCTCTTCTCTAAGATTCGGCGCTGGGTTTCAGGTTGGAAAAACCATTGGGTGAACGCCACCGTTCCGTTATTCGCCTTTGTTTCGCTGTATATGCCGTAATACACCGAGCCTTCTATGAGAGGGATGCTATTATTTTCTGAAAGCCACCGAAAATCAAGAATGGAACGTACTTCACTGTCGAGAGTGAAAAATTCGGCGCTGTTCATATACGAGAAAAGGACTCGCCCCTGGGCTATTCTTTTTGACGGCGTATCGAAAAAGTACTTAAACGAAAAATCATCCACAGCTCGGGCGCCGGAATTTGCCTCCAGTATCCAAGTCTTGTTAAAGTCAAGGGCTGACCTCATTGCGTCTTCATTCCACATAAGAGGGGCGCTCTGTAGGGTTCCTTCCGTACCTTCCCTGAATTGAGCGTTATGGAGAACCGCGCTTATAAAGAGAAAATCATCATTCCAGTCAGGTGAAAAACCCATTCTGGTATAATCGCCCCGCATCATTCGATTATAGGCTTTCCCTTTCTCTTTTATCTCATCCACATTGATGGTAAAATTTGAAGAAACCGTGTTGCTTTGGGCAAAAACCATAGCGGGAACGTTGAATGACACAGGTAGGAGGTATTGTTCTCCTTCTATGACGCCCGGCTCAAGTAATTTCGGATAAAAGCTGTCTTCGCTTACGATTTTCTGAGTGAACAAAGCGTCCAATGGGGCGAAGAAGGTTCTCGTAGACGCGCTTTTGAGCCAGCTTGCCGCCACGATGTCAGGACGTTCGGTTGAGTTCAAAAGCTGTTGACTCGGAAATTCAAAATACCGGACTTCCGCCTTGTACTCGGCTTGACTCGCATTAAAAGCCTGCGCGTAAAGGGCAAACTCAGGCTTATCGGTCCAAATCATTATAGTTTTTGAGTCAAAGACCGAACACGAGAATATAAAGAAGACAAAAATTATCACAAAATATTTTCGCATAGATAAAAATTTGCTGGCGTTCTGAAAAGTATGATAAATAAACAAACGAAGTTGAGGGAAATACGTTTCCATCACCCGACATGTTCCAACTATTATAACGCCGTTCCCTCGCCTCTCATACTTTAAAATCCTCTTCAGAACTTACTACAACACGCTTTGCAAGAACTGACGTGTTCTTTCGCTGTCGGGCGCGGAGAATATCTTCTGCGGAGTGTTTATTTCGAGGATAGCGCCATCGAACATAAATACTACCTTATCGGCGACTTCGCGGGCGAATCCCATTTCATGCGTTACCACGAGCATGGTCATGCCTGCTTGGGCAAGTCCCTTCATCACAGCAAGTACTTCGCCGACGAGTTCCGGATCCAATGCAGAGGTCGGCTCGTCGAAGAGCATAATTTTTGGCTCCATTGCAAGAGCACGCGCTATGGCAACCCGTTGCTGTTGTCCACCCGATAATTGCGCCGGATAGGCATCCATCTTATCTGCGAGTCCCACTTTTTCGAGCAGGATCAGCGCCTTTTCGCGGGCGATGCTTGATGGGATTTTCCGCACATGTACCAAAGACAACATAACATTTTCGAGTGCAGTCTTGTGCGGGAAAAGATTGAACCGCTGAAATACCATGCCTACTTCCAGAAGCGCTGCGCTTCGTTCGGCCGCTGGCATCTTTACTTTATTCACGCCATTTTCACAATCGAAGAGCAGTTTACCATCAATGTAGATTTGTCCAGAATCAATGTCCTCGAGGCGGTTTAGGGACCGTAGATACGTTGATTTTCCTGCGCCCGAGGGACCTATAATACACACAACCTCTTTCGCTGACACATCAAGAGAGACATTCTTCAAGACGTGGAGTGGGCCCTTTGTCCCGTGAAACGTCTTGTCAACATCGATCGTTTTAACCATTGTTTTTGCCATTATCATTCTCCCCACTTTCTATTCATAAACCGAGTATTTTTTCTCAAGTTTGTGGAAAACAAACGTGAAGACTGCGGTGATAATTAGATAGAGAATCATAGCAGGTATGTAGACGAGCGCCGATGCGTCTGACGATGAGATGGAGCGAGTAACTTTAGTAATATCAGAAAGCGCAATGATCGACACCAGAGAGGCATCCTTCAGCATCATAATGAACTCGTTTCCGACCGGCGGGATGAGTCGGCGCACCGACTGAGGAATAATGACCAATCGCATCGTCTGAGCGTAAGACATACCCAGTGCACGCGACGCCTCGAATTGCCCTTTATCAATGCTTTGAATCGCCGCACGGATGATTTCCGCGCAATATGCCGCGGAATTCAAGCTGAAAGCGATGAATGCGGCAATAAAACGGTTGTTTATGGTCAAAAACGGGGTAATCTGTGGCAGTCCGTAGTAAATGAAATAGAGTTGCATCAATAAAGGCGTACCTCTAAAGAAAAAAACATAAGCGCCGCAAATTTTGTTCAAAACGACATTATGCGACATTTTGCCCAAGGCGAGGAACAAACTCAGCACAACCCCTGCGGAAACTGCTAGTAACGTAAGCGATATCGTAATTTCCGCACCCTTCAAAAGCTGAGGTATCCACACGATAATTTTATTTAACAAAGTCAAAATATCCCCTTATCGATTGAGAGTTGGGAATAGGAGTAGGAACTTCTTGACAGCAACCGAAGCTTGTCCATTTCAAGCGGGTTTCAGTAACAATACATCTGCTCTCAATTCCCAATTCTCTTTCACTTATTTTCTTGCCGCACTAACCATATCCATCTTGAACACATCTTGGGAAATCTTGAGCATGGTGCCGTCGGCGAACATAGAATCGAGCGTCTCGTCTATCGCCGCGGTAAGCACGTCGTTTCCTTTCTTGAGACATATACCAAAGGTTTCATCAGCGTTTCCCTGCCACACTATCTCGAAAGGCGAATCTGCGGGCGCAATGTAGTCAAACGCGACAAGACTATCGCACACTATGGCATCCACACGGCCCAATTTCAGCTCATCAAAGCAGTTGAGAACCTTGTCGTATTCACGTTCGGTGAATTGCAAGCCGTCTTTCGCAAGCTTCGTCATATAGATATCAGTCGTTGTCTCCGCCTGATACGCTACTTCGAGTCCTCCGAGTTCCTCCGGCGATCTTGCCGTGATTGTAGAACCCTTTAGCAGGACGAGAGCTTGAGCGTTTCCGATGTAGGGCTTGGTGAAGTTGTAGTTGGCGAGTCGTTCAGCCGTTATCGTAACCGCAGACATAATGCAGTCATATTTACCGGTTTCTACACCGGCAAATATTCCATCCCACGCCGTATCCACATACTCAGGTTTCAGTCCCATTCGTTCCGCAATGATTTTCCCCATACTGACGTCAAAACCTATAGGCGTTTTACCATCCGCGTCAAGATATTCCATAGGCGGATACCCAATTTCCATTCCAATGAGCAAGACTCCGGGCTTGATGGTCTGGATGGGCGCCTCCGCCGCGGAACTAACTTCCGAATTAGAGACGGCTGTCTTCTTTTGACAGGAAGACAGCCCCGTAACTACCGACAAAAGTATAACGGCAGTGGAAAAAGCGAAGAACATGATTCTTTTCTTCATTTAATTTCCTCCTTAATCTGGGAGTATATCTATTTGACGATTTTTATGCAAGGGGTACCATTACAGGATAAATGTATTTACTTTAAATTTTTATCGATGACACGACATAAAAATACAACACTGTGCTTTCGAGTTATCTACTATACTACGCTGACGCCTTTAAATCATTCATCTCCAAGTTGCTTGCATAATCTTATTTTTCTGGTTATAATCGGCTTGAGGAGTTATTAGAAACATTAAAAACCTAAAGAATAAACATATAAAGGATGATTTTCCCCGTGAAATCCCTTATCATCGTTTCAAGGAATTTATCGCTTTGGGCGTGGACAGGTTCGCAATTCTGAAAATCCTCCTCGAAGAGCTTAATTTGAAGTTCATTGTAATCAGAATCGATGGAAACAGACACTTTTTTATTTATCCTGAAGAGGTGATTTTTGAGCCTGTCATTGCGATGCTTGGGTATCCGCCTGAGGCTGTTCTACGAAAAATGGCGAACTGCAAGACTGTTTTAGTTGCCCACTATGACCGTGTTAAGGACAGTCCGGGCGCAAACGACAATAGTGTCGCGGTTTTCGAGCTTGTCAAGGCGGCGTTGACGCTCAAAAGAGGGAATATCGGCAGTTGGCTCGTCATATTCACCGATAAAGAGGAACTTTCCTGCGGGGCAAGCCTCAAGGAGCAAGGTTCTTATTCACTGGCAAAATTCTTAAAGGAAGGGATCCTTGATAAGACTCATATTTTCATTTTTGATTGTTGCGGTGTGGGCGACACGCTCATCATTTCTACGGCGGTCGATCATCTCTTGCAGAACGAGGATAGCACAGGTTTCGCCCGCTCACGCCATCTCGTGGCGCAAATGCGGGAGCGTTCTCTCGTCGCGGCGCGGAACATCCGTCTTGAGCGGGTGCTTCTCGTACCGACTCCATTCTCCGATGATGCGGGTTTTTTCCGCGCCGGCCTTGCGGCCCAGACTATCACGGTTCTCCCTGCGTCCGAAGCGTCCGAACTTGCCTCGCTTCTGCGCCTGAGACCCGAGCTTGCTGACGCACTGGTTAGTGAACAAGACGGAGTAGAAAAGGACTTTATCCCCAAGACATGGCTCTCTATAAATGGACCCGGCGACCGTTACGAAACGCTCACTCCACGGAACTTCCAGAAAATAACCGACTTCGCCCTCGCTTTGGTCGGTGTGTCTTAACGAAAAGGAACCTACAGACGGTACAGAAAAATCCACGCCAAGCAATATTTTTACCATTAAAAATTTGGGAAACGTTTGTCGTTTTTTCAACATACCCGCTTGACAAAATTCTTTCTATACGGTATGTTATTATAAGTATGTATTAAGCCATCTTAGCTCAGCTGGTAGAGCACTTGACTTGTAATCATGAGGTCTCCGGTTCGATTCCGGGAGATGGCTCGCTGTGTGAGAGATGGCAAAAGGGGAGTTTCCCGAGCGGTCAAAGGGGGCAGACTGTAAATCTGTTGGCTCAGCCTTCGTAGGTTCGAATCCTTCACTCCCCAATATTTTCAAATCTCGTTTTCTGAAACGACTAAATGAAAAAGTTAAGTATAGTATGTATGAATCAAAAGATAGCGTGGCGGCAGAAACTTTATGGTTGACCGCCAACGATGGAGCAAAACTCTTTGTTAGACGCTGGATTCCTCAAAATTCCCGCGCCGTTTTGAATATCGTTCACGGGATGGCGGAACATTCGGGACGTTATGAGAGGGTTGCGTTTTGTTTGTGCGCGGCGGGCATAGAGGTTTGGTCCGCCGATATGCGAGGACATGGAAAAACAGCGGACATTGCTGTAAATCCTCCGGAAAAAGGCGGACTTCTCGGACATTGTGCAGATGCTGACGGGTTAGCCATTGTTACGGCTGATATCGAATTCATCAATAATACCATCATAAAGACCTGTCCTAACATTCCTTTGTTCTTACTTGGTCATTCTTGGGGTTCATTCCTCGCTCAAAATTACATCGAGACTTATTCTCAAAATACTCTTGCAGGTTGTATTCTGTCTGGGACAAGAGGACCTGATGGACTCAAAATTGCGGTAAGCGAGATAGTTATGCGGTTGATTGCGGCGCTCAATGGATGCAGAAAACCCTCGGCGCTTGCCTATGCCTTTGCGGATGGACCCTTCAGCAGGCCGTTTCAGCCAAACAGAACGCCTTTTGACTGGCTTTCACGCGATACGAAGGAAGTTGATGCTTATTTCAACGACCCTTTGAGCGGAAAACGTTGTTCTGCGGGCTTTTATCGCGATCTCGCCGTGATATTGAACCGTATACACAAGCCATCCTTTATAAATAAGATTCGTCCTAATCTTCCAATTTACGTATTTGCCGGCAGTTCTGACCCGGTAGGCGATATGGGGGAAAGTCCCACCAAACTCGTGAATACCTACCGTGAAATGGTTATCCACGACCTTGAATTTGTGCTTTACCCGAACGCACGGCACGAAACTTTGAATGAAACTAACCGTGAAGAAGTTATCGGCAATCTTATTGATTGGATACTGCGGCACTGCGAGGGAATGAATAGTGAACAAGGAATAGTTGATAGTGAACAATTAAAAAAGACGACGTAAAATTCACGAACAATAATACCATTCGCTATTCGTACTAACTATCCTCTTAAAAGAAGGGTTATTTGTGCGTTTTCGTTATTCTATAGAAAAGACAAAAAAAAATAAGAAACCCGTAAAAAAAGCGGTTGTTTATACCCAAGATGAACACGGTGTAGACCGTGCTGATGTCGATAATGATGCTATGTACATAGTGGAGAGGTTGGCTTTGGCCGGTTATGAGACTTACATCGTAGGCGGAGCTGTCCGCGACCTCATCCTCGGTAAAAAACCAAAGGATTTCGATATAGTAAGCGCGGCAAGCCCCAGCCAAATCAAGAAGCTGTTCCGTAATGCCCGTGTTATCGGAAATAGATTCCGTCTTGTCCATGTGTCGATTGGCGAAAAAATATTCGAAGTTGCCACTTTCCGTTCCATAAAAGAAGGTCCCACAGGCAACATCTTCGGTACTATAGAAGAAGACGTTTTACGCCGCGACTTCTCCATAAATGCGTTGTTCTACGACCCATGCGAACAGCTCGTGGTGGATTACGTGGGGGGCATGGACGATATAAAAAAAAGACAGATTCGTCCCCTCATTTCACTTAAAACTATATTCGTTGACGACCCGGTGCGTATGATTCGGGCGGTGAAATATGCGGCGACAACGGGTTTCTCTCTCCCTGCCAGTCTGAGTCTGAAAATCCGTCAGCAGTCGAAACTACTGGCAGGCATCTCACATTCACGGCTTACCGAAGAGATTTTCAAGATTATTCGCTCTTCAAGCGCGGTGAAAATCGCTGAAAGCCTCGAAGAATTTGGTTTATACCAGTATCTTCAGCCAAATGCTTCAAAATTACTCAAGGAGAATTCGGAGTTCCGCGAAAGATACTTCAGGACTCTCGCTACTTTAAACCAAACAACCGCGGCTCCGGGCGAAAACCTCGCGGGTCTTGTCAGCGACTTCCTCGAACTCGTTGTGGATTGGAATGGAGAACCAATGGAAACCTATAACTATGCCTTTTCCCAAGCGCGGCATTTTGTTCTGCCGATGAATCCGCCTCGCTTTGAAATAGAATGGGCTATTAAAACCATATTCAAAGCCCATGGCATTCTCATCAAGCGGACGATGTTCACGGATAGAATAAAAAGACAGGAGACTACTTCAGATAGATAAGCGGGTTGACAGACTTACCGTTTTTGTAGACGCCAAAGTGGAGATGTGGGCCCGTGACGTAGCCGGTCGCGCCGACTTCACCGATTTTGGTGCCTTGGTAGACGTAATTTCCATCTTTTACCGCGAAGGCGTTCATATGAGCGTAGAGGGTTTGGAGACCATTGGGGTGCGAAATAATGATGTATTTTCCGTAGACTGGGTCGATGCTTGCGGCGACTACGCGCCCATCCATAGCGGCTTTGATGGGGACGCCGACGGTTGCCGCAAGGTCTATACCTTCATGCACACGCCGCCCTTTTCCTGTTACTGGGTCGGTGCGCCAGCCGTAAGGAGAAGTTATGCGATTGTTATTGATGGGCCAGATGAAATAATCGCCCAGTGCCATTCTGAATGCTTCACGGCTCATTCGTGCGCCCGGTATAAAAAGCACTTTACCCGGAGCGATGTCGTCTTTACTCTGAATGTCGTTGGCGTCCACAATAGCAAAGAGCGGCACGTTCATCGCCTTGGCTATACTGTCATAGGTATCGCCGCTCTTCACCGTATAGGGGATGCCGTCCATATTGGGAATTTTTATGACCTTACCTACAGGTAAAAGATTGGCCTGGGACAGATTGTTGAGCGCTATGATGGCATCCATTGAGACGCTGTTCTGGGAGGCGATTTTTGATACGCTGTCGCCGCTTTGGACCGTGTAGGAAGTGAAGGAAAAGGTTTCCGTCACCTGCAAGAGAAAATCTTCACCCACTGCGGGACGTTCCGTCAGACCTGCGTAATCCGCCATAAAGACCTCGAGACTGTCGTCCATAGCAGGCTCTATATCGAAGAAATTGCTTGTCGCCGCCAAAGTCTGCCACGTTAGCGTAACTATGGAAAAAATTAGCACAACCGCTATGAGAACGATATAGAACACGGGGATTCGGATGGGCGATTTCACCGACTGATTTTCCGATAGCCTTTGCGGTACGGCCGATCTCGGCTGATACAGGGGACTCTTACGCGAAGGTTGATTCGACTGATGATGGAGAATCGGCTGTCTATGAACGCTCTGGCGCTGAACAACCACATTAGTGTCTGTATTCACCCGCCGCGGACTGAAAATCACCTGCTTTGTTCCATCTTTACTTATGAGAGGAGAAGAATATTTGCGTCCGTTTACAATTTGCTCCGAAAGTATTGTATCTATCATCTCTATCTTATCGGCATTTTTTCGTAAAATATTAAAGATAATACAAGTGGGGTTGGGGTGAATAGCCATCGCTCTGTCGAATATTATTTTGAAAAAACTATCAATAGTCAGCGAAAATCCCTCCCACCCCCTTTTTTTTATCAGGGATGCAATTTTCTATGAATAATCTTATGGTGAAGTTATCACTGATGAACAACAATATTATAAAAAATGATTGACAAATGGTAAAAAAAGATGTATATGAAAGATAATGATTTTTTACAAAAGGAGAAATACATGAATAAAGCCGTGAAAATCGTGATACTATCGGCGGCCGTTGTTGTGGTAGCGTTGGGGGTACTCTTTGTTGTGATCCCCCTTGCTACATCAAAAGTAGTGGAAGCGAGGATCGGAGAGGCTCTCGCCGAAGCGGGGATTCCCGAAGACATATGGAGCATTGACCGGGCGTACTATGTCCCGCTTGTCGGGCATGTAGTGGTTGAAAACTTAGAATTTGGGGATAGAAACGGGGGTGCCTTCCTCGAAGCGAAAAAAGTTACCCTAGTGCTTGACACA
>JAIRNA010000054.1 GCA_031258305.1 Treponema sp. | reverse complement strand
ATGATACAGCACGTATGGGAAAATGTCAGAAGAGTCGCGGGATTCGATGGGGTATATATTGCAACCGATGATGAACGCATCCGTGTTGCGGCGGAAAAGTTCGGCGCCGCGGTGCTGATGACCACGAGCGGCTGTTCCTGTATGATTGATCGGATCTGGCAAGTGTCCAATAGCATTATGGCTGATTATTATGTCGCGGTCAACGGCGATGAGCCGTTGCTTGAACCTGAAGTTATCAAGCAAATACTTCCAGAGACGCTGTCTGATACCGCTTGGGTAAGCGGTTTGTGCAGAGAATTCACGAATCCGGTTGAGGTTATTGATCCCGGCAACATAAAAATTGTTGTTGGCGATAACGGCAACGCTCTCTATCATTCACGCTCGCCGATTCCCTATCCGCAAAAGACCACTCAATTCACCTACAAGAAATATGTTGGTGTTGAATGTTTTAACAAACCAGCGTTGGATTTCTACATCTCACATAGACAGACGATGTTAGAGCGGATAGAGGACCTGGGCGCGATAAGGTTTTTGGAGCATGGAATCTCAATTCATTATACACTGGTTGAAAGCCGCTCGCTATCAGTTGATACCGAGCGAGATTTAGAAGAGGTAAAGCGCAAGATACCCCCCCCCCCGCCGGGTACAGGAGTAGCGCATGGCTGAAATATTCTTCTGGACTGTCCTCCTCCTTTTGGAAAAGGAGGGCGGCGCAATGAAGGTAGTCGGGGTAATCCCCGCGCGGTACGCGTCGAGCAGGTTCCCGGGTAAGCCGCTTGCGGACATTCACGGCAAACCCATGATTTGGTGGGTGTATCAACAAGCTTTAAAAGTCCCTGAATTAAACGAAGTTATTGTTGCTACCGATGACCAAAGAATTCAAACCGTTTGTCAGTCTCTCTCCCTTCAGGTGCTTATGACATCAGACAAGCATCCATCAGGTGTAGATCGTATTTCTGAAGTTGCTGCATTGGTTTCATCTAATATATATGTGAATATTCAAGGCGATGAGCCTTTAATCCGCCCCGAGGCTATATCCCAGGTGATTGGCGCTTTAAGGGATACCGTCGTTTATGCAACGCTTAAATATAAATTAACAGACAGAAAAGAAGCGGAGAGCCACAACACGGTAAAAATTGTTGTGGACGAAAATAATGATGCTATGTACTGTTCCAGATCAATGATTCCACATTCAGATATTTCTTTAAATAATACATATAGACTGATGGGGTTGTACGCATATAGGCGCGACTTTCTTATAGAATTTGGGAAAATGCCGCAAAGCAAACTTGAAATCGCAGAAGGAGGGGTTGAACCTCTAAGAGTGATGGAAAAAGGGTATAAGTTACGCGCTCTCGACACTAGGTATACGTCTATTGGAGTCGATACAACCAGGGATTTACAAAGAGTAATTGAAATCTTGCGGCAGTAGAAGGGTTACAAATGAGTATTAAATTATTAGACTGTACGCTTCGAGACGGCGGACATCAAATTCAATCGCAATTCGGAATTTCCACTATCGACGCCATTACACGCGGGTTGGAAAAGGCGAATATTGATTTTATCGAAATTGGATTTCTTAAAGACGGAGACTGGGGCAAAGATTTTGCCGTGTATAACAGTATTGCCGATGTTCGAGCTAAGACAAAACAGTTGCGGAATGATATTGAATATACGTTGCTTGTGCAACAAGACCAACTGAATATTGACAACCTTGAATCTTACAACGGAGGGGTTTTCAAGCGGATTCGCGTTTCATTTCACGACTACGACAAGGACTCAGGTATAGCGTTTTGCCGCAAAGTTATCAGCAAAGGCTATATGTGCCACATAAACCCTATCAATATTGTCGGCTACTCTGATGAGGAAATACTCGCGCTGGTAAAAACCGCGAACAAACTCGGCGTAAGCGTGTTTTCGATGGTTGATACATTCGGGGCTATGACGAAAGACGATATGCTGCGAATATTCTATTTGATAAATAACAATCTTGACCCGAAAATTGGCATCGGAATACATTTGCACGACAATATGCTGCTTGCATTTTCACTTGCACAGACACTTGCGGAAATATTTCCGAGTAACAGGACGTTGATTATCGACGCGAGTTTGTTGGGAATGGGGCGCGACCCGGGTAATTTATGCATAGAACTCATTGCGGACTGGTTGAATAAGAAGTATACCGCAAGGTATGATATTGACGCGTTACTTGACTTAATCGACACCTATATCCGTCCGATAAAAGAGAAATATCCCTGGGGGTACTCATCTGCCTACGCATTGTCGGCGCAGTATAATTTGCACCGCAGTTACGGTGAACATCTGATGAGGAAGGGGAAAATTAGAACCAAGGAGATTCGTCACATCCTGAGTCAGGTTGACAAACAAAAAGCAAGCCGATATAATGAACAATATATCGAGAGATTGTATGAAGAATATATGAATGTCAAATACGATGATGCGGCGAATGTTGAGAAATTAGCTATGTTACTACAGAGCCGCCGCGTGTTAGCGCTTGCGCCCGGAAGCAGCCTAAACACGCACAAATCTGAAATAGATGAGTTTATCTTATTGAACAACCCTATTGTAATAACAGTGAACTTTGAAACGGATTTGTTCGTATCTGACTATATTTTTTGTAGTAATATCAGACGCTACGAGCAGTTGAATACAACCTCAAACGCGACAAGAATATGTACTTCAAATATAGCGGCGTCAGAAAGGGACATTGTTATTTCATTGAACAGAATCGCGTATTTTAACAGCGAGTTTTGGGACAATTCAACCTTGTTGCTGTTTAATTTATTGGATCAAATAGGCGTAACAAGATGGACGGTCGCCGGGTTTGATGGTTTTCGCTCATACGACGATTATGCAATAAGCGGCTATGTAATGCGTGAAACGGATTACAATAGCGAGAACGAGCATATACGTACTATATTGCGTTCGAATTTCGGACGCAATACTATCGTTTTTTTAACTCCCAGTTTGTATAAGGAAACGCTATGAATATTAAATATATTGTCATTGATGTAGATGGGACCCTCACCGACAGCGGCGTGTATTATGACAACCTCGGCAACGAGCTGAAAAAATTTAACACGAAAGACGGCGCGGGGATTCAGGTTGCGAAGGCTGCGGGATTGAAGATTATCGTACTAACGGGGCGCGAGTGCAACGCGACGCTCCGCAGAATGTCGGAACTGCAAGCAGATACTATTGAACAGAATATAAAAAACAAAGGAGAGTGGCTTGCGCGTTTTATGGCTGAACATAGCATTTCCAAAGCCGAAATCGGCTCTATCGGCGACGATGTGAACGACTTGCCGTCAATGAGGCTGTGCGGGTTTATCGGGTGCCCCGCGGACGCCTGCAAGGAAGTCAAGTCAATTGCCGACTACATCTCCCCTGTCAGCGGGGGACACGGCGCGGTACGGGATTGCATCGAACATTTGCTCACGGAGAGCGGCCAGTGGACGGAATTGATAGAAAAAGTTTACAACTCGGCGGGTGTGTGATTCCGGACATAAAGAGCTTGTAACAAATCTCTGTCTTCCCCATGAATGATTGCACATTGATCGAGGTCCACCCCTCCCCAATCCCCGACTGGCATTGTCCATTTCTCGAAATATTTTTTTAAGCCCATACATATCAGTTTCATCGCCCTCTTTTCAAAAAGCGTGTAATGGTATATTATAAAACTATGGAGTAAACATGAAGAGAATATTGATATTTTTTGCGGTTTTCTCTGTTTTTATGCTGGCGTCCGCCTGTAAAAACAAGGAAAAAACACCCCAAGACAGCGCCTCTGCGGGAAAAGCCGCTGAAAGCGCTCAAGCAGGTTCACTTGACGGAGACGTTAGTTACGCCTTTGGGATGGCTTTCGCCTCGGAACTCAAAGACTTGGACCTTACCTTTAACTATGACGAATTTGCTAAAGGCTTTAAGGACTCTCTTGTGGAGAGCGGCAAGACGCGGCTCTCTGAAGAAGACGCTATGCAAAAAGTGGGAACCGCCTATAGTGAGGCGCTGCAAGCTAGAACCGAGAACCTCAAGAAAAAAGAAGCGGAATTCCTTGAGCGAAACGGTAAGAAAGCCGAAGTTGCGACTACGCCGAGCGGTCTTCAGTACGAAGTCGTTAAAGAAGGAGACGGCGCGAAACCTTTTGCCAACAGCACCGTCAAGGTGAATTACGAAGGTAAGCTCATGGACGGAACGGTCTTCGACAGCTCGTATGAGCGGGGCGAGCCTATTGAATTCCCATTGAACGGGGTTATTAAAGGATGGACCGAAGGATTGCAACTTATGAGTATCGGTAGCACCTATATTTTCTACATCCCGTCGAATTTGGCGTATGGAGAGAATGGATCAGGACGCGCCATTCCGCCCTATTCGCCTTTAACGTTCAAAGTTGAATTGTTAGAAATAAAATAGAATGCCGCTTAAGGAGAAAAATATGAAAAAGATGTTTTTAATGGCTACGGCAGCGATGTTCTGCGCGGTCAGTGCGGGCGCAAAACCCGTTTATGAAGAGGAAGACGCTCATAATGCCGCAACCACCGAAGAGATAAGTTACGCCTTCGGCGTTGTGCTTGGCTCGCAATTTCGGGATTCCGGACTCTCGTTCAATTACGAAGAGGTTGGCAAAGGTTTTCAAGATTCCCTCGAAGGAACGGCAAAAACAACGGATGATGAAGCTGTTTATCTGGCGCAATCAGCCTACACAAAGGCATTGGAAGAGAAAGCCGCTGAAAACAAGGTAAAGGAAGCGGAGTTTCTGGCAGAAAACGCCCGTAAAGATACGGTAATCGTTACCGAAAGCGGTCTCCAATATGAGGTTCTCGAAGAAGGAGACGGTTCAAAACCTTCAGCAGATGACATTGTGCAGGTGAATTACGAGGGTAAGCTCATAGACGGAACGGTCTTCGACAGCTCGTATGAGCGGGGCGAAAGCGCCGAATTCTCCCTTAATATGGTGATTGAAGGTTGGTCCGAGGGTTTACAGCTTATGAACGTGGGGAGTAAGTTCCGTCTGGTTATGCCGTCCAATCTGGCTTACGGAGAGTCAGGTGCAAGCGGCGCTATTCCTCCGTACTCGCCTTTGATTTTTGAAGTTGAACTCCTCGCTATCATCGAACAACCGTCGGAGGATACGGAAGTCGTGGAAGAAACGGGAGTCTTGGAAGAAGACTCGGCTTATGACGAGGGTTTATAAGTTTTAGTAATTGCGAAGGACGCGGTACGAACGTCCTTCGCATCTTTTGTGATTTATAAATCAGATAAATTGAAGCGGGAAGTTCTTCGCAAATCCTTGCATTGTCTTATCGCGTTTGCGGCGCCGCTTGCCGAAATCGGCAAGACGGCGGTACTTGCTTTGCTTAGTGCAGGCGCGGTTCTCTACGCTGTGTCGGAAATACTGCGACTTAAAGGGAAGCAAGTACCTGTCTTTAAAACTATTTCCTTGATAACTATGAAGGCGGCGCGAGCGCGGGATACGGGTTTTGTATGGGGACCGATTACTCTGGCGGTCGGAGCAATACTGTCCCTGCTCTTGTTTCAAAAGCCAATTCTCGACATAGCGATATACAGCCTCGCCTTAGGAGACGGACTTGCAGGACTAGTGGGACAATTCGGGCGCTTGAGGCCGGTGTTCTTGAAAGGGAAGAGCATAGAAGGCTCGCTCACCTGTCTTGCGGCGGTCTTTGTTTCCGCATTCATCACTTCGGGAAACTGGCATATAAGCCTTGCCGCGGCCGTCGCGGCAACCCTTACTGAAGCCTTCCCGCTCAAAGACTATGACAACATCGCCATCCCGCTTGTTGTAGGCTTTTTATCCTTGTTAATTTTTATTTTTCTTAATTATTTTTAATAACAGCGCGGAATCTATGCTAAACTAGAAGTACAGCGTTTTAGCGGGGGAAAGAAGTATGTTTTTGTTTGCTTTCACCTTGTTGAACTATCATATTTTCAGAATCCCGTAATTTCTTTTAATGGAGTGAATTTTATGAAAGAAAAAACAGATGTTTTGGTCATAGGCGCTTGTACTGCTGGTTTGTATTTTGCCGGGCTTATGGCGCAAAAAGGATTCCGCGTTCTTGTCTGCGACCGTTCTTCAACGGCTGATTTGGGATGCCGATATGACATCATCCACATTGGGGAAGAGTATTTCAGCCAGTTCGGACTACCAAAGCCCGGTCCTGGAGACGAAGATTACGTGGAAACATTTCACAAGAGTATTCTCGTTTCGGCCCTGAACAATTATCCCAAGAACAACAGCGTAGACATCCTCGTGTTGCGGCGTGTTCCGTTTATGCGGCGACTCACGGATTGGGCGCGTTCTTGCGGTGCGGAAGTGTCGCTTGAAACCGAGTTTGTGGAGCCGCTTTTTGACGAAACGGGTAAGCTTTGCGGCGCTTTGCTTCGGAAAGACGGCGCAAAACTTCGAGTAAAGGCAAGGTTGACTGTGGACGCATCCGGTATAGACGCGGCGGTCCGTGTGAAACTGCCCAACAACTATGGCGTCGAAAACTTCGTTACCGGTCCCCGCGACCAATTCTACGTGGTTTTGCGGTACGTGACACTCAAAAACCCTACGGAAGATAAGCCGCAATTCACCAAGACGTGGCCCTATTACAAGACCTGGATTGCACCGCAACAGGATGCTGATGGTGCAATATTGGGCATTGGCGCAAATCTTTCGTTTGATTACGCGCAACGGTGCTGGGAGCGGTTTTGTGCGAAGGGTTTTCTGCCCGAACATGAAGTGCAGTACATTGAGCAGAGTAGCACGCCGTACCGTAGACCGCCCTATAGTTTCGTGGCAGACGGCTTCATCGCGTTGGGAGACGCCGCATGCGTCACGAATCCCTGGTCAGGCGAAGGCGTCCCTTACGCATGGTTTCTTTGCTCGATTGCGGCTGAAGAATTCGCCGAAGTGATGAAAAACGGCGTGTATCCTACACAGACTGCGGCTTGGGCAATCAATACGCGGTATCAGCGGTCTCAGGGTGCGGAATTCGCGCAAAACCTTGCTATGCTTTCTGGCGCGGTTGACTGTAGTCCTAAAGAAAACGATTATGAATTCGCTCACAGTATCATTTTTGAAGATGAACACGAAAAAGGAAAACACAATTTCATTCTAGGGATCCTCAAAGGCGTTTTGTTCGGAGGGATTTCCGTCAAGTCGCTTATGAATCTTGTCAAAGCGGCAAGTACAGGCGGAAAAATCCTCAAACATTATCGATCTTTCCCTGAGAATCCGTCGGATTTCGGTGGCTGGACAGCCAAAGCGAATGTTCTTTGGGCAGGGGCCGGTAGTATGACCGATCTTGCCGAGAGAGATTCCGTATAAGTTAGCCGCGTTTTCCCGCGTCAATTGATACGCCCATTGACGCTTTTTTGACGTAAAGAAAAAAATAAATTATTTTGCACAAATGGAAAATGTATGGTAAAATAGAGATACTATGTTACGCCCGCGTTTAAATTTTTAAAGCGGACGGCGCAGCAGATTTTATTCTATTACAAGGAGGTTTCTCTGTGAGAAAAAGATTTTTCCACTTGTTTTGGACCGCGTGTCTGTTTCTTGTGACTCTTGTAAGCGGATGCGCAAAGAAAGAAGTCAACGCCAACGAGCTTTTAGTATGGCTAGACAATGAAGACTGGGCAAGAGCCGTCATTGAAGGATTCACCCGTCAAAACCCCGGCGTTACGGTGAAGTTTGAAAACGTTGGCAATGTCGATACCCGCGGCAAGGTTTCTCTTGACGGTCCCGCTGGCATTGGTCCCGACGTATTTCTCATGCCTCACGACCATATAGGCAACGCAATAATTGACGATATTTGCGAGCCTTTTCCGGTAGAGCTTCAGCAAAAGTATGCAGATATACTGATGGACGCTTCGATGAGCACATGCACGGCTGACGGCGCCCTCTACGCGGTGCCGATTTCTACGGAAAACATAGCGTTTTTCTATAACAAGGACCTTTTAGGCGACACGCCGGTGCCGCAGAGTTTTGAGGATGTCATAGCGTTTGCTCAGAAGTGGAACGACCCGGTTAATGGCAAATACGCCTTGAGATGGACGGTCGATGATTCGTACCACAACTACTTCTTCCTGACGGCATTCGGGATGCAACTCTTTGGTCCGAAGCATGACGATTTCAAGAATCCGGGATTCGACAGCCCGCAGGCGGCTCAAGGAGTCAACTTCTACAAGGGTCTCCGTCAGTATTTCGATGTGCCGACTGCGTCCGCAAGCTGGGATTTTACCATCGCGGCGTTTCAGAGAGGCGATGTACCGTTTACCATCACCGGACCCTGGGCCATTGGAGACGCCAAGAAGAACGGCGTCAATTTTGGCGTTACGAAACTGCCCACGATAAAAGGCGTTCAGCCCCGTTGTTTCAGCGGAAACATTGTGGCCGCTGTGTCGAGTTACGCAAAAAACCCGGACCTCGCATTTAAGTTCGTAGACTACCTTGTCAGCGTTGAGGGTGAAACCATCCAGTTTAAAATAACGGGTAAAATGGCCGCCTACAAGGATATAAGCGGTATCGAAGGCTTGCGGGACGACCCTTACCTCAGAGGCATCATGGAGCAGTCGCCCTACACGGACCCTATGCCTATCATCCCAGAAACCGCCCAGATGTGGGACGCTATGAAAGCCTTGTTCACCTTCACCTGGGACGGTCAACTTTCCATTGAAGAAGCGCAGAAGAAAGCTATGGACACATACGACACCGCTCTGATGATGGCGGGCAAGTCCAGGTCCTGGTCTAATGAATAAGTTATTGGGATGTAGGAGTTGGAAGGAGGGAGAATGTGTGATTACGCTTCGTTTACTATAAATACTATTCTCAACGTCCTATTCCCTCTAAATAAGGAGAACATATGAAACAATTAGTAGCTCTCTGTTCCGCAATCGTTTGGGGAAGCGGGCAGTTCATCAACAAGCAGAAATCAAAAGGTTTGGTTTTCTTCGCTTTACAAGTCATCTTTGTCGGTATAGAACTTGCAACCGGCACCGGCGGCGTTCTGACCGGGGCTGTGGAATTTCAGTTCCGTAACGCAGGCTTCTTCTCCAAAGGTCTCTGGGGACTCGTCACACTCGGAACCGTGTCCCGCGCCCAGGACCGTAAGCACTACGACCATTCGGTTATGCTTATGCTTGCAGGTATCATAGCGGCACTCGTTCTTATCATATTTATCGCTATCTGGATTTACAACATTGTTGACGCCTACAAGACACGCAAACGCATAGGAAAAGGCGAAATCATCACGAGTGCAGACTACTTCAAGAAGCTATGGGAAAACTCGTTTGAATACATCATGATAACGCCAGGTATGCTCCTCGTCATCTTCATTTCAATAGTGCCGATTATCTTCGCTATTCTCGTTGCATTCACCAACTACAATGCAAATTTCATCCCACCGCGCAAGCTCGTTGAATGGACAGGGTTCGACACCTTCGTTAATATCGTAAAAATCAAAATCTGGGGATCAACCTTCGTTCAAATCTTCATATGGACCGTTATCTGGGCGTTCCTTGCGACATTTTCCTCATACGCCTTCGGGTTATTTCAAGCGCTCATCCTACGGGCAAAGGCGGTGAAGTTCCGCACGTTCTGGAGAAGCATCTTCATATTGCCCTGGGCTGTGCCGGGTCTCGTGTCTATGCTCGTGTTTAAAGCCCTTCTCAATCAAGAAGGCGCTTTCAACCAGATGCTCCTTCAGGCGGGTATCATCAAAGAGGCGATTCCCTTCCTGTCTAACGTTGGCTGGGCGCGGTTCTGCCTTGTAGTTGTGAATGTGTGGCTCGGTTTCCCCTACTTTATGGCGCTCATATCGAGCGTAATAACTACCGTGCCTCAAGAGCAGTACGAAGCCGCGCAGATTGATGGGGCCAACTCCTTCCAGCAGTTCCGCGCCATTACCTTGCCGACCGTACTTGCGTCAACGTCGCCTCAAATACTGATGAGCATCACTTTCAACTTCAACAACTTTAACATGATATACTTCCTCACGGGTGGGGGCCCGGCGAACCCGAACTTTCAAATGGCAGGATCAACAGATATTCTGATTTCGTGGATATTCAAACTAACCCTTGACCAGCGTATGTATAATTACGCTTCGGCATTGAGCATCTTTATTTTCATCATCGTAGCATCTGTTTCCGCGTGGAACTTGCTCCGCACAAGGGCGTTTAAGGAAAGCTAGAGTAAGGAGATAACAATGAAAGCATACAAAGTCAAAAGTATTATCAGCACGGTTCTGATATACTTTGAATTGATTATCGTGGCGATTGCGGTCATTTACCCTCTGTTATGGGTAGTCGGTTCGTCCCTCAACCCGCAGAACGGCATTGCACGGAGTAGTATGATTCCGGCTAACGCCACCTTTGATAACTATATCCGCCTGTTCACACAGACGAAATACGGCACATGGTATCTCAACACGTTCTACGTCGCGGTCGTAACGACGGTTTTCTCTCTTATCCTGCATACGATGACCGCGTTTGTGTTTGCGCGTTTCCCCTTCAAGGGACGCAAAGCCGGACTTTTATCGGTGATGATTCTGCAAATGTTCCCCAGTTTCCTGGGATTGACGGCGCTCTACATGGTCGCGCTCAACTTCAAGATGCTGAACAACCTCAATATGCTGGTCATCATCTATGTTGCGGGTGGGATTCCAGGCAATATTTGGCTTGTGCGGGGTTATATGTTGAACATCCCCAAGTCAATGGACGAAGCGGCATCCATTGACGGATTGTCCAAGATTCAGCTTTTCTTCAAGATTATTCTACCCCTATCTATGCCCATTATGTTCTTCATCGCGGTAACGTCGTTCATGGGACCGTGGATGGATTATATGTTGCCCCGTTACCTGATAAACCAAAATGAAAAGCGCACTCTGGCGATTGGGCTTTTTGACTTGATAAGTGGGCAGAACTCGGACTTCACGGCATTTTGCGCGGGTGCGGTTCTTGTGGCCATACCCATTACAGCCCTCTACATGATTTTCCAGCGCTACCTCCTCGAAGGACTCATGGCTGGCGCCAACAAAGGCGAATAGGGAATAGTCGGAAATCTTTGCGTATGCGGGGGGGGGGGGACAAATCTCCCGCCCCCAATTTTACGCCCGAGGGCGGGGAATTAAACCTCGTAGCGATTAAAAAAGTCCGCGAAGGTGCAAACGACCCTTGCGGACTTCCTTTTGCATACAAATAAATCTGTAGGTATCGGCTCACGCGGTCGCTCCGCCTACCCCTACCAGACCCGCGCCGTGAACCCCGCAGGCGCCTCCGCTATGCTTACGGACTCCCCAGACTGCTCCACCACATACAACCCTTGCTCCTGTGCATACCGCCGCACTCGGTCAGGCACCGTCCCTCCCGCTACCGCTCCCACCAACCGCCGGGCGTCCCCTCGTCTATCCATATACCCCCGTATCTTCTCTATCCGCTCTCTATGTTCGTCCACGTCTTCTTCTTGCAAATGCGTCTTCACTTCCACGGGCATTGCATATTCCCCGTTCTCAAGGAATATATCCACCTCCGCTATGACCCGCTTGTCTTCCCGGAACTTGGCATTACTGCCTTTAGTAAAGTCGTAGCCGAGCGCGGCGAACTTGTCCCAGAGTTGCGCGGAGAACATCTGTTCAATGAGTTTGCCGAGGGAATTGTTCAGACCGCCGATGTTTCTTGCGAGCGCCTTGATTTCTCTGTCCGTCTCTTGTAAACGCCGGTCAAAGTCCGCGCTCTGCTCTT
>JAIRNA010000107.1 GCA_031258305.1 Treponema sp. | reverse complement strand
TTTAATCCCTTGGGGTTTAATTCCCCGCCCCTTGGGGCGGTTAAAATCTGGGGGTGCGGGGGATATGTTCCCCCGCATACGCAAATATTTCAAGGTGAAATCTTCAATACCCCGCCGCTCTGCGGCGGGGATTTTTTATTCAGCCGTCTTCAGTTTTTTCTTCTTTCCAACCCCTTACTTATGGAGGGCCGGTACAAAAAGCGCTTAAAATCCGCTGCGGCTTCATAGCGGACGGTATCCACGCAGAACATCCCCACAGAGGCGCCGGTAAAGCCCAGGGTGTCAAATTCATCGGAGAGCATCCGGCTGTCCAGGGTTCTGCCAACATCGGTAAAATGTTCGCCATCCATTGAATACCGGAACACGCCGCTATGCTCCCGCGCCGAAAGCCCCATCCACACCGAACCCTCCTTTGGCAGGGCGGGACCTTCCTCTTTTCGTGCCGGCAAGCGGACCCCCGCAAAGATACGCCAGATAGGCGCGGCCGTCAGCGGTTTCGCACCAACTGGCATGCCCCGCTTTTTGCAGCCGCAGTCCAGGCTTGCCCCTAGAGCTGACAAGCGGATTGTGCGGATGTATAGCGTAGGGACCTTCAAGGGAATGGGAGCGGCCGCCGCGGCCGCGTTGTTGTACACCATGCCACCCTCAGCGGTAAGAAGGTAATACCATCCGTTGCGCTTGTAAAGATGGGGGCCCTCCACACAGCCTATCGGGGAACCGGTGAAAATCTTACGCACAGGACCGGAAAGTTTTTGCTCCGCGTTTATAAAGGCGTATCCTTAAAGAGTTATACACTCTTCTTGCGGTTTTTGGACACCACGTCGAAGACGACCGCTGCGAGCAAAACCAAGCCTTTAACTGCGCGTTGCCAGTTCGAGTCTATGCCCATAATGGACATACCGTTATTGAGTATGCCCATAAAAATAGCGCCGATGACCGCACCGCTGATAGTACCGGTACCGCCATAAGCCGATGCGCCGCCTATAAAACACGAGGCGATGGCGTCCAACTCGTAGTTGGTGCCTGCCGAAGGTGCGGCCGAGTTGAAACGGGCGACGCACATAAGCGCCGCTACGCCGGAGAGGAAGCCCATGTTCGCGTAGGCAAAGAATAACATCTGGTTCGTATTAACACCGCTCATCTTCGCGGCTCTTTCATTACCGCCGAGAGCGTAGAGATAACGCCCCGGAACCGTATTTGAGGTGAAGAAACTGTAGACAAGCACGATGATCGTGATGATGATAAGTACTACCGGGACCCCTTTGTTTTGGGCAAGCAAAAAGAACAAGAAGATGACAGCCCCAGATGTAATGGCAAGTTTGAGGATAAACATAGCAAATGAGCCTGTTTTATAGCCTTTTCTTTGCTTTTTCATCCTGTCCATGACCTGGCTAATGATATAAACCAGTATCATAATCACACCGATAACAATCGTTATCGCAAAGACAATGGTTTTATTGTCAGATACGGGCAGAAAACTCGTGAAGTAACGCAAATATTTTTCAGGAAACGGCGATATAGTAAGACCGTTCAGCACGATCAAGGCAACGCCACGCCACAGGAGCATTCCCGTGAGAGTAACGATGAAAGGCGGTATACGGACATAGGCTATCCAAAAACCCTGCCACGCGCCGATGAGAAGCCCGCATATGAGACAGAGCAATATGCTCACGTAGATGTTGACATGCATATTGACGATGAGGGTTCCTGCGATGGCGCCGACGAGGGCGACTATGGATCCCACCGACAGGTCAATATTACCGCCGGTCAAAATACAGAGTAACATACCAGTGGCAAGCACCACCACGTAGGCGTTCTGACTAATCAGGTTGGAAACGTTCGCGGGAGCGAAGAGCGAGCCTTTGTCAGCCGCAACAATGACCATTTGAAAAAAAAGCATTACCACCACCAATGCTATGAGCATGGTATTTTTCTTGAGTGAATTTTTAATATCGACAATTGCCATCATGTACCTTCCTTATAAGATTGTAAGATCAATTCCATAATTTTTTCTTGGGATGCCTCTTCCTTTGATAGTTCCGCTATCATACGCCCTTCGCTCATCACATAGATGCGGTCCGCCATGCCGAGTAGTTCTGGCATTTCAGACGAAATCATCACCACACTCTTCCCTTCGGAAACAAGCTGATTGATGATAGTATAAATTTCGTATTTCGCGCCCACGTCAATACCTCGGGTCGGTTCATCAAGAATAAGAATATCCGGGTCAGCAAATATCCACTTAGTTACTAGTACTTTTTGCTGGTTGCCCCCCGAAAGACTACCGACCTCCTGCAAGACGCTCGAACTTTTTGTGTTGAGTTTTTCGCTATATTCACTGGAAACTTGTATTTCAAGGTCCTTATCTATGGTGAAATTTTGACTCACCTTGACCATCTTGGCAAGAGTTATATTTTTACTGATTGGGTTCAAGAGAATAAGTCCATTGCCTTTTCGGTCTTCCGTAACATAGGCTAACTTTTTGTTAATAGCGTCTTTTACGGTCTTAAGATAAACCTCCTCACCGTTGATGAAGAGTTGACCGCTTATATCAGTTCCATAGCTCCTTCCAAAGATGCTCATGGCGAGTTCCGTACGTCCAGCGCCCATAAGCCCGCTTATCCCGACCACTTCGCCTTTCCTGACGTTGAAGTTCACCTTGTCGCATACGAGCCACCCTTCGTAGAGTGGGTGATAGACACTCCAGTCTTTCACTTCGAGCGCGACATCCCCGATTTTCGACTGGCGTTTTGGGAAACGATCTGTGAGACTACGTCCGACCATAGCGCTGATGATGGTTGCTTCATCAAAGGAATTAATCTCTTTGTCCAGATTTGTGATGACTTCGCCATCTCGAATAACGGTGATTCTGTCCGCGATAGAGGCGACCTCGTTGAGCTTATGGGAGATGAGGATGGAAGTAACGCCAGATTTTCGCAGTTCTCGCAAAAGGTTGAGGAGATGAACCGAATCGGTCTCGTTGAGACTCGCAGTTGGCTCGTCGAGGATAAGGAGTCTCACATTTTTTGCAAGCGCTTTAGCAATTTCCACAAGCTGTTGTTTCCCCACGCCGATATCCTTGATGAGGATATGAGGATTTTCGGTGAGTCCGACCTTTTTTAGCAATTCTACGGCTTCAGCATAGGTGGCATCCCAATCTATACTGAAGTATTTACCCCGTTCATTGCCTAGAAACAGATTTTCACCGATGGAAAGATAGGGAATGAGCGCCAGTTCCTGATGAATGATAACGATCCCCTTCTTTTCACTTTGTTTTATAGAATGAAACTCACATTTTTCATTATTAAAGACAATATCGCCTGAATATGTACTGAAAGGGTGGACGCCGCTCAAGACATTCATCAAAGTGGATTTTCCCGCGCCATTCTCTCCGACTATGCCATGAATTTCTCCGCTTTTTATAGTAAAGTTGACGTTTTTCAGAGCTGGGATCCCCGAAAATGTTTTGGTTATATTCCTCATTTCGAGCAGATTTTCCGTCATGTATATATCCTTATTTGTAGGGAGTGAAGGTACTATTTCACATAAAGTCAGTAAACAATGAATCCACTCCCTACTCCCAACCTCAATTACTGAATATCTGCTGGTTTGTAGTAACCGCTGTCAATCAAGGCTTTCTGGATGTCTTTCGGTTCCACGACAATGGGATCGCAGAGATAGGATGGAATGACACCGGTGCCGTTGTTGTAAGTTTTGGTATCGTTGACTTCCGGAGCTGTCCTTTTGGCGAGAGCGTCAATCATGGTAACGACACGGGACGCCAATGTACGGGTGTCTTTGAATATGGACATGGCTTGAGTACCGGCGTTCATATTTTTGACCGAAGGCTTGTCGCAGTCTTGACCGGTAACGATGGGGAAGTTGTCTTTGGTGTAGCCAGCGTTGACGAGCGCATTGGTAACGCCGTTTGCCGTTGAGTCGTTGGAGCAGAGAACCGCATCGAGCTTCACCCCGTCTGGACCATAACCAACCGATGTGATGATATTCTCAAACCGTTCTTGAGATTTTTCGGTTGACCAGTTAGGCGTCGCGGCTTGAGCTTGGCTTATCTGACCGGATTGAACTACCAGTTTACCGCTGTCAATGTAAGGTTTCAGCACGGACATTGCGCCGCCGAAGAAGAAGTTGACGTTATTGTCGCCAGGGTCGCCTGTTACGAGCTCAATATTAAAGGGACCCTCCGCATTCTCGAGGTCCAGTTTGTCGGCGATGTACTGTCCCTGCATGGTACCGACTTTGAAATTGTCAAAAGTTGCGTAGAATTTAACCGCGTCGCTGTTCATGATGAGACGGTCGTAGGCGATGACCGGAATGTTCTTCTCCTTTGCAGCTTTCAACACTTCGGTAAGAGACGACCCGTCAATTGCCGCTATAACCAAGGCGCTACACCCGCCGGTTATCATATTTTCAATCTGGGCGACTTGGGTAGGAATGTCATTGTCCCCGCCGTATTGCAGGTCCACAGCATAGCCCGCGTTTTCGAGTTGTTTCTTCATGTTGTCCCCATCCTGGTTCCACCGCTGAAGACTTTTGGTAGGCATCGAAACCCCGATTTTGTATTTACCGGTTTTTGCGTCTTTTTTACCCAACGAAAATACCATGGTTGCGCTCAAGCACAAGACCATTCCCAACAATAAGAATTTTTTCATAAAATTCCTCCTAAAAAAAGTTGCGTCTTTTACAAAGACTACAATATTATAAATTCACTTTGTTCTTTTTGCAAGAATTATTTCTCGTTTTTTACACGGAAAATAACCTTTCGCGAGAGATTCGTCGTATCATGCCGTCTTTCCCACCATATTCATCGCGCTACAGAAGTTTTATGTATCTGGGGCGGAAAGGCGTCTGTAACATCAACTATAACTTCAACTTACTCAAGATAAAGTTTTTGAATTTTAGAGCGTCATCGAATTCTGGCATAATGGTGAGAGCGGCTTCGCAGTCCGAAAGAGCTTGAATTTTGTCGCCGTTATGGTAACAGGCGTGGGCCCTGCGGTAGAGACAGAAGGGCTGATAGGGATTGATGGTAAGCGACAAGGTAAAATCGTCCACCGCCTCTATCCATCGGCGTAAGACTAGTTTTACGAGTCCCCGGTAATACGCGGCTTTGTAAGCTTTTGCATCAAATTCAAGAGCGCATTCAAAATCGCGGATAGCCTCTTCGTAGCGGGAGCGGGCGAAGTTAGCCATACCGCGGTGAACATAAATGACAGATATGATGTCATTTTTCGGATTCATGGATAGAATTCGTGTGTAAAGCGCTATTGCCGTATCAAAATCATTTCTGTTATGGGCGTAGAGAGCATTGAGCAGTAACTCATCTATGGTTACCGCGCCTTTGCTATGTTCCCAGACGGTCAAGGACTTTGTTTCATCTTGCACTTCAACATCACTATAAAGAAAAGTGTCAACATTTTCTTCGAGTTTGTTGAAAAAACTTTCCCGACGTTTTCCGGATTCCGCATGGAGATCGAGCTGATGGTTTCTGATTTCTTGAAAGATAGTATCAGCAAGGGACAAGCTGGCGTTGATCGCCGCAAGCTTGCGCTTCATCGGTTCGTCAAACGGGGTAAATTCCGCCTTGTAGACGAGTTCATGTTCTACTTCCGCCCAGGCGTCCTGCAAGATGGTACGAATCTGAATCTCCCCCTCCGAACATCCTGATGGGCCTCGCTCTTGGATGATGTCGTCCGGTATGGTGATTAAAAGATGAATAGACTCGTAGCCAAATTCTTTGTAAGAGTAATTTGAACCTTTTTTTTCTGTGTCAATAACGTTAAAGTTTTGGACAATGAGGGCTTGGACCTTCGCAAGGTCTTCTATAAAGGGACAAACGATCCGTATGCCGATGATGTCGGTGATGACCGGATTTGTACCCGGCGCCTGCTTCAATAGTTTGAGGTGTTTTTTGTAATAACTGCCGAAGTCTTTAACTCTGCCTTTGACCGTTGGACGCGGGGATAAGTAATCAAATATCGTCTCCAGGCGCCGTTCAATGTCCTTACTGGTTAGGAAACGAATTTCAGCATATTTTTCATAAATATCTTGCAGTTTCTTTTTATCAGGTAATTCAAAATCTGACATTATCCTAAAAAATCTATCTGATGGAGCGATTCCAAAACGTGGAATCGCCTGTTGTATACATAAAAAAACGGCTGTCTAAAAACAAGCGTCTATAAGACACGTCTTAAACAGCCGTTTTTACTTAACGGAAAAGAGGCTTATTCTTCTTGCTCTTCCGCTCCGTCTTCGCCGCCTTCCGACGAGAAAGACTTTTCAGACGCTTGCTTTTTCCCGTCCAGCGATTCAATGTACAACTGGTCGGAAAGTCTGTTCATATTGCTTTTGTTATTGTTAGCTTCGCGCTCTGAAACAATGTTCCAGATAGATTCGTCATCAATGTCTCTCTCTTCATCGAGGATGGCTTCGTCATAGATGATTTTCACATCTTTGAAATAAGCAACGAAGTCACCGCCGGGCTGATTGGCGTCTCTCAAAATACGGAATCCGGCAAATTTCAGGAAAGGCAACGACTGCGGGTACAAAGGCGCTTGATTAAGCGCCCGGTTGCGGACATCCTGCACATAACGAGGATTATCCCAGCGGAGTTCGCCCCATCCATAGAAATTCAAACTGCCCATATTTATGAGAATTTCTTCTCCTTTGTCGTTGAGGAGGATGACATAGAGGGTGTAGGGGAAATATTCGCCATAGACGTCAACCGCAACTGATTTGAGGATGCCAACGTTCTTTATAACGCCATAGCCGCCTTCAAATTTGCTGGAATTATCGCCCTCTTCGGCATTTTCCTTCGGCTCATAAGCGGGAATCTCAAACGGAGGTTTCACGGTCGCATTCGCGTTCCATGAACCGGTGGGGAAACGAGCGCGCACACCCAGTACCGTCCCGTATTTCGCCGATGTAGATTCCTTGGTATAACTTAACTTCGCATTATCAACAGTGGCTGAAGAACCTGAAAGCCATACCTTCCAATTTTCGATAGCAAGAGAGGTTTTCATAACCGCCTTTTGCTCGTCCGTGTAGTTGCTAGCGGCATGGCTTGAAGTGTCAACTGTGGTAGCCTCATTTTGAGCCGGTACACCTTTTTGTGGGGTGCTGTTTTCATCAGCCGCCTCGCTATCCGCCTTTAGCAGGGAGAAGTCAATCAATACTGCTTCTTTCGCAAGAAGAGACCCAACCGCCAATAAAGCAACGATACCAAAAATGAAGATTCGTTTCATTCATTACTCCTTTTACTCAGCATGAATTTTGAAAAACCTAATTAGCCTAATTATATAACAACTGTTTAATTTGTCAATGCCTTTTTGTGTATTTTTCTTATTTTTTTTCTTAAAAAGAAACGGATGGAAAAACAAGGGTGGATGACCGGGTTCGAACCGGCGACGACCAGATCCACAATCTGGGACTCTACCACTGAGCTACACCCACCAAGAAAAAAGCCCACCAGGGATGGGCTAACAAGACGCTCCCCCGGACGGGCTTGAACCGCCGACCCAGTGGTTAACAGCCACTTGCTCTGCCAACTGAGCTACAGGGGAAAGTATAAATACTATACCCAATCACGTTTTTTTTGTCAAGCGGTTTTTCAAAAAAATCATAAAAAACGGCGCGGGTTCGGCTGTTTCAAAACTGAAGTTTTTGAAACAGCAATCCTATCACTGTTCGTTGAACGGGTCTTCGTTTCGCATAGCGTCTCCCAGTACCGTTTTCGCTAAATTGGTGAAATACTTCACGCCAAGTTCCTTTCCTTGAATCCGCCGTGTATGTTTTTTGGCAAGTTCCTCGGTGTATTCGTAGAGCGGGTACACTTTGAAATTTGCGCTTCCCGGCTCGTAATGCGTAACGAGCGGAATAACTTTTGCATCTTCAATAGTTATTATTTCCTCGAACTTTTTGATTTTTAGGCTTAAAAGTCCGCCGAGCAGAGTGGGGCTGTCCGTTTGATTGGAGATGAAGTTACCTAAAGAATAGACGCAAAAGGTTTCATTGCCGTTTTTTCCGGTAAGCACGACCGTTCCTTCAAGCACATGGGGGTGGTGCCCGATGATGACATCGACCTGACGGTCGGCGAGGAACTGGGCGAGTCTCTTTTGTTCTGCGGTTGGCGTATGACGGTATTCTTCTCCCCAATGCATAGATACGACAAGGAGGTCGCAATTCGGACGGAGCGCGTCAATTTCCTTTGCCATTACCTTCGAGTCTATGATGGATACAAGATACGGCTTATTTTTAGGAACGGGCAATCCGTTTGTACCGTATGTATACGATAAAAAGCCTACTTTTATATTATTCTTTTCAATGACAACCTGTTTGTCTCTTTCTTCCTGAGAACGATGTATGCCTAAAATGGTGATCTCCGGATGTTTATCCCAGAAATCCATAGTAGCGAATACGGCTTTCTCGCCCTTGTCCATGATGTGATTGGTCGCCTGATTTACTATATTAAAACCTGCCTTAATGAGCGCAAGTCCCACTTCCTGTGGCGTATTGAATTGAGGGTATCCCGAATAGCCAAAACTCTTGCCCGCAAGCACGGTTTCCTGATTGACAAAGGCTATGTCCGCGGTTTGGATGATAGGTTTTACCTCTGTATAATAAGAATCGTAGTTAAAAGAACCGTCTTTTTGCGGGCTGATCATAGGGTCGTGAAAGAGATTGTCTCCGACCGCGACGAGAGAGAGGAAGTCCGGTGAAGGCGGCGGAACAACCGGCTGCGGCTCCGTCATAGACGCGAGTACCATAGGTTCCGGGGCGGGAA
>JAIRNA010000088.1 GCA_031258305.1 Treponema sp. | reverse complement strand
TTCCCGGTTTAAGGTGGAAACCTATGGCGGCTAGGAACCTATTCGGCACAATAAAACGGCTGGCCGCAACGAGCTACTGTCCATCCGCGCTTTTATTTGTCAAGAATACACGCTCCGATGGCAGAGGAAGGACGCGCCGTCATAATGGCAATATTGAGATTAGATGACAGCGTAAGCATAGCTAAATCGAATGATAGACGGCGTTTGGGAGAAGGCATCTATAGATTTGACTTTTCAGTGGAAATAGAGAAGGCGTGCCAGCGATGGGAATTACCGCACAGTGACGCGCCATGTTCTGCCCGCGTCAAGCCCCCAGCGTTTGTTCACATACGCGGAAAAAGCCGTGGCTTCGGTTTGGAAAGCAGCCGCGATTTCCGGCCATGTCGCGGACGCCTCATCTTTCTTGGGTAGAATCGCCCTGCGCCACGGCGATGCTTCGAGTCGAGCCGCCAGATTGCCGCCGAAATACCAGCCCGCCTGACTTACGGATTGCTGAAGTATGTGAGCTTGAAACTCGTTAACCGCCAGGTAGTTATCAGAAATGTCGTAACGCTGATAGTCAAAAAAAGAAAGGATGAAGTTGCGCGCTACAAGAGAAAGATGGTCGTAACGGTCTTTGCTGAAGTCGCGGAACTCCTTGTCTATAAAAAAAACGCCGTGAAAACCCTCGTGCGCCATGAATTGCCTGCGTAGATAATCCGAAGATCCTCGCGAGATTGAAATGACCGCGCCTATGCCCGCGTCTATTTTTTGATTAGACTTTCGTTTGAGAATACCGTTATTAAGCAAAATCGTCTTTAACTCCTCCTCTTCGGGCAAAAGCAGAAAAGACGCCGTTTCGGCAATCTCGAAGAACGCGGCCAAATCCTCGGCGCGGTAGTCGTAAGCGTTCCACCCGTGTTGTCCTACAAGCGCCGCGTCTGTTAAAAGCTTACCGCGATAGTCCTTTTTCTCTACAAAGAAGGCAAGTCGCTTGAAAAACTTGTCCTGTACCGCGTAACTGGCAGTGTCGAAAATGAGAATGGACGGGAATCCCTCCCACTGGAAGACCTCGTAGCGAGAGTCTCGCCAATAACCCTCTTTGTAGGAAAGAATGATTCCCGGGTCGGCCGGGATAGGCGTTACCGGGAAAGGACGAACCTGTGACGCTTCAAGGCGAATTTTGCCCATTTGGGGACTGATAGTGACACGCAAGGGATAGGGGTTGTAGGTGAGCGCCCCGGGCGGCAAAAAGAGGGCGTTTTTCAAGTCATGGGGGCACGTCCATTCGTAGAAAATTGTCCCGGGCTCAACGGTGATTCGGTCGTTTCCGCTTGCCTCTTTAGGGAAAGCGGAAACCCACAGTTCTATCGCGCCATTAATTCGATAATCTATCGGTGGATCTACAATCCATGATTCTTGTGTGGAATAGGTGGAATACGTCTTTTCCACAAAAGGCGTTGCAGAGAAAACGCCGTCTTCCCATTCAAAGCCGAACCATCGATTACGTATGCGGAACGCTTTTATTTCAAGCGCCGAATCGTCTTTTTTTCCGCGCTTACCGCCTCCTGAAACATCGAGGCTTATCTTCGTGATTTCGGAATCCGTGAGCGGCACAGCGTAACGGATGAGGTTCGGCAGCGCGTCCGTCATAAGGCTTGCGTCCAAAGGCATCTGCCATTGCTGAACCGCGGAGCCTTCAATGGTCAAAACGACGTTTCCTTCGCCTTGAACCGTATAGTCTATTTCAAGAGACGAGTCTGCAAGAACGCTCTGGGGTGTTTCAAATGTATAGACAAAACTCGCCTTTTTCGTAAGGGTGATTTGTCCTGATGCGGCTCTTTTGGAATTTCCAAACAGGACCACGTCTTTTCCTCCGTTTTCAAACGGGAAGGATGCGGTTTTCTTACTTGAACAGGAAACAAACAGCAGTAGGGCCGGAATAACCGCAAATATCTTTTTTATGTTCATTTCGTCTCCTTTTAGTTTAGTATACCACAGTTCCCAAAAAACGGCTATATGGCGCAATCAGAGGACTTTTTCCACTCAAAAAATGGATTTTTCTTTAAAATTTAAAAACCGCTTGACAATTATAGTATAAGCATATAGTATAAAGACGCTATGATAATAAATAGGTTTAGCAATATTTTAACGATCCGCATATCCCCCCCCCCCCATGGACCTAGTATAAACTATACAACATATAGCGTTCAAACGGCGCTCATGCCGCGTAAATCGAATCCGCAAACAAGGTTGTTGAGAGAAGCTGCTTTGAGACTACAAGATGGACTCTCTTCTTATCATAATCAAGAAAAACAAGGAGACTCCGCAGGCGGTTATTCCCGCATCAAGACCGAACGGGGCATTGCGAACCAAAATGCAAGCCGTTTGCGGTTTGCGCCTTTCCTCACGTGCGCCATTTTAGCAATGGTAAAGGCACATGAGATATGCGGTACGCGCATTAATTGCGTACAAGCGAGAGGCGTTCCATAAAAGCGGCCGTTGGCCGCTGGAACCGCCGCGAAAGACAAGACTGTATACGACAGGGAGCGTATACGGGAACATAAGGAGGAAAGATTATGCACAAAAAAGCATGGTTTTTCAAGAGCAACACAGTATTGGGAATACTGGCATTTATGCTGGTATTCGGGATAATTGCCATCGGTTGCGGAGACCCTGAGTCGGATCCTGTGACCTATGTCGTAACCTTTGACACAGGGGAAGGCGGCAGCGCGGTTCCAGAGCAAAAAGTGAAACAAGACGGAAAAGTTACAAAGCCCGCAAACCCCAGCAAGGCGGGCTATACCTTTACCAACTGGTACCGGGACGCGGCAACGACAACCCTGTGGAATTTCGACACGGACATGGTAGTGGCGAATATAACTCTTTACGCCAAGTGGGTTCTAGAGGAAAATGCCCCGTCTTTTACAGTAACATTTGATTCACAAGGTGGTTCACAGGTTAGTCCGATAGATGTTACTTCTGGAGGTAAAATAACACTGCCAGAAAATCCTACAAAGTCCGATTTTAGATTCGGCGGATGGTATTCAGAAGGGAACGGGAGCGGTACAAAATTTACTGGGGATACGCCAGTAAATTCAGACATAACAGTTTTTGCATACTGGAAGGAATCTTTGCAAATTCCTGATGGGGTGAATAACGCCACAAATCCCGCCGCCATCCCCGCGACGGGATTGTTTACTACACAAAACGGCCTGCATGATGCTGATGTGGCAGCAGTTACCGTTCAGAAGGATTGGGATATTATTTTTATCGGTGACAGCCTGATTGAATATTGGAATGATGATTTAACGGGAGCAACAGATGCAACCAAGCCGATTCAGTCAAGTTGGACTGAAATAAAGACCAAATATGACGTTCTCAATATGGGAATTGGCGCTGACCGTACGCAAAATGTTCTTTGGCGGCTCGAAAACAACGCTCTTCCCCATGATATAAATACGAAGTACATAGTGCTGTTGGTTGGAGTGAATAATCTGGGAACCATTGGCGTTGCCGCAAATTCGCCCGAGGAGGTTGCAGGCGGTATAGCGAAGATTATCGAAACGTTGAACGATGCCTGCCCTACGGCAAAAATTCTGCTCGTTTCCATCCTGCCTCAGACAGGAGGCTATGAGAATAACGACAGGGTAAACGAGATAATAGAAAATTATGACGGACACCTTAATACAACATTTGTTGATGCAAGACCGGGCTTCTTTTATAACGGAACTGTTAACGATACGCTCTTTTTGGATGGCACACATTTAACGTCGGCAGGCTACACGGTGCTGAAGAGAGCTTTGTTTGAAGAAATGTCCGATCTGCCCTTGGCGGATGAATATACGGTAATGTTCATTTCGGAAGGTAAAGTGTATAGGACAATGACTGCGGAAAAAGGGACGACATTAACGACTCCCAATCTCCCGCTATATACCGGTTCTAAATGGTTCACCGGACAGAATGAAACCGGGACTGAATTTACTTCCGCCACGCCGGTAAATAGCGATATGATTGTATATGCCGGTGACAGTGGAACATTCGATCCGCTTGTTTCGCTCGGCATTGCGGAGACCGATTCTGCGCTACTAGGGCGTGCTGTGAGTGTTAAGGGCGAATTCCAAATCGGCAAACATGAGGCGGTTTTGGAAAAAATTGCCGCAAAGAAGAACTATGATATCGTCTTTCTTGGCGACAGTATCCTGCAATATTGGGGCGATACAAATGGAGAAGGCGAGGATAATTACACATCATGGACAGACCTTACTACAGATTATGACGTTCTAAATCTTGGCGTCGGCGGCGATGAAACAATGGACGTTATCTGGAGGATTGAGAACGGCGAGATGCCCAATGACCTGGTAACCGACTATCTTGTTCTATTAATAGGCACGAATAATTCAATTATGAATTATCCTTCGCATAGCGCAGCGCAGATTGCGGCGGCCAATTCAAAAATCATCGAAAGAATTCATGCCTCACATCCTGCGACAAAAATTATTCTTGTGTCGTTGCTACCGCGTAATTTCTTTTTCCAGGATGGAACCATGAATATTGCGGTAAATAACATACTCAAGGCATACGATGGCTATAGTAATGTCTCATATCTGGACATATACGATGCTTTTGCGGCGAGTCCCGGTAGTACGCAGCCGAACACCAATCTGTTTAATGCTGAAGCAGGTTTCTTTGGCGGCTTTGATTATATTCACCCGAATGCTAACGGCTATAGTGTTTTCAAAACCAAGCTCTATGAAAAGATTTCTGAGATGGAGGGATAAGGACCCGCACAAGAATAAAAATACCCCTGCGGCAGAGTCGCGGGTATTAAAAATTTCTCCTTGAAATCTTTGTGTATGGGGGGGGGGGGGGCCCCCCCCCCCCCCCAGTTGTTTTGTTTGTGTGGGTCAGGGGGTAATACCCCCCCCGGGGGGGGGGGGGGGGTGGGGGGGGGGGGCCGCCCCCCCCCCCCCCCATACTGTTTAGTATTTTAGTGAACACTCGGGAAAAAAGCCCCTCCGGGGAGGGGCAGGAGAAAGGAAGGACGGATTTTATCTACAAAGATAGATATGCTGACTTAATGGATTGGAGAATAGGGGATTCGAACCCCTGACCTATAGATTGCGAACCTATCGCTCTACCAACTGAGCTAATTCCCCGTGCGTCTTGTAATATTTTTATTTATATCTTATTATAAAAAAAATGTCAAGAGGGTTGTCAAAGAAATGCGAGAAATAAACGGAGGCGTTATTCTTTATAAAATTCTCTGTGTTGCGGCCGTGTTACAAGGATTATTCATAGTATCCGTCACAATTTATACCTTTATTGCACAGAGTCTCGTAAAAGGTAAGCCCGTCTATACGATACCGTCAAAGCCGATTCCCCAGCCCGCGCCGGATCCCGCTGATAACATATTCACCGGCATAGGCAGAATCCGTGCAATCAGCGGCGATAGCCCTCCGCAAACCGTCATCGTGTCTATAGCCTTCCCTTACGACAAGGCGGACGTCCCTTTCACTGAAGAACTTGCCTCGAAAGTAACCGACTTCCGCGCCCATACCCTCTCTTTCTTCAAGAGCCTCTCTGCCGAAGACATACACGGCATGGGTGAAGATTCAGTCAAAGGTACGCTCTTGAATCTCTACAACGCCACGCTCCGCCTTGGACAAATATCTGTTCTCTACTTCAACGACTTCATAATGATTGAATGAGACAAAGTTTGATATTTTCAAAAAGTCTCGGCGCCGACCATTTCCTTTTTTTACAGCGCCATCCCCACTTTTCCTGTCAGCGAATTATATCTTCATCGTCTATGAGCATAATGGTTCCCTTTTCCCTTCCGCGTCTGAACCATGTGAGGAAATCCGCCGCAACCGAATCAGCGTCTATGCGGCGAATCGGTCCGATAATATCGGCTTCTTCCCGCAGCATAGAACGCCGTTGTACTGAAACGTTTGACATAATTTTCTCTATGAAAAGGCGGCTTTGTCCTTTTATCAAATAGACTATCTCCTTGTCGCTCATGCTCCGTAGTTTTTCTTCAACAACGCGGTCATCAGCTTTGGCGATATCGTCTAGCGTGTAGAGGGTTGCCCGCAGGCTGTAACCGAGCATCTGGTCGTTTTGCGTCAATTCATCTATCATTTTTTCCCCAAAAGATACGTCGGATACCTTGAGTATAGCGGCGAGCGCATTCATGCCGTCTATTTTTTCGGTTTCGGTCTTACCCATCCTGTTGATTTTTTCCTTGAGCGCAAATGCGACCGTCTCCATTACCGACGGCGCGACCTTGTTTATTTTAGCGATACGTTTGACGATTTCAACCTTACGCTCTGATTCCGCGTTCTTGATGACCTCTGCTGCAAGTTTCGGTGGTAAACGGGAAAGCACCATTGCCTCAGTCGCGGGAGATTCATCTTTGAAAAGGATCCCGAGCTGTTCTGCGCTGAATTCTTCCAGAAAAGCAAATGGTTTGTCGACCGATTCGGGAACCGTTTTCTTGAGGATAGATTCTCCTTTTTCTGTACCAAACGCCGCATACAAGAGCTTCCGTGCCTCCTCGACCCCGCCTGAAAAAGGACCCTTATATCCGCCGGAAAGCGCCATCAGCGATTTAAATTCGTCAAACAAATACGCGGCTTCTTCCGCGCTTATACCGCGAATCGAAGCTATTTCTTTGGAAATCTCCTCAATTTGTTCGGGTTCCAGCTTAGAGAGTATCTGAACTGCGGCTTCTTTATCTATAAGGATAAGAAATTTAGCGACCTTGCGGTATTTCGAATCGGATGCTGTCTTGATAAAGTCAAGAGCGGCTTTTTTTTCAAAGAAATCCGCTACGTCTTCGGGTTTAAACATGGTGGATTGAGCCATAGAGCCTCCCGATAGCCGCACCGGCCTTTGCACGGTGGCTTAAGCGGTTTTTTTCCGTGGATGCAAGCTCCGCGACCGTACGTCCAAGCCCTGGAATGAATAGGATTGGGTCGTAGCCGAAACCGCCTTGCCCTCGTTCTTCGCTGAAGATTTCGCCTTCAAGCGTTTCCTGCGCGATGAAAAAACGGTCTTGTTCTAAGAATATAACCATAGCGCATACGAAACGGGCTTTTCGGTTCGTACTACCGCCTAATTCTCTTAAAACGAGTCTGTTTCTTTCGGAATCCACGAGCTTCTTGCCTTCTACGTTCCCATAACGCGCCGACAGAACACCCGGACCGCCATTCAGAGCATCCACGCAGAGTCCCGAATCATCAGCCACAACAGGCTCCTTAACGATGTCAAACAGGGCGCGCGCTTTAATCAGAGCGTTTTCCAGAAACGTCGAACCTGTTTCCTCTGGCGCAAAGACAATACCCGCGTCCGATGGAATATTGACGGCATACCGCGGCGCAAGAATCTCGGCTAATTCCCGCCTTTTGTGTTCGTTTCCTGTAGCAAACCAGATTTTTTCTATTCCTTGCATCATAGCACGGTGTTTATGGGCTGGCATATTTTTTCAAAACTCCTTATATCACGCGGTAAAATCCCGCCTTTAGGTAGAAAGACTCATCGTATCCGAGGAGGATCGGATGGTCGGGCGGCTGACAACGGAAAGCGATTTGGTGGAGGCGGCGTTCCGCATCGAGCGCCGCGTCTGCAATGATACGTCGGAATCGGTATTCATTAAGCGCCTGACTGCAAGAAAAGGTCGCCAGAATACCGCCCGGCTTGAGCAGGCGCAATCCGCGCAGGTTAATTTC
Source organism: Treponema sp. (assembly GCA_031258305.1). Classification (GTDB taxonomy): domain Bacteria; phylum Spirochaetota; class Spirochaetia; order Treponematales; family Breznakiellaceae; genus JAIRKH01. The sequence goes on along the minus strand of JAIRNA010000088.1, from coordinate 18,542 downwards.
CTTGTACCCGCGTGCGGCGTTTTCCAATACCATATGGTTTTTTGCGAAAGCCGGTGGGTCAAGAACCACCATGTCAAATTTTTCCTTTGCACGTTCCATTGAACGGAGGATTTCAAAAACATCCCCTTGTACCGAAGTAATGGCATGTTCAACCGCATTCAGGCTGGCATTCTTCCGAAGCGCAGCGAGCGCCGATGCAGACACGTCAACCGCAGTAACCTGGGCCGCGCCGGACCGAACGAGATGAACCCCAAAGCCACCGGTATAGCAGAACGCGTCCAGAACGGAACCGCCGGGACGCACGAGAGACGCGGCAAAAGCGCGATTTTCGCTCTGGTCGAGAAAGTGTCCGGTCTTCTGTCCTCCCTCGATGTGAACAACAAAAGGCAATCCGTTTTCAAAGATGACGATGCCGTTTTCAGGAAAAGACCCGCGAATCAACCCTTCCGTCATGGGCAGCCCTTCCAATTCCCTTACCTTTGCGCCTGATTTTTCAATAATGCCGTCCGGCGCACTGCCGGGCGTTTCCAAAGCGAGCGCTTCGTCAAGAGCCGCGAGGATTTCTTCTCGACGGCGGTCCATGCCGAAGGTTAAAAATTGAATGGAAAGCCACGAATGGGGGCGGCCCAGGACATTCTTCACCATAGAGAAAGAGAGTGGACTACCAGAAACCGCGCGCTCAACATCGTTCAGGGACCAACCCGTGAACCGGTCTATGATGAGTCCGGGTAGAAAATCTGCTTCGGCGAACACGAGTCTGCATGATTTGCAGGAGAAATCGTAGTTCCGCCTCTTCACAGCTTCGCGGAACCGCCGTTTGAAGAAGCCTTTGTCTATGCCTTCTTTCGAAGGACTATAGATGCGGGCAATGATTTTTGAGCGTGGATTCACCAGGGCGCGTCCGAGATAGGTTTTATCGGCGCTTTCCACATCCGCAGTTTCTCCCGGTTCAAGAACCGTGGGTCCCGATGGTCCGCGTATTTCCTTGACCTCATTGTCGTAGACCCACGGATGCCCTGCGAGAATACGCTTTTCCTGTCTATGTTTCAGGATGATTCTTTTTTTCACCCTTATACTTTACCGTATTTTACGGAGATCGGCAAGATAACCGCGGCGCCGCATAGATGAATCTGAATAGGAAGTCGAGATTTTGGTTTGTTGCGGCTCAATATTTCTTGAAAGTATCATTTTGTCTGTGCGAACTTACCGTTCGGTACTGGTATATCGGATAAAACCCTTTTTCCCCCGAATCAGGATGGTGAACTATGAAGTTAAGAGACCGACGATAAGCCGTCTGCGGTAAGCCTGATCGGGATACCGATCTAAGCCTGATCGGGATACCATTCTAAGCCTAATCGGGATGCCATTCTAAGCCTAATCGGTGTCTGCACTGCGAGCCTTCGAGGGCGCGGGGTGCGCTATAGGTGGGTCAGCGCCTTGATGACCGCCTTCAACTTATTTTCACATTCGCGGAACTCGTTTTCAGGCACACTGTCGGCCACTATGCCCGCGCCAGAACGCGCAAAGACCTTGCCGTTTTTTTTGAACGCAAGGCGGATGGCGATACATGTGTCCATATCACCTGAAAAATCAATGTATCCGATAGCACCGCCGTAAACGCCCCGTTTATTGTTCTCCAGCTCGTTGATGATTTCGCAGGCGCGGATTTTCGGTGCGCCTGAAAGCGTGCCGGCAGGCAGAATCGCATTGACGGCATCGAGCGCCCCGAATTCCGGGCGGATTTGTCCCCGCACAGTCGAACCGATGTGCATCACATAGGAAAAACGTTCGATAGACATATACTTTTCCACTTCAACCGAGCCGAATTTGCTGATTTTCCCCAAATCGTTCCTCCCCAAATCCACGAGCATATTGTGTTCCGCAAGCTCCTTGGGGTCGGAAAGAAGTTCACGCTCAAGCGCCGCGTCCTCCTCAGGCGTCTTACCCCGGGGACGGGTGCCGGCAAGCGGGAATGTGTACAGAACGCCGTCTTTGAGTCTGATCAGCGTCTCCGGAGACGCGCCAGCGATTTCAATATCATCGCTGGAAAAATAGAACATATAGGGCGAAGGATTGAGTTCCCGCAGAATCTGATACGTGTCGAAGAGACTGCCGTCCGCGTCCGCAACGAGTCGGTTTGACAGCACCACTTGGAAGATGTCGCCCTCGCGGATATAACGTTTAGCTTTTTCTACCATCGCGCAAAAGGCTTCTTTGTCAAACAGAGGGCGGAATTCACCCTTGATAACCATCGGTGGAATGACCGCCTCCGCGCCGCTATCCACGATACGGGCGAGGTAGTCCAGTTCGCCGCGCGCGCGGTTGTAGTTTTCAGAGAACGCATCCGTTTTTATGTTGACAATCAAAACGATTTCATTCTTCAGGCGGTCGAAGGCGATTACTTTGTCGAACAGCATAAGATCAACGTCTTTGAAGCCTTCCTCGTCGGCCGCGTTGAGGTTCAATCCCGGCTCTCCATATTTGATGAAGTCATAGGAAAAATACCCAACCAGCCCGCCTGAGAACGGCGGCAGTTCCGGCAGGCGCGGACTCTTGTTTTCTTCAATTATCCGTTTGATAGCCGCGCCCGGATTATCCGTTTCAAGGCGCAGTTCCGCGCCGTTGCGTATGCGGAGCTTCTTGTCTTGGCACGTGATTTCCAATTTCGGGTCAAAGCCGAGGAACGTCCATCGCCCCCAATTCTCCGAGTCTTCGGCGCTTTCAAGAATGAAGCATTGCCTACTCAAGTTTTTGAGTTTTTTGAAAACACGTGCGGGCGTGCTCGCGCCCGTGGGAATCGTTTTTGAAACTGGAACGCGGCTGTATTTTCCCGCCGCTGTCTGCAATTCGTCTAAGGTGAGCATATCTTCCTCGTCAGTATTTTTCCGCCGCGTATTCAACCCAACCGCCAGCGTCCACAAGCGCCTTCTCAAATCCCATCAGAGCAATGGGCGCCGTTTTCTTTTGTAATGAGGAAGAGAAAGTGAGCGTTCCGTCCGCCATATCAACAGCGACATTCGTATCCACATCCGCGAATTCAGTGAAAAGGGCGTCTACTTCCGCACGCGGCAATTCAGCGGCTATCATGCCGCAGTTGAACATATTCCGTCGGAAGATGCGGGCGAAACTCTCGGCAATCACGATGTTTATGCCGTTTGCTTCAAGCGCCCAGGGGGCGTGTTCCCGCGAGCTTCCGCACCCGAAATTCGCCCGTGTAACAATGACTTCAACGCCTGCGAGTTTCCCCGTGTCGAATCCGTCGAGTTTCAGGTCCTCAAGCAGAAACGGCTTGAGCGCCGCTTTCGAATCCTCCGTCAAATACCGCGCTGGAATAATCTCATCGGTATTGATGTCGCTCCTGTCTAAAAACAGCGCCTTTCCCCCGAATGTTTTCATATTTCCTCCATAAAACAATGCTCTCTTTTATTTTTCAATACCCAAAAGAATCCTAATCTCTTCGTCAGTGAGGGTTTCTTTTACTATAAGTTCATCCGCGAGCTTTTCAAGCTCGATCCGATGTTCCATCAATATCGCCTGCGCCCGTTCCTTCGCCTTGTTGAGTATTTTTTTTACCGCAATATCCAGATTCTTTGCTGTTTCTTCGGAATAATCCTTGTGCCGCGCAATCTCTTTACCAACGAAAATCGGCTCTTCCTCCTGCCCATAGGCGATGGGACCCATATCGTCATCCATACCCCATTCGCAAACCATATGCCGCGCCATTTCGGTTGCCTGCTGAATGTCCTGTTTGGCGCCGGTGGTCGTCTCTTCATAGAAGAGCTTTTCCGCGGACCAGCCTCCATAACAAATCACGATACGGTCTTCAATCCATCCCTTGGTACGGCTGTAGCTGTCCGCTTCAGGGAGGGACATAGCCATACCGAGCGCTCGGCCATGGGGTACAATGGTTACTTTGTGGAGCGGGTCCGCGTTCTTGAGGAAGTAATGCAATAAGGCATGACCGCCCTCGTGAATCGCCGTCATCTTACGTTCTTTTTCGGAGATTGCCAATGTGGTACGGGCAACGCCCATAAGGATTTTGTCCCGCGCCTCCTCGAAGTCTTCCATAGTAACGAAGTCTCTGTTCCGTCTTGCAGCGAAGAGCGCCGCTTCATTGACAAGGTTAGCGATTTCCGCGCCGCTCATGCCCGGTGTCGCCCGCGCCAGCCTATCGAAGTCAATCTCGTTGGCAAGCGGTATTTTTTTCGTATGAATCTTGAGAATCTCCTCCCGCTCTTTCACATCCGGCATGGCCACGACGACCTGTCTATCAAAACGCCCCGGACGGAGGAGAGCCGAGTCGAGCACGTCAGGGCGGTTGGTTGCAGCAAGAATGATGATACTGTCTTTTGAATTCGCTTCGAAACCGTCCATTTCAACGAGCAACTGGTTCAAGGTCTGCTCGCGCTCGTCGTGTCCTCCCCCGTAGCCTGCTCCGCGGGTTCTGCCCACCGCGTCAAGCTCATCAATGAAAATGATGCATGGCGCATTTTTCCTGCCTTGCTCGAACAGGTCCCGCACACGGCTCGCGCCCACGCCCACGAACATTTCCACGAAGTCCGAGCCTGACATATGAAAATAGGAAACGTTTGCCTCGCCTGCGACCGCGCGCGCCATAAGGGTCTTACCCGTGCCGGGCATACCCACCAAAAGCACGCCCTTGGGGATTTTCGCGCCCATCCGAGTGAAGCGTTCCGAGTCTTTCAAGAAGGCAACCACCTCCTCAAGCTCGTATTTCGCGTCTTTTTGCCCCGCAACATCTGCAAAAGTTATTTTTTTACCGTTGTCCTCGTATTTCTTAACTTTACTTTTACCGAACTGGAAAGCTTTGCCGCCGCCGCCCGGAGCGTTTCTCATCATAAAGTAGATGAAGGCAAACCCTATGATCCATGGCGTCAGTTCGAGCAGTATCCGCCACAGCGAATTGTTTGCGGAGCCGCCTTCTATGGCGATGTCATTTTCCATAAGCTTCGGCAAAAGCGCAGGATCTTGGTAGGGAATGTAGGTGCGGAACAGAGTCGGTATGCCATTTTTTAGCGTGCCTTCTATGGTACGGTTATCAATGATTTTCACCTTTGAGATGTTTTTCTGGTCAAGGAAATGGGTGAACGTTGAATACGATATGGTCTGTGTCGCGGGAGCGACAGGTCTAAAAAATAACGCGGCAAAAAATATGCCTACAATAACAAAAAAGATCAATGCCAATAGGTTTGACTTGTTGTTCTTACGCGGTTTAAGCGGCAGTTTTTGTTTGGCCTTGTCGTTATCGGTCATGTTTACTCCTCATGCATGGTCAGTATGAAAATTCAGTCCCATACGACTGATTCAATATACTATTATTTTCAATTTATGTCTACCGTTTAACTCGTCTTTGAAAAGCATGACGCCTCAAGGTACGTTTATGAGAATCGAGACGTTGGAATGAGGCGCCTTTTGACGCGCAAACTACGCAAAAAATGTTTGCGTACAAGAAAATTGCCGTAAATCCGATTTACAACTCTCTGCAAAAATGGTATAATAGTGAAAAGAACGGTAGGTAGTTCTATCCAAAGGAATCGAGGGTGATTCCAGCAAGGAATCCAGTAAGGAATCGAGGACGGTTCTCGTCTAACTAATTATGGTAAACGGAGGTAATTATGAAAAGGATTGTTTTGTTGACGATGGCGGCGGCGCTTGCCGTTACCGCAGCGTTTGGGCAGGAACGGGGCGCGTCCCGCGTCGCCAAGGATACGCTTGGGGAACAGAGCGCCGTATCGGTGGGTAAACAGTACGCCTTGTTCATCGCTGTTGATAAGTACCGGGAATGGAACGCGTTGCGGAAACCCGTATCAGACGCGATGGAGATTCGGGACATATTGAGAGAGAATTACTTTATTGACGAGGTGCTGGAACTCTACGATGCACAGGCAACACGGGCGAACATCGTGAAGACCTTTGCCCAATTACAAGGCAAATTAGGGGTGAATGACTCGCTCTTCGTCTATTATGCGGGACATGGGCACCTAGACAAAGGGTCAAAGACCGGCTTTTGGATACCGGTGGACGGCGGTATAGACCAGTATGAACAGGCGAACTGGCTTCCGAACGCGGTAATACGAGGGTATATCTCCGGTTTTAAGACGATTCATGTGTTTCTCGTGTCCGACGCCTGTTTTTCAGGGGACATTCTGAACGAGCATCGAGGACAGGCGCCTGCGATAAATACCGACTATTACCGACGCGCGTATAAATTGACGAGCCGTGAAGTGCTAACAAGCGGCTCAAGCGAGACCGTGCCTGACGAGTCAGAGTTTTCGAGCGCGTTGAAGATGTGCTTACGGAAAAATAACGAGCCGCTGCTGGACCCGATGTCCATATACAACGACGTGAAAAAGGCTGTGAGAAAAACGACGCCGCTTTACGGCACCTTGTCCGCCGCGCAGCACCAGGACGGCGCCGCATTTCTATTCTTCCGCAAGGGGAAAGAGACCCCCGCGAAGACGCCTGATGCGGCGGACAGCGCGAGTTCGACCATGCGGAAGAGTGTGGCGACCGGGAACCTTTTCGTAACGACCGTTGAGGCGGGGAGGCTGCGGATAAGCGGAAACGGCGTGGACAAGAATGAAAATTTAGTCAAATGGGGAGAATGTTCCATTGAAAAGACGCCTGCCGGGGACTACACGCTCACGATGACGTATAGCGATGGAAAGGTGGAGACTAAGACCGTAGAGGTGGGGCGGAACACGACCGGTGCCGTGGAATTCACGTATCGGCTGGCGGCAAAGTCGGCCGTTGTCCCGTCCAAACTTCCGACACTGGACAATAAACCGGGAGGCAAGGCGGAAGAAGCGTACAAACGGGGCTTGAAGTATAGTGACAATGGCGACTACGACCGGGCCCTTGCGGAGTATGCGGAGGCGATTCGACTCAATCCGGGCTATGCTCTGGCGTACGACAGCCGCGCCTATATCCACAACAACCGAGGCGCGTACGACTTAGCCATTGCGGATTGCACCGAGGCGGTTCGACTCGACCCCAAATACGCTACCGCCTATGTCAGACGTGGTTTTGCGTATGACAAAAAGGGCGCGTATGACTTAGCCATTGCGGACTATACCGAGGCGGTTCGGCTCGACCCCAAATACGCCCTTGCCTATAACAACCGCAGTTCCGCGTATAGGATGAAGGGACAGTACGACCAAGCCATCGCGGATTGCACCGAGGCAATCAGGCTCGACCCCAAGTATGCTATGGCCTATTACAACCGCGGCGATGCGTACAGGATGAAGGGGCAGTACGACCAAGCTATCGCGGATTGCACCGAGGCAATCAGGCTCGACCCCAAGTATGCTTCTGCTTATGGCGTTCGCGGCGGTGCATATAGGATGAAGGGACAGTACGACCAAGCCATCGCGGATTGCACCGAAGCAATCAGGCTCAACCCCAAGTATGCTTTTGCCTATTACAACCGCGGCGATGCGTATAGGATGAAGGGGCAGTACGACTTAGCCATCACGGATTGCACCGAAGCAATCAGGCTTGACTCCAAGTATGCTTTTGCTTATGGCACTCGCGGCGCGGCGTATAGGGGTAAGGGACAGTACGACCAAGCCATCGCGGATTGCACCGAAGCAATCAGGCTCAACCCCACATACGCTCTTGCCTATTACAACCGCGGCGATGCATATAGAATGAAAGGACAGTACGACCAAGCCATCGCGGATTGCACCGAAGCAATCAGGCTCGACCACAAGTATGCTTCTGTCTATTACAGCCGCGGCGATGCATATAGAATGAAAGGACAGTACGACCAAGCCATCGCGGATTGCACCGAAGCAATCAGGCTCGACCCCAAGTATGCTTCTGCTTATGGCACTCGCGGCGAGGCGTACAGGATGAAAGGACAGTACGACCAAGCCATCGCGGATTGCACCGAAACAATCAGGCTCAACCCCAAGTATGCTTTTGCTTATGGCACTCGCGGCGCGGCGTACAGGATGAAAGGACAGTACGACCAAGCCATCACGGATTGCACTGAAGCAATCAAGCTCAACCCCAAGTATGCGTGGGCTTATGACGCTCGCGGGCGCGCCTATGAAGCAAAAGGCGACACGAAACGAGCGGACGCGGACTTCGCGGAAGCCAAGCGGTTGGGGCTGTAATCAGAGGATTGCAAACCCCTTGCAAAAATTATGAAACTTTGGTATCATACCAGTCATAATTTTATTCACCATTCATATAGGGGGAATTATGACCATAGGTCAGATGTTTGAGCAGAGTGGGATGCTGGCCCTACTCGGTATGGGAACGGTGTTTGCCTTTCTGATAATACTGATTGTCTGCATAACACTCGTTGGAAAGATAATTCAAGGCATGGGGTTTGCGGATGAAGAACCCGCGAAACCTAAGCCTGTGAAACCTGTCGGCAATGACGCCGCAGTAACAGCCGCAATAACAGCCGCTGTTACCGAATATCGCGCTACTCATTAGCCCGTTAAAAAGGAGAAGATAATGGCTAAAATTAAGCTAACGGACCTCGTCCTGCGGGACGCTCACCAGTCACTCTATGCTACCCGCATGGTAAATGCGGATATGCTGCCTATTTGCGATAAGTTGGACAAAGTTGGATACTTTGCTCTCGAAGCGTGGGGCGGGGCAACCTTCGACACCGCGATGCGGTTCCTCAACGAGGATCCATGGGAACGACTCCGCAAACTCAAAGCCGCCCTTCCGCACACGCCGATAATGATGCTTCTGCGGGGACAGAATCTTCTTGGATATCGGCACTATGCGGACGATGTAGTGGCAAAGTTCGTGGAGGCGGCCGCCAAAAATGGCATAGACGTATTCCGCATTTTCGACGCTCTGAACGACCCGCGTAACTTCAAGGCCGCAACAGACGCGGCAAAGAAAACAGGCAAACACATTCAAGCCGCCATTTCCTACGCGACCACGCCGTTTCATACCCGTGAAAAATACGTGGAACTCGCCAAGGAATATGAACAAATCGGCGCGGACAGCTTGGCAATCAAAGATATGGCTGGTCTTCTAAAGCCCTACGAGGCTTACGAGCTAGTGAAAGCCCTGAAAAAGGCGATTTCCATCCCCATCGAGATTCACTCCCATGCAACAACCGGTATGTCCGTGGCGACTTTGACCAAAGCCGCGGAAGCAGGCGCGGAGATTCTCGACACCGCAATCTCACCGCTTGCTATGGGCACGAGCCACAGCCCTACCGAAACTATGGTTGAAATTTTCAAAGGCACGGAATACGACACAGGTCTTGACTCGGGCTTGCTTTTGGAAATCGCCGCGTACTTCCGTGAAGTAAAAAAGAATTACAAACAATTCGAATCCAGCTTCCTGGGCGCGGATACCCGTATCTTGGCGTCTCAAGTACCGGGCGGGATGCTTTCCAACATGGAGGGTCAGTTAAAAGAAAACAATGCGCTGAACAAGCTGGATGATGTACTGAAGGAAATAGCCGTTGTGCAGAAAGATTTTGGCTATCCTTCTCTGGTAACGCCCACAAGCCAGATAGTCGGCACCCAGGCTGTGCTGAATGTATTGAAAGGGCGCTATGAGATGCTTACCGCAGAGTCCCAGAACCTCCTCGTCGGCAGATACGGCGCATGTCCTGCGCCTAAAAACCCGGAACTGGTGAAGAAGGCGCTTGCGGAACTGAAAATTGACGCGGAAATCATCCACCGTCCAGCGGACGACATCCCCAATGAATATGAAAAACTCGAGGGCGAAGTCAAAAAACTACTCGGCGTTGATAATCCTCCCGTTGAAGATGTACTTTCCTATGCTATGTTCCCGAAAATCGCGCCTGATTTCTTCAAGAAACGCGCCGATGGACCGGTGACGTTTAAGCCGAAAGAACCGTCCGCGGTTCCTGCGGCTCCTACGGCTCCTGCGCCCAACAACTCGGCGGCCAGATACGTGGTGAATGTGAACGGCGCGAACTATAACGTGGTGGTTCAACCAGCCGGCGCGGTTGCCGCCGCCCCGATTACGACCAGCGCTCCTGCCGCGGCTCCGATTGCATCCGCTCCTGCCGGCGCAGGCGCGCTCGTCAAGGCGCCGCTCACCGGTGTTGTACTTCGCTATTCGGTTGCCGAGGGCGCTCATGTTTCAAAAGGCGATGATATTCTTATTATAGAAGCTATGAAAATGGAGAACGAAATCAAAGCCACGGTTGATGGCAACGTTCACTTCCTCGCGCCTATCGGCGCTAAGGTTTCATCCGAACAGCCCGTCGCTGAAATCGGCTAAAGGAGGAACAGGGAGTCGAGAGTTGGTTTGAATATTTCCCTCCTCTCACTCCTTTAATACATATGCTAAATCAGAAAAAAGACCCCGTTTTTATCACGAGAATATGCTTGTTGTTGCTTGTAGGCGCATTTGTGTTCTCTTTTATGCCGCATATCCTCGCACAAAACGCTACGCAAGATGCCGCTCCCGCAAAAGAATACGCTTCAATATTCAATCCAGACGGTATTATTGAAAGAAGCGAAGGTATCAAGACGATTTCTCTGAGCGGCTTCCTCGGACAGCTCATAGGAACCACCGGTATCTATGCCTTCTTCACCGACATGAAGGATGCTTTTACACCCGCAGGGCTGCCCATAACGGTTCCGGGCTGGCAGGAACTGCTCATGATTATCGTGGGCTTTGTCGTTATATACCTCGGCGCTGCAAAAGGTTTTGAACCTCTTTTGCTCATCCCCATCGGCTTCGGGATCGTGTTTGTCAATGTGCCGCTCGCCGGCATGGGAGACGCAGGACGCTACATCGCTGAAGGCATTGACGCGGGTATGCGGGAACATCAAGGGTTTCTCGACATCATTTACCGCGCTGGTGTGGGCAATGAATTCTTCCCGCTCATCATTTTCATGGGAATCGGCGCAATGACGGACTTTGGTCCTCTCATCGCTAATCCCAAGAGCGCCTTGCTCGGCGCGTCTGCCCAGTTCGGCGTGTTCGGTACACTTTTCGCCATTACGGCTATGAACCTGATACCCGGCGTTGACTTCAACCTCAAAGAAGCATGCGCGGCCGCAATCATCGGCGGCGCAGACGGTCCCACTACTATCTACATCGCGGCGAAACTCGCCCCGCAACTACTGGCGACTGTGGCGGTTGCGGCTTACTCTTATATGGCGCTCGTACCAGTCATCCAGCCGCCCATCATGAGACTGCTTACCACTCAAAAAGAACGACTCATTAAAATGAAACAGCTCCGTTCCGTGCCAAAAATCGAGAAAATTCTTTTCCCAATGGTGGTCTTCATACTGTGCGTACTGTTTATCCCATCGGCCGCGGCGCTCATTGGATGCCTTATGTTCGGTAATTTTTTAAAAGAAACAGGGGTTGTCGATAGGCTTTCCAATACCATACAGAACGAATTGATGAACATTGTTACGATATTTCTGTCACTCGGGGTGGGAAGTCAGATGACGCCGGAAAAATTCCTTAACCCGCGATCCATTTCCATCGTGGTGATTGGTCTCATCGCGTTTTCGGTAGCCACAGCCACAGGTGTGTGCGTTGCCAAGATAATGAACCTTTTCCTTAAGGAAAAAATCAACCCGCTCATCGGTTCCGCGGGCGTGTCGGCTGTACCAATGGCCGCGCGTGTGTCTAACAAGGTCGGGCTTGAGTCAGATCCGGGCAACTTCTTGCTTATGCACGCCATGGGGCCGAATGTGGCGGGTGTTATCGGCACCGCCATCGCAGCTGGCGTCATGATTGCGACTTACGGCTAACCTCCAAAGAGGTCTCGACAGAATTAAAACATGAAAGTTTCCGCCTGCAATACGCTTGCATGTGTCTTTCACTCCCATGCGGAAATTCGGGGGGTTGAGAGTTAGGAATTGGTGATTGATTAGCAAACTGGTCTTGATACTTTCAAATAATGTTTTGTAAAATCTACTCCTAATTCCCAACTCCTGTATAAAGGAGAACATATGGCAATCATCACTATATCGCGGGAGTTGGCGGCTCTGGGAGACGAGACGGCTTGTGAGCTTGCCAAACTGTTGGACTACAAGCTGGTTGACAGAGATATACTGGAAAAGAAAATTAAAATCTTCGGCATTGAGGACAAGAATTTCAAAAAATACGACGAGCGCAAGCCCGGATTTTGGGCATCTCTGTCTCAGGACCGGGATAATTATCTACATTACCTCAAGACAGCCATGTTATCAGAGGTGGGTGCCGCCAAAAGCGCGGTTATCGTGGGAAGGGGCGCATCCGCCATTCTCAAAAACGTCCCCGGCGTACTGTCTGTATTCCTCGTTGTCCCGATAGAAGTCCGCATTGAACGGGTGAAAAGCTACTTCCATTGCAACGAAAAAAGAGCGAGGCAAATCATCGAGAAGAGCGATAGCGACCGGTCAGGGTTCTATCATTATTTCTTTGACACGGAATGGAGAAATCCTGAAAACTACCATTTAACCGTCAACACGGGGCATCTGCATCCAGCGGTTTGCGCGGAAATCATCAAGCGTCTCCGCGACTACTTTATTACCGAAAAGATCGAAGAAAGACAGGTTATCCGCATCAAAGAACTGACCCTTGCACATAAAATAAAACACCACATCCTCTACGATAAGGAATTGCCCGTTCATTTCCTCGAAGTCTCTGTCTCCGAAAACAAGATAACACTCTATGGGGTCGCCAATTCCCAAGTTCTCGTCGACGCGACCGTGTCTACCACTACCGAATTCATAATTCAAGAAAAAGTCGTGCTTTCCGTGCGCTCTGAAATTCAAGTGATTCAAGAATACAGTATTGTGCCTTAATCGCTTGCCGTTATGTTGAGATTAGGTGAATCACAAACCACACCGCTGAACAGACATTTTTGACAAACTCCCTGTGGCCTGTGAATTCATCCGTGTAATTGATTGTTTTCATTTTGAATTTCAAGGGTTTTTGATAAAATTAACTTTTATAAGGCTCTTTACGTATTATGCCGAAGATTCTAAACTTGATGCCCATCACAGCTTGAAGACGGCTCATACTTCTTTGCACTTGTCTATGATTTCCCTCATAGCCTTGTTGCAGTCTTCATAGACGACCTGGCACGTGCCGACCTGATGATGACCGCCGCCGCCGTATTTGAGGAGGAGACTGCCCACGTCAACGGTGGCAGTTCTGTTGATAATGCTATAACCCACTGTAATAACCGCGTTCGCTTTTTCTTTGCCATCTATGACCCACATCGAGATGTTTTGTTCCGGGAAAAGTGTATAGATGATGAATCGGTTGCCCGCATAAATAGGGTCAACATTCCGCAGATCCGCGACAATAACGTTACCTTCAATGGAGGAATACTGTTTGAGCATCTCGCGGTAAGACACACTATGCTCAAAATACACGTCAAGACGCTCTTTTACATCAGGTAGAGCGAGGATGGCATCAATTTTCATATCCATGCATGCTCTGGCGAGTTTTTCCATAAGTTCATAGTTGCTTATGGTAAAATTTCTGAACCGACCAAGTCCTGTGCGGGGGTCCATAATGAAACCGAGCAGAATCCATCCCTTTGGGTCAAGGATTTCGTCAACGGTCAGGTCGCCTGAGTCCACCTTGTCAACATATTCAATCATACGGCGGAAACGGCCCAGCTTGGCGTCTCCGCCGTAGAAGTCGTAGACCACACGGGCGCAACTCGGAGCTTTGCGGGACACGCCCTCAAAGTAGACTTTGCGTCCCAGTCTTTCGGTTTCGCTTGAGTGATGGTCGAACCACAGAGAACAGCCTTTGATGTAGGGAATGTTTGCGAGAATGTCGTTGTCTGTCGCAGTTACAAGACCGTCTTGGATGTCCTTCGGATGCACAAATTTCCATTCGTCAACAAAGCCCAAATATTCCAAGATGGCGCCGCACGCCAAGCCATCAAAATCGGAACGGGTTAATAATCTCATATATGCCTCTTAATAAATAAAGAATACGATAGCATAACTTCTTTTATTATAAAATTCAAGTGGGGCGGCGTTAATTTAACGTACCCTCTTGTAATGAAGGCGTTATCTTTGTATTATTAAGAATCATCAAAGAGTCATAGGAAAAGGAGCAAATATGGTCATTTTAACGCTTAACTGCGGATCGTCATCCGCAAAGTATCAGGTTTACGATTGGGAAAACAAGGATGTTTTGGCGGTCGGGGTCGTAGAAAAAGTTACCTTCGAGGGATCCTTCATCAAGCACAAGGCAAAGGGGCGGGAGGAATTCACTCTTCAGCAGAATTGCCCTACACACACTGCCGCGGTCGACCTCATCATCAAGCTCGTCACCGATAAGGAATACGGCGTCATCAGTGATATGGATGTCATTAAAGCAGTCGGACACCGCGTTCTCCACGGCGGAGACAAGTTCACCAAGAGCGTCATCGTTGATGATGCGGCGATGGCTGCGTTCAACGAGGTCAAAGATTTGGGGCCCCTCCACAATCCGGCGAACATCATGGGTATCGAAGCCGCGAAAAAAGTTCTGCCCAATGTGCCGCAGTGCGCCATCATGGACACGGCATGGCATCAGACCATGCCGCCGGCCTCATTTATGTATGCCGTTCCTTATGAATGGTATGAAAAGTACGGCGTCCGTAAATACGGTTTCCATGGTACGAGCTTTCTCTACACCGCGAAACGCGCCGCCGTTCTCTTGAACAAGAAGCCTTCGGAAACCAATCTGATTATCTGTCATATCGGCAACGGGTCCTCCGTGTGTGCGGTCAAGGACGGCTGTTCCTTTGATACGAGCATGGGTATTACGCCGCTTGAAGGACTAGTGATGGGGACGCGCTCTGGGGATGCGGATATGGCCCTGCCGTTTTACGTGATGAGGAAAACCGGCATGAGCGCCATAGAAATGGAGAATGTCCTGAACAAGAAATCAGGTTTACTCGGTGTTACAGGGCGATTCGCGGACCGTCGCGATATTCAGGAAGCTATGGAACAAGGCGACAAGAGAGCCGCCTTAGCGCAAGCCATAGAAGCGCACCGTGTCAAAAAATATATCGGTGCGTATATGGCGATCTTGGGGCGGGTTGACGCCCTTGTCCTAACAGCAGGCGTTGGTGAATTCGCTTACTTTATGCGGAGAAAAATGCTCGAAGGGCTTGAGGGTTTAGGACTCGTCTACGACCCGGTGAAAAACGAGCTTGCTCGCACCCGTAACGCGGAAACTTGCATCTCGGCGACTTCTTCCAAAATTCCAATTTTCATCATCCCCACGGACGAAGAGCTCGTTATGACCGAGGATGCCTACGCTCTTATGCAAGGCACTTATGACGTTCATACCAAGTTCACCTATTCGTTCCAGAGCAAGGATTACGTGAACAAACAACGCGCCGAAGGCTTGAAAGAAGATTTGAAGAAAAATCCGAAGCTGTCGGAAATTATTGTTAAATAGGGAGAGGGGAGGAATAGGGCATTGAAGTTCGCTTGTACAACGACGAGTAACAACAACCCTATTCCCTCCCAATGAGAACTATGAAAGAAAGCATCGACACAAACATAGATATACTCTGCGTTGGAAACGCGCTGGTTGACATATTCGTGCATACTGATGATGCTCTGCTCAAAAAGTACGGTATAACTGAGCCGGTCCAGCATGTTGAACACGAAAAAGTCGTTAAAATCCTCAAGAATTTCTCGAATTACACGGCTGGTTCTGGTGGAGGTGCAGCAAACGTGGCAAAGATTTCCGGTCTTTTGGGTGTTCGCTCCGCGTTTATCGGCGTTGTGGGTGGAGACGAACTGAGTCTCATTTTTGAGAAAAATCTTGCGAAGGCGGGCGTTCGGCTTTTTCTGTTGAGAACGAACAAGCCAACTGGTGTGTGCATCTTCCTCCAACGGTCAGGTGAGCGCGACCGCATCGTTGCCGCACCTTCGGCGTCATATTCGCTTGCGGCTAACGACATCAGTGAAGAGTCCATACAGGCCGCGCGAGTCGTGGTCATAGACGGCTTCATTCTGGACAGAATTGAACTGGTCAGGCGGCTTTTCACACTTGCGGGCAAATACGGTACCGTGATTGGGCTTGACATTGGCTCCATTGAGATGGCGCAGGCTCACGCGAAAGACATCGTTCAATACTGTTCTGAATATCCACTGATTCTCTTTATGAATCAAGACGAAGCCACGGCGTTTTATCGTGTGTTCCATAACGATTTAGACGCTGAAGAGACCTTTTTTGAGAAGATAAAATCTCACACATCTCCTCTCAATCAAAAGATTCAAGCCTATTTTCAGAAACTCACATATGGGGACATTTTCCCTGTCATCGCGGTGAAGCTGGGCGCAAAAGGAGCGATGGTCTTCAGCGGAGGCAAAGCCCACTACGAGGCTGCCTTGACGATAATTCCTCGGGATCCCACTGGTGCAGGAGACGCCTTCTGCGCGGCATTCCTATCGGCATGGCTTCGCGAAAAATCCTTCGCGGATTGCACGATTTTTGGCAACAAGGTTGCCCGCGAAGTGCTTGACGTGAACGGCACGTTCATAGATGGGAAGAAGCTGGAAGCTCTCACCAGATAACGTCTTTGGCTGTTTACGACGTTTGGGCAGGGTGGATAAGCAAATCGTAGGTTTGCAGCCCTGCCAAAATGTGGGTGGAGTGGAGCGTGAGAGGCATCGGCAACATGATTGCCGCGCCGACCTAGCCAAAACGTAGCCCGAGTCGTTTTAGCAACGAAGCGAAAACAGTCCGCGGTAGCTTTGCTGCCGAGTTATGCGACATTTTTCTTGCTTTATATCCATTCTGTTATTTCCTTTTTCGATTTTCTCCATTCTAATTCTTGTTCAATTCCCAGTATATTACAATAACGACAAAATGGAACTGGCTTGTTCAAAAAATTAAATATTTCGTCTTTGTTTTTTACTTTATATATATCAATATAGTCTTTATCCGTTACTTTCAAGTCTTTATTAAAATATTCGTTAAATATTGATATATAAGCTGTCTCAACACAAGTAAAAAGTTTACCGTCTCTTAATTGGACACAATTATTTGCCATATGACAAATTTTAATATTGTCTTCAGGATTTTGCCTGCCCTCCAAATCAAAAGGGCGTTTTTGCATTGTCTTCTTCCCCCGAAAATAATACCGGAAGTCCACATTATTATTTTTTGCCTTTTCTTCTATTTCATTATAATTCAAGTTTATGGGATACTGCGTTATGGATATTAGGATATTGTTTTCATGGCATGTTTTCCAAAACAGTTCTTCCTGTTTCATAAATAAAATGCCGTTTGTAACAATTTCGATAATAGGGAGTCTGCTTAAACTCGATATTGTTTGATTGAAGGCTGACATGGGGCAGCCGCGTCGCCTCGCCGTAAATGACCATTTTGTTGTGGGCAAACTCCCCCGCCGCTCTTTTCTTCGGCCCTATCTATTTCATGCATGATGTAGTTGAGCGTTTGATGTGTCAAGACATTCCCGCCTGCAAAGGGCTTTATCGCCAAGTATGCCATTATACAGGAGGGCGTAGGCCGTGCCGTCATGTATGCCCAGAAAAGGGGATTTAACCACAGATCTCGCGGAATCGTATTGTCCACTGATTTCACTATTTTTATCTGGGTAATCCGGGTAATCTGTGGACCTTTTATCCCGCTGCGGCACCGGCGTTTTGGTTAATGGAACAAAGTTATCAACATATGTCTTTCTATATTTATGCCACAATACATTCACAAGGCAGAGAGAAAGTATTGATTTATCCATAATATGCCTCCATCCCCCTTCCCGCTTTCTTGTATAAGCTTTAGATAGAATTCATCATATCATAAAATGACGGAATATTAAAGGGTGTATTTGGGAATAAAGAATCCCCGCCGCAGAGCGGCGGGGTATTGAAGATTTTACCTTGAAATCTTTGCGTATGCGGGGGAACAAATCCCCCGCACCCCCAGTTTTAACCGCCCCTTGGGGCGGGGTATTAAACCCCAAGGGAATAAAAACTGCCATTGGACGTGCGGATAAGAGCGTTGTCATAACGCAGGTTCATTCGGAAATCTTTACTGCCGTACACATCTGGGAAGTACCAAAAGCGCAAGGCAGCAAGCCGCAGGACGCGGCATGAGGAGGGGAGGATGATGAATGAGATTGAACTGAACGAAGAACTTGACCGGATTGAATCTGTGCTTAATGCCATTCATATGATGACGCTCGCATAGGCTTTGAGAAAATCGCGTCTAAGCGCCGCGATATCGTTCAGTTTGGCATTTAAATCAGCCGCTCGTCCGCTGTTGGCACTGTTATAAGAGTTAAGCATACCGAACAAGTCAATATTACGCCCTATACCTTCCAGGAGGGATGGACGGGCAAAAAGAAAATCGCTCATATATCAAATATAGGGCATTATTAGGATTTCTTCAAGTCCTTGATGAGGGAATTTTTGAAATTATAGAGGGAAGGTCACGCGGGGTCGACGGTTTTTTTTCTTTTTGAGAGGAGAGGAGCGTCCGCCCAAGATCAAGAAACAGCGTTTGCATTTCATCTGAAAGGCTTCTAAATATTTCGAGCAGTTCGTCACATCTAGGAAAGTCTTCAG
>JAIRNA010000146.1 GCA_031258305.1 Treponema sp. | reverse complement strand
TTGTAAAATAAATATAAAAAAGCCGCGGGCTTCTGGGATGAGAAGCCGAAACGGCTGTTTTCCCTTTTTTCCCTAAATTGAGAGGATTGAGAAAATATTCCGCGTGTTCGCGGACTTGTATATGTTGTATATACTAAAAAATTTATACGGGGGGGGGGGGCATATCGCCCATAAGCGAGATAACGTTTTGTTTGATTCTGTGTAATTGTTGTTGCATGGGTACATAATTACTCAAATATTGAGAATTGTCAAGCGGTTTTTTTAAAATGTTTATTCTTCTTAAAATAAAATATGAATTAAATCCCTCATCTACTCCGAGCTTACGCCCAATACGTTTCATTTTTCAACTTTTCTCTCCCACCCTCTTGCAATTTATTACAAACTTTGCTATATTATAACAATGTTTATAAGCGTTTACGGGCAATTGCTTTTGTATGACGCATACTATGTGGTTGTTGGATTTTGCGTTTTTGACGGCGCGGGCGCTTTTACCGTATTTTGCTTATTCTCCCTCAAACAAAGGGCGCGGCGCAACAGGTAAAAATTCGGCGGCAAGGAAACATAAGTTAAGGAGATTATATGGACATCAGCAAGATGCGAAATATTGGAATCAGCGCACATATCGATTCTGGCAAGACAACGCTTTCTGAACGTGTTTTGTTTTATAGCAATAAAATACATATTATCCGAGAAGTGCGGGGCAAAGATGGGGTAGGCGCGACTATGGACTCGATGGAGCTGGAGAAGGAACGCGGCATCACCATACAGAGCGCAGCAACGCAGGTGGAATGGAAGGAACACGTCATCAATTTGATTGACACGCCTGGTCACGTGGACTTTACCATCGAGGTAGAGCGGTCGCTCCGCGTGCTTGATGGGGCAATTCTGGTGTTGTGCGCCGTGGGCGGTGTGCAGTCTCAGTCCATCACGGTTGACCGTCAGCTCAAGCGCTATCATGTGCCGCGCATCGCCTTTGTCAATAAATGCGACCGCGCAGGTGCGAACCCGTTCAAAGTGAAGAACCAGTTGCGTGAAAAACTGGGACTCAATGCTGTTTTGACACAGATTCCCGTCGGCTTGGAGGACAAACTTGAGGGCGTTGTGGACCTCATTACTATGCGGGCGCTGTATTTTGACGGTGATAACGGCGAAATTGTCCGCGTTGCGGAAATTCCCGCGCACCTTAAAGCGGATGCAGCAAAGCATCGTGAGGAAATGCTCGATGCGGTTTCGGAGTTTTCGGATGAACTCACTGAATTGCTTTTAGAAGAAAGCTCTATCCCTGAAGACCTCGTCCGCAAGGCTATCCGTAAAGGCACATTAGAAGAAAAGCTTGTGCCGGTTATGCTTGGTTCAGCCTACAAGAACAAAGGTATACAGCCCTTGCTCGACGGAGTTACGTATTACCTACCGAATCCTACGGAAGTCAGAAATTTCGCCCTTGATTTGGACAAAAATGAGGAACAGGTCGAGCTTTCAGTGGATGGAGACAAGCCTACGGTCGCGCTGGGCTTCAAGCTGGAGGATGGTAAATATGGGCAGCTTACGTATGTCCGCATTTATCAGGGACAGTTGAGAAAAGGCGATGAGTTGATGAACACTCGTTCCCGCAAGAAGTTCAAAATAGGACGACTCGTACGGATGCACGCTAATAATATGGAGGATATCACCGAAGGCGCACCGGGCGACATTGCGGCGCTTTTCGGTGTTGAATGTGCATCTGGCGATACGTTTTGTGGCGGCGGCTTAAATTACGCCATGTCGTCAATGTTCGTGCCAGAACCAGTTATTTCGCTCGCCATCACTCCAAAAGATAAAAAATCAGCGGACCAAATGGCAAAGGCGCTGGGGCGTTTCACCAAAGAAGACCCTTCGTTCCAAACCTTCGTTGACCCAGAGTCCAATCAAACCATCATTAAGGGAATGGGAGAGTTGCACCTGGACGTTTATATCACACGGATGCTCCGCGAATACAACTGCGAGGTGGAAATCGGTATGCCCCAGGTGGCTTATCGTGAAACTATCACCCATCGGGCGGAATTTAATTACATACATAAGAAGCAAACCGGTGGTTCAGGACAATACGGGCGGGTCGCTGGTTATATAGAGCCATGGACCGAGGGAGATTACGAGTTCGTGGACAACATCAAGGGCGGCGCGATTCCGACGGAATTCATCCCCAGTTGCGATAAAGGTTTCCGCGAGGCGATTAAGAAAGGCTCACTGATAGGGTTTCCTGTGGTCAATATACGGTGTCTCATCAATGACGGGCAGTCCCATTCGGTGGACTCATCGGACATCGCGTTTCAGCTTGCCGCAATCGGCGCGTTCCGTGAAGCCTACAGCAAAGCCAAGCCTTGTATTCTGGAGCCGATTATGAAGGTGTCAGTCGAAGGACCAACCGAATTCCAGGGCAATATTTTCGCTTCTATCAATCAACGGCGTGGCGTCATTGTATCCTCAAATGAGGACGGAATCTTCTCCCGTGTGGAAGCAGAAGCGCCCTTAAGCGAAATGTTCGGCTATTCGACTGCGCTCCGCGGCATGACTCAAGGCAAAGCCGAATTCTCTATGGAATTCGAAAAATACGGCAAAGCGCCTGCGGGCATTTCAGATGCGCTCATCAAAGAGTTTACGGAGAAGAAAAGAGGAGTAGAGAATAAATAGTGAATAATGTCAAACTTGAAATCATATCGTTAAAATTTTTAACAATGGATTATTCATTATTCTCTCATTATAAAGGAGAAACAAGTGATAAAAGAAGATCTCATTCAGCGCAGTCCCATAAAGATTTTTGAGAATTCCATACATGGAGGGCTGAAGGGCGGGGAAATCGGTGTGATTGCGGCGCCAAACGGTATTGGAAAGACTTCGGTGCTCGTGCAGATAGCGCTTTACAAGCTGTTGCAAGGTCAAAAGGTGATTCACGTGTCGTTCAACAAGCATACTGACCATGTTCTTGTGTGGTATGAAGACCTTTTCGGCGAATTCATCCAGAAAAAGAACCTCGAAAACACGGCAGAAGTCAAGGATAACATCGTAAGAAATCGCGTGCTGATGAATTTTAATCAGGAAGGCATAACGAGCCTCCAGATTCTCGCAAGTCTGCGCGCTCTGATTGTCGAAGGCGGCTTTAAAGCGGAAGCGCTTATTATTGATGGGTTTGGCTTTTCACACGCCAGCGAGGAGAGACTGTCTAAGCTCAAGGCGTTTGCTAAGGCATCCGGACTTTCCATCTGGTATAGTTGTTCAGTGAATGACAGCGCATTTGACAACCGTAGAGTCCCGCTGATTCTCAAGTCGTTCCAGAACATCATTGACGTCATCATTACGCTTGAGCAGAAAGCATCCCATATCGAGTTGTCAGTTTCCAAGGACCGGGACTTTTATCCGCCGGACCCGCTGATAATGAAACTCGACCCTCGAACTCTGTTGATACTGGAATAATCTTACTAAAAGCGTCCGCGTTAATCCGTGATTTTCCTCATAAGAATCACCGAATTAGAGGACGCCGATAGAATTTCGTAAAGCGAACTCATGCCTCGGTGACTCTTATTAATCCACGTTTAGAAATTTATAATGGAGAACAAGATAATATACTTTTTCTTGGTATGAATTTCGCCTTTGTCAATCACCTAGTTTTGTTTGAAAAAGAAATCGTCCTTGAAATATTTCTTGAGCAGATCTTCCGAAACAGCGTCTCTATCGCTCATGTCCATATACGTTGCCTCCAGAAAACCTTTTGTCAAATAGAAGCAGCCCAAAAGGAAGAATTGAGCCACACTCTCGACCGTTCCCATCGCTTGATACATCTTAATGGGATTGTCGAGAAGGAATTCATTCATTATGTACTCAATAACGGTTTGTTGGGAAAGACTCACCGCGTAAATGATTTCCGAGATGGGATAACCGTCTTTCATACGAGCTTTACCCATGCCCACAAAGAAACTACCGACCAGGGAACGATCGATCCCTCTGTCTAATGTGCGCGCAAGTACCGGATACAATCCGATTTGAGACTCGATGAGTTGTTTGTCCTGCAAATTGTTGTAGTGCTTGAGTTGTTCGGCTTTGCGTATTTTACCCTTCCAGCGGACCGCGAAATCGTGGGATTTAGTAGTTAATGTGTCTATAAGAAGTCTATCAACCATGGGATAATTATAACACTTCTAAAACGAATTGCAAGAGGAGAAAAAGTAAAAAAAAACAAAAAAGGTTTGACAAGTCATTGTTTATATTTTATACTTTATATACTTTGGCTGGTGAGCCGCAATTTTCTAGGAAAGGTATATGAGAAATAGAGTTAAGATTTTAGTTATTATATTAATTGTGAGTTTGTCCTTCGTTCTGACAACGTGTGATATGGCGCCGACGTCAACATTCATACCTTCGCTGGCAAAAACAGGCAATTACGTGCAGGCGCATAACGAAGGTACGTGGTACCAGATATTTCCGTGGTCGTTCTACGACAGCAACGGGGACGGCATAGGCGACCTGAATGGCATAGCGCAGAAATTGGACTATCTGAACGATTCAAACACGTACGCTCATCGGGAAGCTATCGCGCAACACGGCGAGTGTAACCATAGTCTCCATGTCGATGGGATCTGGCTCTGCCCTATTATGCCGTCGCCCAGTTACCACAAATATGACACGAAGGATTATATGGATATAGACCCCACTTTTGGAACTTTGGACGACTTCCGCATCCTTCTGAAAAAGTGCCACGAACGCGGGATAAAGCTCATCATCGACTTCGTGATGAACCACAGTTCCGAGCAGCACCCCTGGTTCCAGAAAGCTCTGGAAGAAGTCCGCTCCGGCCATCCGGGCCGTTACGCTTCCTATTACAACTTCTACTACGGCGCAACTCCGCCTGAAAATTACAAATTCAAAACCGCGGATTCAAATGGACTTTACAGCTACTATAAGTGGTGGGGGAAGGCCGCGGAGAACGTGTGGTGGGAGGGATCCTTCTGGACCGGGATGCCGGACTTGAACTGGGACAGTCAGGCTTTAAGAGATGAATTCAAGGAAATCGTGAAATTCTGGCTTGGTATGGGTTTAGATGGGTTCCGCCTCGACGCCACCGCATGGCCCTACAGGTCCCTCGGTATGGAGAGATTCTGGGACGGTGTGGACGACCAAGAAAAAAATATCGAACTTTGGACGTGGTTCAACGAAATTTGCAAAGAAGTAAATCCTAATGTGTTTCTGGTGGGTGAATGTTGGGAAGGCGAGGATACTATCGCCAACTACTACCGCTCCGGCATGAACTACTTCGCGTTTCAGTTTTCCACACAGAACGGGGCCGGCGGATCTGTTCTGTGGGGTACAAAAGGAAACGGTCAGGATTGGGTGAACTCTGTTACCTACTGGAACAGGAATATCAAGATGCGTAACCCTGACGCTATTTCCGTGCCGTTCTTGTCAAACCACGACCAAGACCGAAGCGCCCACTTCTTCGCGAGGGACCAAAGAAAGCTGGGCGCATCCTTGTTGACGCTTGCGCCCGGAGCGCCGTTCATCTACTACGGTGAGGAAATAGGGCAGACCAGCGGCGCCGGCTTCGAGTATCCGGACTCAAACCGCCGCGGTCCTATGGTATGGACGTGGCCTAAGAGCGCGGGCATGACCGAACCGCCGCCCGAGTGGACATGGGCTGAACAAGCGCCCAACCCGGAAAACGGCGGCTTGAGTGTCGAAGACCAGCTCAAAGACGAAAATTCGCTTTTGAGAGTCTACATCAGGGCGAATAATCTCAAGAAAAAGTATCCCTTCATAGCTTGGGGCGATATAGAAAGTCTCAATAAACAGATAGATATCAAAGAAATAGCGGCTTACCGTGTCATAGACAACGACTCAAACAGCCCGACGTATGGACAAAGCGTGGTCGTGGCCCATAACACGAATTATGAGCACGATATCGGCTTCAAGCTGCCAACCGGTAAAATACCGGATACCCATGAACTGCCGGGCTATTCAGTGATAAACCCCAGTCGGAAACCGACCATTACCATTACCGATACCGACGATCATTTGGTAAACCTGCCGCCATACTCAAGCGCCATTATAGAGGAGGAATAAGGGATGAAGGACAGGAAACGTCGTTTAAAAGTTCTATTCGTAATGACATTGCCCCTTCTTTTAGCGGCGTCATGTGAACAGCCTGAATCTCCCGCATTGTTTCTGATGTCCGTTCCTTACGAGCTGACATCTCAAGGATGGGAAATAGCGTCGTGGTCCCCGTTTCGGGTGAGCGATTCGGTGAAAGGCTTTGCCTATGGGAGAATAGCCGGCAAGGACGTTTACATAGCCGTAAGTTATTCCGGTAAAATCGCCTATTCCTATGACGGTGATATCTGGGAGAGCGCCGCAGTTGGAACATGGGAGGATGACGATACCGATCCTTATACTCCTGATGTGTGGGTTCCCTCCCCAGACAAAGCCCAGTATAACGCGGTCGTCTTTGGGAAAGGACAGTTCATTGCGGTGGGCAAAGACGGTAAGTACGCCCGTTCCTATGACGGCGTTGAATGGAGTCCGTCCAGCGGGCCTGACGGTTTCGGTACCGAAGACATCCAAGGTATAGCCTACGGCGCCGGATATTTCGTCATCGTGGGAGCAAACGGTAATATTTCGTATTCCACTAACGGCGTTAATTGGACCCAGTGCAAAGATAAAGACCATCCCGACTTCAGCGGTTATCTCAATGATATTGCTTATAGCGAAGAAAATAACACGTTTTATGTCGTGGGCGAATATGGAACCACAGGTTACGCAAACAATCTATCGCAAAGCAACTGGCATTACTCTTTCGGAACCGCGACAGATACCACCGCCTTTCACACGAATCCGATAAACAAGGTCGCGGTTGGAACGTACAAAGGTAACATAGGTATAGCTGTTGTGTTTAACGAATGGAGCGGCAAGCGAATCGCCATAGCCACTCAAGCGGACGACTTCTCCGGTTGGGACAACGACATAGACGCCAGTGCATTCGGTAACAATACGATACAAGACATAGCCTACGGCGGCGGTAAATTTGTGGCGGCCGGCGCGAGTAGTATGATTGGGTACCTGTCTACCGCGCATCTAGACGAGGATCGCTATCGTTATTGGCAGGCGCTTGTATTCCAAAAGTTTCACTGGTGGGAAATATCCGCGCTTGCGGCTCTGAATGGCAGGTTTTTTGTCGGCGACGTGGGCGGGAAAATAGGGTATAGCAGGTGAGTAAAAGAGGGGAGATAAATATGGCTTTTAGAGAAATATTACAAACACTGACAATAGGTTGCATATTCGTAAGTTGCAGTATTCCCAATACCCCGATGACGCCGAATCCCGCGGGTTTCCATCATGTAGAAGACAGCGTTTCGGACGGACTCGAAATCAAAGCCTTGGCTTCGGACGGGAAGAGTGCGGTCGCCGTAACTTACGAGGGTATCATACTCTATTCGGGAGACGGCGCAGCATGGGAGAAAGTCGCGGATACCGACGTAAACTTCAACGCAGTAACATACGGCGAAGGCTATTACTTCGCAGGCGGCGAAGAGGGCGGCGCGGCTTTTTCCGTGGACGGCAAAGAATGGAAGACGGGCGTCGTCATCCCTATGAGTCCCAAAGACATATACGGCGTTGCCGCGGGTAAAATCATGGGCAATAGTATGTTCGTGGCTGTGGGTAACGATGGGAGAATAGCCTATTCTATTGGGGGTCCCCAGGGGAAATGGGACAAAGGCAACTTCAGCCCTTTTGGTGAGGTTGACGATGCAGGCGAAACCATCCACGCTGTGGCTTATGGCGTGGTGGACGGCGCGGGCGTATTCGTGGCGGTTGGGGATGATGGCAAAATCGCCTTTGCCAACGATTTAAGCGGAAGATGGTCGGGCGCGAGAAGCGGTTCAAGCTGGACCCTCTCCGCTGTGGCTTTCGGTAACGATAAATTCGTTACCGTGGGGGAGAATGGCATAGTGAGGTATTGTACGGACCCAGTCGAGACCTACGATTGGAGAGTCGGAGACAGCAAGATTTTCGGCAACATATCCCTCATCGGCATCTCATTTAATCCTTTTAAGGAGATTTTTGTGGTTTTCGGCGAACAGTACGCGGTAGGTTATTCGGATTACGCTCATTCATGGGAAGCTGCTTCGTTCCAGAGCGTCTTTAATAGCGGTATAAGTGCGGTGGTATCTATGAATTCACGGATAATCCTTGCAGGTTCTGACGGAACGATTCTCTATAGCAATTAGAATGTTATAAAAAGGAGAGTAAATATGGTTATAATGAAGAAACTACCAGAGCTGACTATATGCCTCTTGCTATCCTCGTGTCTTGCTGAAATGTATCAGATGGATGTATTTGAGAACGCATCTTCATCGTCTAGTGCGCCGGCACCGATAAAGTCTGGGGTTTTTACCACATCGTCAACGGATAATATGCTTATCATAAAATTATCGAGCGGAAGCTTCGTTGATTCGCCGGGTATTTCTTTTTTCCAGCTCAACAACGGCACTATGATGGGGAGCTTAAGCCGCGACAGCGACACCCAGGTAACGGTAATCGGTGTTCCGTTAGACAACAGGAACGATAATAGATTAGGCATTGCGAAGGAAGCCTTTAAGACGGGTGCGAAACGAGTAACGGTAACATCCGCGAGGATGGGCGTATGGAAGTCGGTTGGGGACGCCGCATTTGGTTCAACGGAGATATGGGGTGTGGCTTACGGAAATAGCAGAGCTGTTGCGGTCGGCGGAGAAGGGAAAATAGCGTATTCCAGCGATGGCGTAACCTGGACAGCCCTTATCCCCGGATTAGCCGAGGGACAATCGCAGTTCGAAAACACCATCCGCGGCATTACCTTCGGTGGAGGAGACGCGGGGGGAAAATTCGTCGCAGTGGGTTACGATGGGAGAATGGCGGTTTCCGGCAACGGTATAGATTGGGAAGGATGGTGGGAAAACAATTTCAGTGGAGTCGGCGGCATACTGTGCGTAACCTATGGCGGAGGCGCCTTTGTCGCGGGCGGCGGACGTGGAAAAATTGCCTATTCAAAAGATGGGCAAGTGTGGACCGGAGCGGACTCCAAATTCGGCGAAAAAAGCATCATGGGGCTTGCCTACGGAGAGACGGAAAAAGGCGGAGTTTTTGTCGCGGTCGGCACAGATGGTCAGCTTGCCTACTGCCCAGATGATGAGCTTGCCTACTCTTCAGACAGCAAGGGCTGGAAATACGTGGACGCGCAATTCGATCACAATACGGACGGTTCATCGCATATCAACGCAGTAGCTTTCGGCGGCGGCATGTTTGTAGCCGTAGGAAACGCAGGGAAAATGTCGTATTCACAAAATGGAGAGACATGGACCTCCATAGCGCCCGGAAGTGAGGCAGGCGTTTCCACTACCTTTACGTCTAGTACGGGTATCTTGTCTATAGCCTACGGAAGTGGTAGCTTCGTGGCCGTCGGACACAACGGCAGGATGGCCACATCGGTTGACGGAGTAGTTTGGACCGGCGGATCTTTGTCCGATTTAAGCGGTGTAAATGATGGTAAGATTCAAACGATCTGTTACGCGGGCGACAAATTCATAGCGGCCGGCAATATATATGCGGGTAATACAAGCAGAATCGCTTACGGATTCGGTGTGCCCGGCGTGGAAGACATTCTTTTGCCTATTGATATTGAATCGCGGCCATTTGAGAGCGAGGGTACCGAAAACACGCTTACTATTACCCTTTCAGGTTCCGCTTTTAAATCATCCTTTTCACTAGGCGATATTTCACTTTTCGAATTAAACGGTTCCCCTCTTACAAGCGGAAGCATAGCTATTGAGAGCAATACGCGAGTGGTTTTAAGCGGATTAACAACAATAGTGAAAAATACTGACAATATTTTGATAGTAAAGGCTGGGTCCCTCATCTCACGCACGTCAAACACGCCCAAAGCAACGGTTGAGGTTTCAAAGGCGGACTGGACGCTTGCAAGTACAAACTTCGGAAACTCAGATATGTTGGCTTCGGCGTACGGCAATGGGAAATTTATCGTGGGTGGAAATAATGTGCTTGCGTACTCCAGCGATGGCGCAACATGGACAAGGGTTTCGTTGAGTAAAAATGATGCTTTAGGACCAAATCAAATCTATAAGGATAATTTCACCATTCGGAGTATCGCTTATGGAGACAATAAATTTGTTGCCGTCGGCTATCAAAACGATGATACTGGTACGACGGCCCTTGTATTACGTTCAACAGACGGCGCCATATGGCGGCAGTCAGAGTGGGGGCAGACCGGATTCGCTGATACGAGCGTTCTGGCTGTGAGCTATGGCGGCGGTAGATTCGTCATAGGCGGAGATCCTCAGGCAAAGAACGGACAGGACAAAGCCAAAACCGCGTGGTCAACGGACGGCGAGAACTGGACCTTTGTCGCAAACACGTCGTTTGATAATGAGACTATCTTGAGCCTCGCGTATGGAGATGGCAGGTTTGTCGCGGTAGGCACGAAAGGGAGGGTCGCATGGTCAAAGAATGGGGAAATGTGGTCGGGAACCACGGATGGCGGATGGGTGAGCAATAACCTATTCGGCGACAGCTCCGATGTCAGCGCCATTACATTCGCAGGCGGCAAATTCGTAGCGGTGGGTAATATCGGCTCCATAAAAACATCTTCAGACGGCTATGAATGGTCGGAGGGTAAAGACGGTAAGTTTAACAACACTGGCATATTGGGTATTGCTTACGGTAATGGCACGTTTGTAGCCGTGGGGCATAACGGGAAGATGTCAAAGTCGACCGATGGAGAGACATGGACCGCGGTTCCGTCTGGTGTGAGCGGTACCCAGTTTGATGATGGCGAGAAAATTACCGCCATAGCAACAAACGGTACAAGATTTGTCATTATCGGAAATAAATACACTGGCAATCAAAGTAAGGTTGTACATAGCAACTAGAGAGGAGAGGGGAGGAGAAGGAGGGTTTGCTGTTAAATACTAACAACAACCTGTTTTCAACTCCCAACTCTCATAAAATAAGAATAAGAAGGAGTAAACGAATGAAGAAGGCTGTTCTTTTAGCGGCCGCGGTTTTAGTAGCGGTAACGGCGGTTTCAGCGATGGACTTGGGCATGGGTTTCAGTCTGAGCGGCGGAGTAAAAACAGGTCTGATGATGAAAAATTCGGACTACAGTGGAAACCTAAACGGACTCAACGTGAATAACGAATATCCGCTCACTTTGTATTTTGCGTCTGCGGAAGAGGAGGCGTACAACGGTGAAGGGTGGCTCAGTTTCAACTTCAAACAAGAGAACGAAGTAATGCAATATGGGCTTAATTTGGGCGCATGGTCCCGCGGGGATCTGACAAACTGGAACGACGTTATGCATCTCGGCGATCATTACCTGTGGGTGAATTTTTTCCAAAACAAGCTCCAGATTAAAGGCGGACAAGGCGGCGGCACACCCATAACGAGCGGAGGCTGGCTCGGTGCGGACTGGCTCGGCTATACCGGTGTCCGTATGTTCTGGGTTGACCCAACCGGTGTTTCTGTGGGTATAAATTTCCCGGATCCGGGTAAAGACGGTGTTAAGCCAGTCAACTATCTCTCCACCATTATGGTCGGTGCAAAGTACGAGGATAAACAGACAGGTCTTTACTGGATTTCCATTATGTGGGACAACAATCCCATCTACGATGACAGCGAATCCGATTACGATGGCGGCTTGCACCGCACCAAGGAAGTGATGGACAACCCCATCGGTTTGTCCGGCAATGCGGCTTTCGGTATAGGCGTAACTAATATCTTTGATGGAAAAGGCAACGTATCCATTGACGGTATCATAAGCAACATCGGTGAAAACGCCCTGTTCTCAGGACATGGGGTAAATTACAAAATACCCCAGCTCAAATCAACCTTTGCGTTGAAAGTCGATTACCCGGCTACCAACGAGCTCGCAGTGGAAATTAAAGGCAAATACATCCTTACTCATGGCGATAATGCAAATTTGAATGGATCCCAGACATGGGGAGAATTACAAGTCGAACCCTATATCAGTTATCAAGCTTTCTCCTTTGTGAAAGCCGAATTGTCTGTGAATTATACCCAATATATTAACAGCTACTACCTCGCCGAAAAAGTGTATAATTTTGATGCGGGACAAGTCCCAGGCTACCAACCACTCTTGGACTACGTTTCCACGTATCAAATTACCGTGAAGCCGAGCATTGTATTCTCCTTCAGTGGAATAACAGCCGCGATCGGCTACAACGGCGTGTTTTCCCGCGACCACCTTAAAAACAAAATTTTTTTAGACGCGAGGTGGAGCTTCTAGGGAGAGAATAGCGGTTGTTATGACCGCTATTCTCCTTCAGACTGGCTCAGGAAATTGCGCTTAGGGGCTGTTTACTATCTGAGTCAACTCTTTAACAAACCATGCTAACATCTCATTTTTCTTTTGACCTGCCGCAAGAACTCATCGCGCAGTTTCCACCTGAAAGACGAGGGACAAGCCGTCTTATGATTCTGGACAGGAAGACGCAATCCTGTAAACATTACCTTATGAAAGATCTGCCGGGTCTTTTGGAGAAAGGTAGTCTTCTCGTATTTAACAATTCTCGTGTCAGAAAAGCTCGATTGCTGGGGATTTCTTCCAGCACCGGCGCTCAAGTGGAATTCTTGCTCTTAAATAAAAAGGGCGAAGAATGGTCGGCCATTGTATCACGTACGAAGCGCAGGCGGCTCGGAAGCCGCTATGTGTTTCCCGGCAAGGTGGAAGCGGAAATCATCGAGCGGGACGAAGACATTTGCCTTGTCCGCTTCATGCCTTCGATAGACGACGTATGGCTCGACGCGCATGGGCATATCCCCTTGCCGCCTTACATACGCCGTGAAGATGCGCCGATGGATAGCGAGCGATATCAGACGGTATTCGCCCGCGCCGTCGGTTCGGCTGCCGCGCCGACGGCTGGGCTTCACTTTACCAAAGAAATTCTTACAGATTTGGACGAGAACGGCGTTGAAACCACATTCATTACTCTGCACGTAGGACTTGGCACGTTTCTACCCGTGCGAACGAAAAACGTCGAGGACCATACGATGCACGAGGAGACCTTCACCATAGACGAGCCTACGGCAAACCGCGTAGAAAGGGCCTGGGCGGAAAAGCGGAGCGTCATTGCTGTTGGTACAACGAGCGTCCGCGCCCTGGAAGCTTCTTTTTTAGAGGGACGTTTGAGGACCGGGGAACAGTCTACATCCATTTTTATCTATCCGGGCTATCGATTCAAAACCATAGACGGCTTATTCACCAATTTCCATACGCCGGAGTCGTCTCTCTTGATGCTCGTTTCAGCTTTTGCGGGCAGCGACTTTATTCTGGACAGTTACCGCGAAGCGATTCATGAAAGGTATCGGTTTTTCAGTTATGGAGACGCCATGCTGATTCGCTAACCT
>JAIRNA010000072.1 GCA_031258305.1 Treponema sp. | reverse complement strand
TTTACCCCAAGGGAATAAAAAAATAAATAATTTACACCGTGTATAGGGGGCGAGGCGTGTAACTGGTATGGAGCAATTCGTGCGCCTTGTGACCATTTGGTTCGCCGAGGAACTCTTCGTATATCTGATGGATAAAGGGATTCATATGAGAGCAACGGTACTGGGACTTTTGGTCGTCGCTGTAGATACCTGCCATGCGCTTTAAGCGCACTTCGTCCGTCGTGCCATAAGGCTGACCGCCGCCTGAAATGCATCCGCCCCGACATGCCATCACCTCGACAAACTGGTAGGGTATCTCCTTACCCGTGGTTTTTGCTTCTTGAATACGGTTCAAAACCTCCGCGATATTGCCCATCTGGTGCGCAACCGCGATGCGAATCTTCTTACCACCGAAATCAACCTCCGCCTCCTTTACGCCATCAAGACCGCGTACCGGTGTGAGGTTTAGGTCAGGCAACTCTTTCTTGGTAATGAGATAGTAGGCGGTGCGGACAGCGGCCTCCATAACTCCGCCTGTAGTGCCGAATATAGTACCTGCGCCCGTATAGGGACCAAGCGGGTTATCAGCCGCCTGGTCGGGCAATTCGAGAAGATCTATGCCTACCTGCCGAATCATACGGGCAAGCTCTCGCGTGGTAATTGAAATGTCAACATCTTGTCCATGCCCAGCGCTACGCATATCGTCATCGCGGTAGGTTTCCCACTTCTTCGCGGTACAGGGCATCACCGATACCGAGTAAATCTTGTCCGGATCAATGCCTGCTTTCTGCGCCCAATAGGTCTTAATCAGTGCGCCCATCATCTGCTGGGGCGATTTGGCGGTGGAGAAATGCGGTATCATCTGCGGGAAGTATTTCTCCATATAGTCCACCCATGCAGGACAACAACTCGTGATCAGCGGAATGTCTCCATTCTGAGTGAGCCGTTTCACAAACTCGGCGCCTTCTTCCATGATGGTGAGGTCTGCCGAGAAGTTTGTGTCGAACACAGTCTTAAACCCGATTCGCCGCAGAGCCGCGTAAATCTTTTTGGTGATGACCACGCCGGGTTCACACCCAAATTCTTCGGCAAGGGCTACGCGGACAGCAGGCGCTATCTGCACGACTCCATGGACTTCCGGGTCCGCGAGTTTGCGCCAAACTTTCGGAGTGTCGTCTCTTTCGTAGATTGCACCGACTGGACAGTGAGCCGCACACTGTCCGCATTTGATGCAAGGACTTTCTCCGAGGGATGCGCCGGCGGCCGGCGCAATTTCACCGTTCATACCGCGTCCCAAGAATTCAATCGCCCATACATTCTGTATTTCCTGACAAACCTTTACACACCGTCCGCATCTGATGCATTTTTCAGGATTAAGTACGATAGATGGATTGGATGTGTCGAATGTGAGAGGCTTGGCGATATTTTTGAAAGGCGTTTCCCGAATTCCGAATTGTGCGGCCAAGCTCTGCAATTCGCAGTGTCCGTTGCGCGGACACTGAAGGCAGTCGTTGGGGTGATTGGACAGAATCAGTTCCAAAACAGTACGTCGTACAGACACGAGTTCCGGGTCATGGGTTACGATGTCCATATTTTCCGCGCAAAGCGTGGTGCAAGCCCGCGCCATACGAGGCGAGCCGGGACCCGCGGTTCTGACAATGCAGATGCCACAACTCGCCCATGCGGGCAAGTCAGGGTTATAACAGAGAGTCGGTATCTTGACGTTGATATTCTCCGCCGCCTGCAATATTGTCGTCCCTTCTTTAACTTGAATATCTCTACCATTTACTTTTATGTTTATCATTGCGTTTCTCCTTATTTCTTCACTATCGCCCCGAATTTGCAACTCTTGAAACATTCGCCGCATTTCAGGCACTTGGATTGGTCAATCACGTGGAGTTGTTTGATTGCGCCTGTGATACAGGACACCGGGCATATCTTGGCGCAACGTGTGCAACCACGGCATTTATCCGCCAATATTTCAAACCTGACGAGATTCTTACACTTGCCGGAACGGCATTTTTTGTCGTTGATGTGTTCGAGATACTCATCGTGGAAGTTCTTCAGCGTAGAGAGAATCGGGTTCGCCGCAGAACCGCCGAGCATACAGAGGCTTGCTTTGGTCATAGCTTTACCGATGGTTTCAAGCTTTTCAAGGTCTGCCACTTCACCGTTGCCCTTGGCTATCTTCTCCAAAATATTGAGTATCTGAGTCGTTCCGATACGGCAGGGCGCACATTTTCCACAGGATTCGTCAACACAGAAGTCCATATAGAATCGAGCCACATCAACAACGCAGTCGTCCTCATCCATGACAATCATGCCGCCGGATCCCATCATAGAGCCGTTCGCGGCGAGGCTTTCATAGTCAATCGGAGTGTCAAGCACCTTTTCCGTGAGGATACCGCCTGAGGGACCGCCTGTCTGTACGCCCTTGAACTTCTTGCCGTCTTTGATACCGCCGCCGATTTCGAAGATAATTTCCCGCAGGGTCGTTCCCATCGGCACTTCAACGAGTCCCGAATTCTTCACCTTGCCGGTGAGTGCGAAGACTTTGGTGCCTTTAGATTTTTCCGTGCCGAATTTGGCGAGCCATGCGCCACCTTTGATGATGATGATGGGGACATTCGCCCATGTTTCCACATTGTTGATGACCGTGGGTTTGCGCCACAGCCCTTCGTAAGCGGGGAATGGAGGCTTGGGAATCGGCATACCGCGGCTGCCTTCAACGGACTTGATGAGCGCGGTTTCCTCACCGCATACAAACGCGCCCGCCCCAAGCCGAATTTCAATATCAAAATCAAAACCAGAGTTCAGAATGTTCTTGCCCAAAAGCCCGTAGTCATGCGCTTGTGCGATGGCAATTTCCAAGCGATGAATGGCCAGAGGATACTCGGCGCGTATGTAGATGAAACCCTGGTTGGAACCGATAGTATGACCACAGATGGTCATAGCCTCTAAAATGGAATGGGGGTCGCCCTCGATGGTGGAACGGTCCATATATGCGCCTGGATCCCCTTCGTCCGCGTTGCATATCACATATTTTTGGTCGGCTGACACACCCTTGGTGGAGTTCCACTTTATCCATGTGGGGAAACCCGCCCCCCCGCGTCCGCGCAGGCCGGAGATTTTCAATTCGTTGATGACATCGTCCGGTGTCATTTCAAAAAGGACTTTTTCGAGAGCCGCGTAGCCTTCGCGAGCTATATATTCGTCTATGCTTTCCGGGTTAATAACACCGCAGTTGCGAAGTACGATACGAACTTGCTTCTGGTAGAATTCGATGTTCTCAATAGTTTCCATCCCTTTTTGGGTGTTGTCGCTTTTGTAGAGAAGGCGTTTGACCTCTCTGCCTTTGACGATTTGTTCCGCGATGATTTCGTGACAATCAGCTGGGCTCACATTCACATAGAACGACTCTTCGGGCAAGACCTTGATGATGGGTCCCTGTTCGCAGAAGCCGAAACAGCCGGTTTTGACTATCTGAACCTCGTTTTTGACGCCTTGGACTTCCGCTTCCGCGATGAGATCACGGTAAATTTCACCGCCCTTGTTTGATTCGCAGGCGGTTCCACCGCAACAGAGGATGTAATGATTGTATGCCATGCTACACTCCTACGATGTCTGCCGCAGGGCGGTCAAGGATGCGATTGTCGAGCAGTTTTCTACCGATGATATGCTGTTTGACAATCTCCTTTGCCGCCTGTCCGTCTACTTTACCGTAAATGACGGACGGCATACCCGGCACAACAATCTCAACTGTGGGTTCCGAATGACAGAGACCCATACAACCGGTCTGTCGAACAATCACTTGATCGACAAGCTTATCCTCGTCGAGCGCCGCGAGAAAAGCGTCCAGCGTAAGTTTTGCTCCTGCGGCGATTCCGCAGGTTCCCATGCCGACAATAATTTGAATTTCCTTGCCTTCGACATCGCGGCGTTTCAAATCCGACTTCTTGGACTCCCGCAAAGCGCGGAGTTCCTCCAAACTCATTTTAGCCATGTGTGTTTCTCCTTATTCATCTTCTAAAGATTGCAAATAATCTTTTAATAAAATTAGACTCTCAGCATCATCGAGACTACCGAGAGCGCCCAAAATATCTGTTTTACGAATCTCGTAATCAAGGTCGGGCGAACCGTTTGCGCCCTTGCGGATGCGGCGCAAAAGCATTTCACGCGGACCTTCAAACATAAGTACAGTTCTAAAAAGTCCCGGTATGTCCTCAAAAGGTGGGGTATCAATATTACGGAGGTCGAACCAAGCGGTTACGGTCGTGCCTTTGCCGGGCATAGAGTCGATGTTCCACCCTCCACCAGACTGTTCCGCGGTTTGTATCAGAAACGGGAGTCCCAGCCCTACCTTACGGTGCGGGTGTTTTACTCCGTCCGTTACAAACGGGTCGGTCGCCCGCTGAAGCGTCTCTTTGTCCATACCTTTACCATTATCCCGTACCGTGAAGCGAATTTCGGCTTTTTCTGGAGAATAGGTTTCCGCAATGAAAAGTTCTACAAGCTCCGCGCCGGACTCCGCACCGTTCTGAGTAATGTCTACAATAAGGTCATTTAAGGTGAAATGCAAAATAGTCTCCTCTGTTGAGAATTGGGAGTAGGTTCTTTGTTACTAAACATCGTTTAAACGCGCAAACTACGATAATTCGACGTTTGCGTTTGAGTCTCATTTACCTAACAATAGCCCGCTCTCAAATCCCTCACTATTTAACTGTATTTTGCAAAGATTTCCGGTAGTTGGTCCTTGACTAGCTTACCGTAGGTGTCACCGTCTACGGTCATCACCGGCGCAAGACCGCAACAACCCACGCAACGCACCTCGTCAATCGAAAAGAGTCCATCCGTGGTGACGCCGCCTGGATCAAGATTCAAAATTTTCCGCGCCTCCTCAATTAGGTCAGCGCCACCCTTGAGATAGCAGGCGGTTCCCAGGCATACCGAAATTTTGTGTTTGCCCGGCTCTGTGGTTTTAAAGAAGTGGTAGAAGGTGATGACCCCGTAAATCCTCGCCAGAGGAATGTTAGTCATACGGGAAAGCTGTTCAGCGGCTTTACGAGAAATATATCCGAAGGTTTCCTGTGTCTTGTGCAGTATCATAATAAGACTACCCGGTTTCACCTTCCACTCATCAATAAAAGATATAAGTTCCGCGGGAAATTGTAATTCCCCCTCACAACATGCTGTCGTTTCTGTTGACATGAATGCCCCCATTATTTAAAGATTTCTTGTATTCTATATAAAAAGAACATTTTACACAAGACGTTAAAATGCAAGCTTTTTAATAAAAGGAATTTCAATCCTGCATTTATTAAATGCAGAGGCGAATTGATGCGGGCATAATTCAAGATTTTGAGTTGTGGGGCAACTTTAGCCAGCTACCTTGTCTTGAATACATAGAGCTGTTGTTCAACAGACTTACTGTTCTCGATGTTTGTATTGAGCGCTTGCACGGATTCGGCAATTTTGCGTCTCACGTCCGAAGCCCTACCCGCG
>JAIRNA010000066.1 GCA_031258305.1 Treponema sp. | reverse complement strand
ATACCTGTAATGACCAAGGTCTTTGGGTCAGTGTTGGCATCGTCCTTGTCGCCGTTGTCGCAACCCATCAAAACCAATCCGAATGACAGCAGCAACGCCGCCATTCCCGCAAAAAACAGTTTCTTTTTCATAAAAAAACCTCCTATAGAAAATATGCGTTTAATGCCCGCCGGCAAATTATACAACCGCCCATATGGGTGGTTTCTTCCATAAGCCGCAACGCGGCGCGGAATACAACGAGGAAAATAAGAAAGCCGGGGTGTCCCCATGCGGAGACACTCCGGCCTTCTTCAGATAAAGAGAAAAAATGTAAAAAGGGGGAATTTAAGCCATTAGGGGCTTGACAAAGACTATGAACGGCCCATAATTGCCTGCGTGACTGGGAGTCGTCACTTGTTAAAAACCCGTATAGCGAGAACGGAACGCTCGGTTTTCTTACTCCCCTTACTTCCCTGTTGTCCGTTGCTGAATCTTTGGTCCCATGCGTTGACCATACTCGATTGCGTTGAGGACCAGTAATTACCCGAATCGTGGATAACGCCGGATTGATAAATCAAATTCAATTCGTCTTTTGACGGAAGGTACCAATTAGAATATCCGCCATTGGACCGCTCTGCAATCTCTTGGGCATCCTTCCAATTATAGCTTCCCGCAACGCGACGGACTTCCATGTATGTTTTGCCGCTCCTGTAAAAGACTATACCGCCGCCCGGTCCTATATCACCGATGTTTAGCGTGGTTGATGGTTGTGTACTCACGCCCTTCTTGCCAAGTAGCGAGACTATCTTGTCTTCATTGTTACTCAAATCCACAGCGTAAGATACTTCGCGGATAGCTTTTTCTACATTCATAGCGTATACTCTAAACCGATAAACGCTTCCTACTTCCTCAAGTCCGCCAGTTACTATGGATTGCGCTCCTAACATATTGCCGATGGACTGCATCGATTCATCACTCACATAGCCGCTTTTCTGAAACTTTTGTTCGTTGAAAATCAAATCAAGTCGCTGTCTATCCACAATTTCAAGTTTCTGCCCATTTGTTAAATAATTTATAAGTTCTTCTAATACATAATCAGAAAACCTATTTGAAGAAGAAACGAATTGAAGCACCGCTACCTTTGACCCTTCAGGCAGAGCGTTTTCAATCTTTTGTCCAGCCTCTAGAATAGCGTTGTCAATGCTCTTGGTCTGTTGAGCGAACAAGCTTACGCCCGCTAAACTTATTGCGCATAAGAGAAACCATTTATTCTTCATACCATCTCCTAAAAGTACCGTTAGAAAATCATAAAACTTTCAACGGCGTTTCAACCTATTTAACATCAATATCATTTTTTAGAGAATCTGTCAATAGCCTCGCTATTGCAGACGCGATCCAGCCCTTGCTTTGCGTATATACACCGGTTCATTTTTCACCCTTGCTTTACCTGTACTATGCTATTTCCCAATCCATACAAAAGCATCTACATATCCGCTCTTCTTAAATTTTTGCAACAGCGTCTGACTTTCGTTCCGGTCCATGGGACCCAACAGGATACGGTAAATTGGTTGACCATTCAATTCCGCAGACTGAATTATCAACTTGTCCGTATTTTCAGCTTTCCTTATCGTCGTTATCGCGCTCCCGACCAATTCAGGCTTTCTGAATGACATAAGCTGAATATAAAATTTGCCTTTTTCCATCAGCGAAATTACCGGCGCGGAAAAATAACTCCCTGAATATTGAGGATCTGTGGGTGGAACTCCATCGGTTTTTTCTATTTCTTCTATAGGCGCTACTTCGGGTCCTTCCGGAACCGCCATTTTCCCTTGAGGTGGACGCTCTTGAGACGGAACCAAGACCAAATCAGCGTTGTCCAATGGGTTCGGTTCTTTTATCGGCGTCTCTGGCGGCGTCTCTTCCGCGATAGTCTCCTCAATCGGCGTCTCTGGCGGCATCTCTTCCGCGATAGTTTCCTCAATCGGCGTCTCTGGCGCCGTCGTAATCACGGATGGCGGTTCATAATCTTCCGGTACGTCTATAACATCGTCTTTAGTAGATGCTTCTTCCGGGCGTGTTTCTAGGGGAGTTGCATCGGGAATCTGGGTCGATGAAAGCGGTGACGTGGCTAATAGAGCCGTTGGATCATAGTCTGGATCCCCGGACGAAATTTTTCCTTCGGTAATCGCTGAAAAGGCTAATGGCGCGTCCGAAGATTGCATGATCCGCACCCTACCGGTATATTGACTCGGGAGCGATATCGCGGCGGCCGCTTCTTTTGAAAGGAGAATCAAAAGGCTTGGATTGTTGAGTCCAGCTCTCACTGTAACATCCACGGCTTTTTCGTTCTCTAAATTAGTAACACGGATTACTGTGTTTTGCGGGAAAGAATTGGTCGCTGCGTAAAAACCCGTCTCAGGCAAAATATCTGCCGGTGCAATAGCCACAGCTCCTTCCCAAATAGAAGCGCTGATAAGAAAAAAAGAAACTACCACAACAGAAAATGTCTTGAGTATAGACTTCATATTTTTTTATCGGCAAAAATAAAAGATTTCTAAAGAGTGAGACGTCTCATTGATGATTTTCATATCAAATGAAAATTCTTGACATATAAAATGGCGACTTTACGGTTGTTCATTAGCGT
The DNA here is from genome assembly GCA_031258305.1 of Treponema sp. GTDB lineage: Bacteria > Spirochaetota > Spirochaetia > Treponematales > Breznakiellaceae > JAIRKH01. The sequence continues at coordinate 348 of JAIRNA010000066.1, read as the reverse complement.
CGTTCTTCGCGGACTTTCAGTTGCCTCTTTCTTATAGTGGAAAATCCCGACACAGCCGCGAACAGAAATACACAGCCAGCCATGGCCGCGGCAAACAGCTTCATACCTAGACCTATCTCATTTGCCAGTATGTAACTGAAGACAACCGGCCCTACAGCTATCGATATGTTTTCAATAGACGAATAGACGCTCTGAGCTTTTATCGAGGAAACAGCCGCGTTCTGGTAGAGCGAGGCGTAATACGTCTGAATGTTCGTGAGCGCGAATATGTTGACAATGGCAAGGATGACGATAGTTACGACGAGCATAAAGACAGACGTTTGCAAGGAAAAAAGAAAGATACCCGCC
>JAIRNA010000044.1 GCA_031258305.1 Treponema sp. | reverse complement strand
GGTCTCATGCCGGCGAAATATGCCCTCCTCCATAAGCTGCTTTCAAAAATTGCCGCCGCCCGCCAACAGGCAAAGAATACATCTTTTTCCCTGTTTGAAAGGGAGGCGCGCAAGACTCTGGACTTTGAAACGGGTTTTTCTTTTAGCGCCGGAATGTATGACCATTTGCCAATGTACCACGGCGCATACAAGTTCAAGAAACATTATTTGGGAAACGCTAAAATCCCCGACGGCCTCAATAATGAGGAGCTTGAATGTGCAAAGGCGATAGACGAGGAACCGGAAGTTGAATTCTGGCTCCGTAACGTTGACCGGCAGCCCCTCTCATTCAGGCTTCCCACATCTACCGACTGGTTTTATCCCGATTTTCTGGCGCGGCTTTGCGACGGCCGTCTACTGGTTGTGGAATACAAAGGCGAAAACCTTGTTTCCAATGACGACACCAAAGAAAAAGCCAACATCGGCGAAATATGGGCAAAACTCGCAAAAGGCAAAGCCCTATTCCTGCTTGCCGTTAAATTAAAAGATAGAAAATCCCTTGCAGAACAGATAAGAGAAAAAATCGAAGGGTAAATAGAGGCTTTCCCAAACACTGAAGTTTTGGGAAAGCCTCAGTGTATTGCGAGGAAGTTTTGGACAACTCTTGCGCCTTGCACGGTGAGAATAGATTCAGGATGAAACTGTACCCCGAAGACGGCATAGGCTTTATGCCATACGCCCATAACTTCGCCGTCGTCCGCGGTGGCGGTAACCGTGAGCATGTGCGGCATAGTAGAAGGGTCGGCGGCAAGCGAGTGGTAGCGGGCAGCCTGAATCACAGATGGCAGTCCGTCGAAAAGGGGGCAGCCGCAGTCCAGCGTTACCGCGGAGGACTTGCCATGCATCAGCGTCTTTGCATAGGTGATAGTCGCGCCAAATACCTCGCATATCGCCTGATGCCCCAGGCACACGCCCAAGAGGGGAATTTTGCCGGCAAAAGCCGCAATCGCCTGTTCGCATATACCCGCGTCTCGCGGCCTCCCCGGACCAGGCGATATAACGATATGGCTGGGATTGAGAACCACAATGTCTGCAAGTCCGATACCGTCATTCCGCACAACTTTAACATCCGGAGCCAAGCTCCCGATGAGCTGATACAGGTTGTACGAGAAACTGTCGTAATTGTCTATAAGTAATACCATACTTACCTCTCTTTTATTCAGTGCTTGAAACTCCCCCGCCTAAAAGCGGAGGAGTCTTGGTTCGATGTTCACCGCCGTTTTAGGAAAGGCTCAATACCCCGTCTGATTTCACTCGGTACTACTCGACGCGGTTTTACACGGCGTCTGGGATAATGGCATCCGCAATCGGACCCCCACGACCCTCCTTGACCCGACATGCGGGGGCTTGTTGACCCGATATGCGGGGGCTAATTGACCCGACATGCGGGGGCTAATTGACCCGACATGCGGGGGCTAATTGACCCGACATGCGGGGGCTAATTGACCCGACATGCGGGGGCTAATTGACCCGACATGCGGGGGCTTGTTGACCCGACATGCGGGGGCTTGTTGACCCGACATGCGGGGGCTGATTGACCCGACATGCGGGGGCTTGTTGACCCGATATGCGGGGGCTTGTTGACCCGAACACAGGCAGAAATAGACTCGCCCCCCCCCTATCTTCTTCGGCAAAGCCAAAACGGTGCGTTTTCTTGCGGGTAAATACCAAATGGGGAAGCTCATCTCCGCTTTTTTTTTTTTGGGGGGGGCGACATCAACTCTCGTTTTGAACCGGTCGCGTGTTCTCCCGTTGCGCCGCCCTGGGGCATAATTCTGTAATAAATCCGCACCCTGTAATCGCTCTTTGCACTATCCGCCGTTCCAGAATTAATCTTCCGAATATGCATGTTAACATTGCATAGGAATATATTATGCTTAAGAAACAAGAATTGTCAATGGATCTTATACTTTTCATACCAATTCTCTTTGTTTTTAATCCTTTGAGGATGAGTTTTACCAAATTATTTTCTATTTCTCCGTGTCTTGAAACCGCCCCAACCCTTTCTTCCGATTCCTTTACGAGAAGCGCCGTTTAGCCCCCCTTGTCTAAAAGCCGCAAAAATACTATGCTAAATACTATGAAAAACAGCTTGTTAGAACGTTTTGTTCAAAGAACGAATTTCGATTCTTACGAAGACCTTTACGCCAATTTTTCTGTAACCGCTCCACTGAATTTCAACTTCGCCTACGACGTGGTCGACGAATTGGCAAAGGGAAAACCCGACGAAACCGCGCTCGTGTGGTGCGATGAAAACGGCGCGGAGATGTCCTTCACCTACGCGGAAATCAGCGCCTTTTCGAATCAAGCCGCGCATACACTCGTAAATGCCGGCATCCACAAAGGCTCGCCCGTTATGCTCATACTCAAACGCCGATTCGAGTATTGGCCCATCCTGCTAGGCTTGCATAAAATCGGCGCTATCGCCATTCCCGCGACCCATCTCCTCACGGCCAAAGATATCGTGTATCGGTGCAAAGCAGCGGATGTGGAAGGCGTTGTCTGCGTGGACGAAGACATTATGCTCCGTGTGGATGAAGCGGAAGCCAAGCTGAAAGCCGAAGGTAATCATACCTTGCGTTACAAGGCGTTTTCCCGAAGCATCCATCGCATAGACGGAACGTCCCCACTGTCAACGGAAAACTGGGTGGATTTTAAGGCAATGCGTCAGGTTGAACCTTTGGAATTCAAACGCCCGCCGAATGTCAACACCAACGACGACATTATGCTCCTGTATTTCACGTCCGGCACCACCGGTATGCCGAAAATGGTTCAACACAACTTTGTGTACCCGCTGGGACACATCGTTACCGCGAAATACTGGCAGCAGGTGCAAGAAGGAGGACTCCACCTCACCGTTGCCGACACAGGCTGGGCAAAAGCCGCATGGGGTAAAATCTATGGGCAGTGGCTCTGCGGTTCCGCGGTTTTTGTCTATGATTACGATAGATTCGTACCGCGTGAACTGCTTGAAGTCATCACTAAGTACAAAGTAACGACCTTCTGTGCGCCGCCGACCATTTATCGGTTCTTCATAAAGGAAGATTTGAGCAAATACAACTTTTCTTGCCTAAAAAACTGCTCGGTTGCAGGCGAGCCATTAAATCCCGAAATCTACGAGCAATGGCTCAAGGGAACAGGCTTGAAACTCCGCGAATGTTATGGGCAGACTGAGCTGACTGTAACCCTTTGTACCTACCCGTGGATGAGACCCAAACCCGGTTCAATGGGTAAACCATCGCCCGGCTACGACATTGACTTGTTGAAAGAAGACGGGTCATCCTGCGATATGGGCGATGAGGGGCAAATAGTCGTACGCACAGACAGACGTCAGCCTGATGGAATGTTCGAGGGCTATTACCGAGACGCGGAGTTGACTGCAAGTGTGTGGCATGACGGCGTGTATTACACGGGCGACATGGCATGGCGGGATGAGGACGGCTACTACTGGTTTGTTGGGCGGGCTGACGATGTTATCAAGAGTTCTGGTTACCGTATCGGACCCTTCGAGGTGGAAAGCGTACTCATGGAACATCCTTCGGTGCTTGAATGTGCCATTACTGGCGTGCCTGACCTTGACCGCGGGACCGTCGTTAAGGCGACCATCGTGCTGTCCAAAGGCTACGCGCCGTCTGATGCGCTCAAGGTGGAACTTCAGAATCACGTAAAAAAAACGACCGCTCCTTACAAATATCCCCGCATCATCGAGTTTGTCACAGAATTGCCTAAAACTATAAGTGGCAAAATCCGTCGTGTGCAGATTCGAGGCGAGGAGTAGGGAACGCGGAATAGAAGGTATGGAGTAAATTATGAAAATAGGTGATGTTGGCGAGGCTGTAACGTTTGTTACGCCTGATAAACTGGCAAAAGTATGGGGAAGCGGCGCTCTTGAAGTGTTTGCGACCCCATCAATGATAGGCTACATGGAAAAAGCCTGCGTTATGGCTATTGAGCAAGGGCTTGAGTCGGGCTTTTCCACAGTTGGTTCCGCGGTGAATGTGAAACATCTTGCCCCTTCGGTGATTGGTAAGACCATTCATACGCGGGGAGAACTCATTGAAATAGATGGACGCCGAATGGTGTTCAAGGTGAGCGCATGGGATGAATCTGGTCTCATTGGAGAGGGAACCCACGAGCGGTTCATCGTCAATAATGAGAAATTTCTCGCAAAGGCAAACGAGCGGAAGTAGAAAATTTTGTTAATAAATCGAGACTCAATATTTTATGGAGAAAATGGAAATATTAGACACTTTAAAAGCCTTTGCCCATGATGCGGCACTGGAACCTGGGGTTTACCTTTGGAAAGACGGGTTGGGGCGTATCATCTACGTGGGCAAGGCGAAAATTTTGCGTCACAGGCTTTGTTCCTACTTTTCGGGTGAAAAAGACCCAAAGACTATGGCGCTTATAAGACATACCGTAGCTATTGAAACCATTCTGACCCCCAGCGAATATGAGGCTCTGATACTCGAAAATACGCTTATTAAACAATATTCACCGAAATATAACATAGACCTAAAAGATGGGAAATCCTATCCCGTCATTCGTATCACCGAAGAAAAATTCCCTCGTGTGTTCAAAACTCGGCGCGTCATTGAAGACGGCTCTAAATACTTCGGTCCCTATCCAAATGTGCAGGCGGTTGACAGTCTCATGGAACTGATTGAAAAAGTATTCCCTCTTCGGAAATGCCGCACCATGTATAAACGCGAGAGCCCTTGTATGTACTTCCATATCGGGCGGTGTCTCGCGCCCTGTTGCGGTAAAATTTCCACTGGACACTACCAGAAATTACTCGATCAAGTAGAAAAAATCATATCAGGAGACACGGAATCCCTCATCATAGAATTGACGGAATCCATGCACCGTGAGTCTGCGGCCCTTAACTTCGAGAAAGCCGCCGAATTCCGTAACACCATCCATTCCATCGAAGTGCTTAATATGAACACATCCGTTATGATGGATATCTCAGGCGAAGCGCGAGACTATATCGCCATAGCAAGCGAAGGCATCTTGACCAGTATCGTCTTCTTCTCTTTACGCGGTGGCAAGATGATTGACAGAAACCTTTTCCGTACTCAGTCTGCGGCAAATGAAGACGAGACTCTCATAACGTTCATCATGTCCTATTATGGAGAAGATTGTCCGCCGCCGACAAAAATTTTTATTAAAAATGTGGTAGAGAGGGAACGCGGAGTGCAAAATGGCGCCGTTGAAGGCGAAGAGACTGGAGATAAAAATATTTCCGAAACGGCTGGAGAAGATAGAATACGAATGGAAGAAGAAAGCTCCATCGCCAGTTGTTTAAAAGCAAAAGCAGAGGGATGCGCGCCATTTTCTGAAATAACGCCGTTGATGGAAACTCTCTCGGTGTTAAAAAAGTGGTTTTTTGAAACGTTTGGGCGGATACCGGATATCTTAACACCGGATGAGCGGCAACACGCTGTAGTGATGGCTATGGCGCAGATGAACGCTGACGAAGATTTACGTAAACGCATCAAAGAGCGGGGCGCTGGTCCGGCGCTTGACGAGCTTCAGCGGGTACTGGGACTGCAACGGCGTCCTGAATGTATCGAAGGCTTTGATATCGCCCAACTCGACGGCAAACATCCGGTGGCATCTCTTGTTTCTTTTAAGGAGGGCGTGCCGAATAAGCGGAACTACCGGACTTTCAAATTACGTACCGTCATTGGCATCGTAGATGACTTTGCGGCCATGCGTGAAGTAGTGAAACGCCGTTATTCGCGGCTTCAGCGGGAGAAAAAAGATATGCCTGATCTTATCCTTGTTGACGGAGGACTTGGACAAGTAAATGCGGCAAAAACCGTACTCGACGATTTGGGACTTAACATCGACATTGTGGGGCTTGCCAAACGGGACGAGGAACTGTGGTTGCCCGCTGCCGAGACTCCCATCAAGCTTTCGCGCCGAAACGAGGGTCTCAAGGTGTTACAGTTCGTCCGTGATGAAACCCATCGGTTCGCTACGTCTTTTAATCAAAAATTACGTTCCCAAGATGTCTGTTTCGCGGTGCTTGAAAACATCGACTCTATTGGCGCGAAAACCGCGGCGACCATTATGAAGATGTATGCAAGCCTTGAGCGTATTGCGAAGGCAGATCCCGAGGATATTGCCGAGAAGTGCCGCATAACCGTAGAACAGGCGCGGGCAGTGAAGGCGGCCGCGGAACTGGCGCTTTCCGATATGGTATCGGCTCGAGAACGCCTCTCTAAAGGCAAGACTTGTTCCACGACTAGAAGTGCCAGACGGACGAAACCCTCGAAAAGTCTCCGCAAAAAGTCCACTGTAGAAAATCCACGGAAACAGGCTCGACTGAAACAACCTGAGGTCTACGTCGAGGAATCGACGGACAGAGGCGGTGCGGATCTTGCGGCCGAAGCCATAGGCGACTATGGAGATTAGTAGCGAGCTTGTCATTTGTGGGCTTATATGACGTGCATGCCCCAAAGCTAACCACAGTTGCGCTTACAACATGGTTAGCTTTGGTACCCCCTGATGGGGTGTGTATTAGTAATACACTTCTTGTTGCGGTAAATGTTTGTCCATTGGTATAACCAGAATCTGTTACGTCAAAAATACTATGGTTATCGCCACCCAGTAGACGGATACTTTGACGTTGCAAGTTTTCGTGCCGCCCAAGTGTGCCTCCGCAATGACCTAGCCAAAATGCAGCCCGAGCCGCCTCCTGGCGGCGCAGCGTAAACAGACCTGTTATGTGCAGTGCGCCCGTATACTTTTTTGAACTTCTTTCCTTTTCTTTCTCGTTGAAAGAATAAGAATTTACGCCGCGTCCTAGTCCTACCGACACATCCCAGTCGCATTCGTTTTTGACGGTCACCGTGATTTTTTAATTGAGGGCGCGGCGAACAGCATACAAGCGGTTGCCAATAATACAACGCTCAGTATTGCTTTTTTCATTTGTCTTCTCTCCTTCTTTGCCGTATAACGTATGACAATGGGGAGTCAAGCTCCGGGGCGCGCCTTGGGCGGTCTCCGGCATGAGCCGCCGCTTCTTGCATCACCACCGCTTGGGCTCCCACGCTTCGGGGACCGCCGCGATGCTCATCGTGTCCCCTGACTGTTCCAGCACGTAGAACCCATTCTTGAGCGCGTAGTTCTTCACGTTGTTCCCAACGATGCCTCCCGCTATTGCTCCGAGATAATCCCGCCTGTCATTATGTGCGTCAGCATAGCCCCGCAGGGTCTCCATGCGTTTAATGTGGTCTTTGACATCCTCAATTGAGGGGTCCGCTTTAATCTCTACGGCAAGCGCACAATCGCCGTTTTCAAGCAGCGCGTCAACCTCCGCAAGGATTTCTCCGGTGTTTACGTCTTTGTATTTGACGCGAGGGCTGCTTTTGCCGAAAGCGTAGCCGAGCACCTTGAACTTTTCGAGCAAATTCGGCGAGACCAAATGCTCAACCAGTTCGCCGAAGCGGTTGCCGAGCTTTCCGATAGCTTGATTAAGCTCTCGATTCATTTTCGTTATAGTCCGCTCAGTCTCTTTATGCTGTTCCGCAAGCTCTTTGACTGCCCTTTCAGTCTCTTTGTGCTGTTCGGCAAGCTGTTCCGCGCACTCTTGAAAACGCCGGTCTGTTTCCGCTTTCGATTCTTTCAAAAACCTTTCGGTCTCCGCTTTCGATTCCTTCAAAAACCTTTCAGTTTCTTTGTGCTGTTCGGCAAGCTCCAGTATAGTAGACCATATATGCTCAAAGGTCAGCCCCATCTGTGGTTGTATTACGTCATCCATATGCTTCTCCTTTCTCTATATTAAGACGCCGCCTATAACCTATCAATATTCCGCCGCTTTGTCAACGTCAGTCCAGCTTTTTGTTTATATCTATCAGTTTATCAAAAATATATAATAATGCTTTCACCTCATCTGTTTCAAAATTCTTTCTCAATATTTCACCGCTACCTTCAGTCGCTAACAACAATAATGGTGCCGCGACAGCTTTTTAAAGCTATGCTTCCACGCCAATGTAGGATCCTGCGGCCTTCAATGCCGTTGTTCCCGTCGCGCCCCAGTCCCTGAACGCGCACCTCACTGGCGCGGGGCGCCTCCTGTTTGATGCCATCATTCCGTCCCTTCCACAAAGAAAGAAACGCGCGGCGTAACGATCTCCGCCCGCCCCCAAAACCCTCCTTCGGGATGGTTTTTCTTACGCCTCCAGCCCCGCATGAATAAAGCCGCCTCATTTCTTGACGTAGAGTTTACCTGCTTTGATGTGCGAGTCGAAGGTTTTTGAAAAGTAGTGCTTGCCGGATGATGGGTCAATGAGCCTAAAGTAAAGGTAATCGCTGGGCGCAGGGTTGAGAACCGCGTTAAGCGCCACATACCCCGGATTAGAAATGGGAGCAGGCGGTAGTCCCTTGTGAATATAGGTATTGTAGGGATTTTTTATTTTCGTGTCTTGGGTGAGAAGCGTTTCCGGATGGGGCTTTCCTTGAATTTCCGTGATGATGTATTCGACAGTAGCACAGGATTGGAGCGCCATATTGATTTCCATCCTGTTGAAAAATACACCGGCCATAACAGGCGCTTCTTCTTCGAGTCGATACTCCCGCTCCACAATGGATGCAAGCGTTACTTTTTCGAAAACCTCCTGAGGGGAAAGTCCATCACCGGCGATTTCCTCAAAATGCTTAAAGAAATTATCCACTAATACCTGAACGACCTTTTCGGCCGGGTAATGTTCCTCAAAAAAATAAGTGTCCGGGAAAAGATAGCCTTCAAAACCGGACGCGGGAATACAGTAGCGAGCGAGGAGTTCCTCGTTCTCCACCGCTTGCAAGAATTCTTCTTTTTTACAAACCCCTGCCTCTTCAAAGATATGGGCAGTTTTACTCGCCGTAAGCCCCTCGGCAATGGTTACTTTAACGAGCGTCTGTTTTCCCCGCGTCAAAACGCCGTAGATTTCCATCTGGGTCGCTGGAAGTTCCAATTTGTAGGACCCAGTTTTTAGCGATTCCTTTTTCCATCGATTCAAGGCATACCAGAACCACTTGCTTTTAATGAAACCCATATCTTCGAGCCGCAGACCAATAACACTGGCATTTTCACCTTGCTCCACCTCGAACAAGATCTCCCGTTTTTCTCTATCCGGTGGAGCGTTCAAATTGATTGCAATGCACACACCAGCAATCAAAAAAACGATAGTAAGCGCCGCGAGAATAACGAGGGTTTTAAAAATGACCATTAAAATTTTACGAAACATCATTTAACGAAGAGTCATGAGTACATAATGAACAGCTTCTCATAACAAATGCCATTCACTATCAAGCCTCCGTCGTCATACCTTCGCGCGCTATAGTGATATGAGTGGTGTTACCAAGACTCTTTGCGCGATTGAGCAGTCCTTTTGCAGGTTTCTGCTGATAATCTTGTTCAAATTGTTCAAGCATCGCATCTGTATGGCTTGGGTCGTGGTGAAACAGGATGAGTTTCTTCACATGAGTCTTTTGCGCCAGACCGACCGCGTACTCAAAAGTTGCGTGTCCCCAGCCTTGTTTACCGTTGTTATATTCTTTTTCCGTGTATTGGCTGTCGTGAATCAATACATCCGCATCCTTAAAAAATTCTATCATCTTTTCGTTTTCTTCTACCGCTGTGAGTTCACCCTCTTGCGCCGCATACTCGTCATAAGAAGGGGAAGTTTTATCGGTGGGAAACAAGTTGTAAAATGGCTCATGGTCATAGGCCGTTACAACGGATTTCCCGCGGTACTCAAAACGATAGCCGAGACAGAGAATCGGATGGTTCAGATACTTGGTTTTGACGACAAGATCATTTCCCAAATCAATAATGGTTTCTCGCAATTCAGCGAATTCCATTTTTGCGGAGAGTTCACTCATCCGTATGGGCCAAAACTGGTAGTCGAGTTGGGTTTTCAATATGGACTCAAGCGTTTTTTCCCCAAAGGAAACGGGACCCCATAGCCGCAGTTTCGTGGTCGGTATAAAGAGAGGGGAAAAAAGTGGAAAGCCTATGATATGATCCCAATGGGTGTGGGTGATGAAGATATCGGCATCAATAGGACCCTTCTTGGAATCATTTTCTACAAGGAATTCGCCCAAAAGACGAGCGCCCGTTCCCAAATCAACGACAATGAGTCTTTCATCCGCCCGGATTTCAAGACATGATGTGTTCCCACCGAACACTATAGTGGAAGGACCGGGACAGGGAATTGAACCGCGTGTCCCCCAAAAACGTACCGATAACATTTAAACCTCCTTTTAATACCGTAAATCATATATGAAGAAACACTTTCGCCTTTTCGACCTCTTTTATCAAAGAGTCGCAAATATCCGAAAAAACACTATCCGTAATGTTGAGTGTTGAAAGGACAGTGGGATTCAGCGGTTCCGGGCTAGAATCACCCGAAGACTGCAAGCCTTCGGTGTTTACAAAGAAATTCGCCGCGGCAACAGTGAGTAGAATGTCCTTGTGAGGTCCCGTATAATTCGAGTAACTGTGGTGATAAACTATGCTGTCACGGATAGCCCCGTTCAGTTTCCATGTATTAGCTATCATAAGCCCCACATCGCAATGGTTTAAGCCGAGCATCTTGTATTCCACCTTGAAGAGCGGTTCTTTTTCGCTGTCAATCAACTTCTTAATAGATGGAAAATATTCAGGAATAGCCTGACTTATAGGAATTTTTCCGATGTCGTGTAGTAGTCCCGCGATAAAGTACTCCTCGATCGATTTATGGTCAATACCCCGTTTCATAGCGAGTAGTTTCGCTGTGACTCCCACACAGAGGGAATGTTGCCAGAATTCCGCTCTGTTGACTCCGCTATCGTTTTTTTCGGCGCGTGAAAGATTCCCCAAAATCGCGGTCGATAAGGCTAGATTCTTCACCGTGTTCAATCCCAGTATGATAATAGCCCGCGCCAGACTGGTAACCTGTTGATTCTTCATCCCGTAATACACGGAGTTGACGAGCTTCAACACTTTACCCATCAAGACCGGATCCAAAGAGATAATCCGCGTTAAGTCCGACGGACTTGTCTTAGGATTATCGCAAATTTCTGTTACTTTTGAGATAGACGTAGGAAGACTTGGCATATTATTTATGTAACGTTGAATTCTATCTATCGTTTTTGTCATTTTATCGTGGCGACAGCTTTCTTGATTTTGTTCGCAAGCAATTCTGCCAGAGAAGCATCCGGGATATTGCTCGTTAATTGCTCAAGATACTTAAAGAAATCGGACAATTCCGATGCTTTCAGCTCTTTTCCACTGGATTCTTCAGATTCTGCGTCCGCTATCTCTTTCTTTTTCAGTTCTGTCACCTGAATCTCCTGTAATATCCCACGCCGTCCTTCAAATGTATTGATGATATGCTCAATATTGAGACGCATATCGCTGTGGATGAAATCATCCCTATCGTCTTGGGGCAGAAAAGCTGTTATATCTTTGAGATATTTGAGCAAGTCTACGATATTCTGAATTGGGAAACTCAAATATTCGCCTTGCAAAGGATTCGATTGCGTTTTAGGTATGTTGATGGGAATATCCATATCCTCCTCCATCAACATATTAAACAGAGAAAAAACAAAATTGTTCTTGTTCATCTCAAGCACCTCGATGTTCAGCTTCGCGTCTTCGTAATCTCCCCATGCCTCAAGCGCCCGGTGGAAATGGTGCAAGGCTTCTTCTCTGAAGCCTTGTTTTGCCAGAACCACGCCGAGATTGTTCCACGCCTCCGCGTTAAACGGATCTTCGTCCAAGATGAGGTCAAACGAACCGCCCGCACGGTCAAGGTTATCCAGTCTGGCCTGCATTACGCCGAGGTTGTTCAGAGCGGATATCCAGTACGGCTTGAGTTCGAGGGCGATTTCGTATTCATGTACGGCTTCCCGCACCATATTCACCGAAGACAGGGCAATGGCGTAGTTGAAGTGAAATTTCGGGTTGTTTCCTGCAAGGTTTACGCCTTGACGAAGAATGTTCACCGACTTGTTGAACTCATGGCACTTGAAGTAAACGATACCCAAATTGTTGTAAGCAGGCGAAAAATTAGAATCAAGTTCAATCACTTTTGCGTAAGCCATGAAAGCGGCTTTGAAGTTGCCCTCCAGTACTTGAATATCGGCTATATAATAATAAAATCTCGCCCGATTTTGGTCAATTTCGACCGCCTCGTTGAGGATACCGAGCGCGTCTCTAAGCTTATTCTGCCTGCGGTAGATAATAGCAAGTACGCTCAAAGCTTCAACGTCGCGGGAGTTCTTTTCAAGCATACCCAGAAGCTCGGCTTCAGCTTCACTGAACCGAGCGCTTTTCGCAAACACGATGCTCTTGAGGTAATGCGCCAAACTATCATCACTCTTTTTAAGGACATTCTGCAAAAGCTTTTCGGCATCCGTAAAAGCGCCGTTGTTGATGAGTTTGATAATTTTGTTCGTTTCGAAATTATTCATGTTTTTCTCCTTAAATATAATTAACTAAAGATAGTACGAACCACAGGTTCAGCAGTTAAATCTCTTTCTCATTCACTCCGCAACGGACGTGCCGACACTTCTCGTGAAAACATCCCCAGATGAGGCGGATTCAGTCCATCGTAAGCGGAAACCGCAAAATGATAAAGGGTCCCGTTTTTCAAGCCGTCAATACGCGCCCCGGTTTTGTTTCCCACGTCAATAGGCGATGCGCCCTGAAGAGCATCTTCCCCGAAATACTCCCCCGTATGTTCTCCATAATACACGAAATAACCCATTGTATCAATATCGGGGCTATTTTTCCACGCGAGAACGACAGCTCCGTCTTTAGCGATGGCTGTAACCAGTGTTGGCGGCAGAGGCGGCTCGTCAGGCTTGTAGACGATACCGATTTCGTCCAAGTAAGGGCTTGTTTCACCATCGCCGCTTGGGTAGAATTGCACGGCTATCTGCACGTATCTACCCCGTGTATTGTCCAAGTCTTTACCCGGCGCAAAGACGCGCCAGTCAGTATTCCATACGTAAGGGGACTCCGAGGATCGGATGAAAAATTGTAGTTCCGCATCGTCTGAAAAACGCCGTATACCCCTACCCGCGAATTCACTATGCGGTATGTTGTTGCGGGTGAACATTCTCCCCGTCGAAGCGTCCACGCGGACGACAAGGCTGTTCGGCTCACCCAAATCAATACTTCGCGTTTCTACACGGCCGCCCTTGTCCGGGTATTTAACGATGCTTACGCCCGCGAAATCCGAGTGAATACAGAATTCGTCCATCAAGCCAATGAACCCATCGCCTATTGTCAGAACGCCGTTTTCACCTATCAGCGGTGTATAGACTTCGCCGCCTTCCCGTGCCGTACTTGTCGTGTAGGTAACAGCTTCCGGTTGTCCATTGACCAGGTATTCGAGAAGCCCTGTCTGGGAGTCGAAACGGATAATGTGGTGGGACCATATTTTTGGAACAATGGATGAAGTTCCGACCAGAGTGATTTCTCGTTGCGCTATGGCGCCTGGGGGCGCGATGAAAAATCCGGAAAACGTCCATTGGAAATGGTTTTTTACGGAAATGCACCGTACACTCTGGCGTACGTACCCATCCGCAGAACGGGTCACCGCCGACCACTGGACGATCTCTTCGCCATTTCCCATGTTGAAGGGTTGAATCCAAAATTCTATAGAGAAGTCTCCCCAATGCCTGCCCGGTGAAAGCTGGGCAGACACTGACACGGGCTTTACCACGACGCCTTTGTTTCCAAAGAAGCGTGCGGCGCCCCTGCCCATACGGGCTGATAGAGCGCCCACCTGCCCCACCCTATCAGGTGTTTCCACCGTGTAACGCCCTTGCTTGTCGTAAAAATTTGACGGCTTAGCTTCGTCAAAACCGATGAACATATCAGCATTGTGGTTCACTGATTTCACCGGCACGAGGGCAAGTACAGTCCACGGTCTCTGCGACTCCGACTCCGTAACGCCGTCTCTTTTTTCAAACAAAGTCCAGCCTACGCTCGCGCCTATTTTAAAAACTTGCTCCCCTATTGCAAAAAGGCGGCAGACAGAGAATATAAAAATGACCAACCAGAGCTTCTCTTTCATATATTTTCTCTATTATCTATTATATTTTGTATTAAGTCAACTAGTAAATTTAAATCGTATTAAATTGTTCTCTAAAAGAGTTACAAAAATAGTTGTTTTCTCCCAGATTGCCATGTGAACGACCTTGTTTATTTCCGATAGACGTGTTATAATGAATAATTATGACTCAAAGTAAGAAAAAATTGTTTGTCATTCTAAATCCCATTGCCGGGAAAGGGAAAGCGATAAAAGCTTATCCCCAGATTGAGAATCTTTTGAAGAAGGCTGGCGCCGATTTTGAGATAGTACTGACCGAAAAGCCCGGACATGCCTTGGAGATTGCACGCGGACTGTCGGATACGACTGTCGGCGTGACGGTTGCGGCCGGCGGAGACGGTACGTGTAACGAGGTAGTGAACGGGCTTTTGACCCGAGATAGTTCCCTCACGGGGGGGGGGGGTACACCGCTTTTCGGGATTCTTCCCATAGGACGGGGCAATGACTTCGCCTACAGCGCTCAAGTGCCGCATGATCCGGAGAAGGCGCTCGAAATCCTCTTGGAAGGCGCTGCTATTCCCCTTGACGTAGGGCTCGTGCATGGAGGCTTCTTTCCCAATGGCAGGTATTTCGTCAACGGCATAGGTATAGGTTTTGACACTAAGGTTGGCTTTGAAGCCGCGAAGATGAATATCCGCAGCTCCCTTGGGTACGTTCTCGGCGCGGTCATCACGGTTGCCAAATTTGAGCCGTCTCCTGTTCTGGAGATTCATCACGACAACCAGACCTTCATCGAGTCATCCATCATCGTATCTATCGTAAATGGCAGACGTATGGGCGGCTCCTTCTTCATGGGACCTAATGCTCTCCTCAACGATGGGTTGTTGGATTTTTGCGTCATCAGGCATCCAGATTCAAGGAGGCGGCTCCTCAACATCGTCCTCAAGTACCCAAAAGGCAAACAAACCGAATGTGAGGAGACGACCTATGGACGAGGCTCCCGCTTTTTTCTCAAGGCCCTGGAAAGAGGCATGGCCGCTCATTGCGATGGGGAAACTATCTGTTTTGACGGCAAAGAGTTGACGATAACCTGCATTCCAAATGCCTTGCGCCTCATCAGCAAAAGCAAATTCATAAAATCGTGAGAAAGAACAGGATGGTTGCGTTAAAGCCTATCGCTGATTTCCAAACGAAACCCCGTTCCCATCCTCTGTTTCTCCTCTATACTAATATGCGCGTGTAGATATTGCTTATTTCCGAAAAATATATTATAATTTGTTCTAATGAATTGAAGTTGAGACAGGATATTTCTGATTTCAAGAGAGGTTCTTATGAATAAAGTCAGACGGGCTATCGTGAATGCAGTCATAAAACGGGTTCTCGACACGCTTTGCAAAATAGATAGTAAAGAGTTTACCGACATTTTAAACCGCATGCGCGCCGTGTCACAGCCTCTTATCCTCGCGGTAAATCACATCAATTTTTTGGAAGTGCCGATTCTTGTTGCGCACAGTTATCCGCTTCTGCTCACAGGGCTGGTGAAAGCCGAAACGTGGAAGAATCCCCTGATGGCATTTATCTTCGATACGTATGAAGCCATACCTATTGATCGCAAAGGATCCATCGGCGATGCTTTCAAGAGGGCAAGAGAAGCGATGGAGAAAGGGTTTTTCGTGTGTATTATGCCGGAAGGCACCAGAAGTAAGACCGGTATCTTGGGCAGAGGAAAAGCCGGGGTCGTCCAATTATCCCTTGATACCGGGGTCGCAGTACTTCCAATCGTCCATTACGGTGGAGAGGATATTTGGAAAAACATCAGACGCTTCAAGCGGACGCCTTTCCAGTTCAGGGTTGGACATCCATTTAAGTTCAAGACTAACGGACGTGTGGATAAGGCGATGCGCAAAATCCTACTTGACGAGCTTATGGGGCAGATGGCGAAATTGCTTCCCGAAGAGATGCGCGGTCCTTACACAGAACAAGCGCAAAAAGAGGCTCAATATTTGGAATTCATCGGTTCTCAGTCCGATATGTAGACGTAAAAACATAAACTATTTAATAGGATTTAAATTTACATTTTTGAAAGGAATGCATGATTCACATTTTTGATATTGATTACACGTTAATCAGAAAATCAACAGCTTACCATTTTCTATTGGAAGCCTTAAACCAGAATAGAATTTCGTTGAAACAGTTGGGGAAACTTCCCTTAGACTGGCTTCGTTATAAATTCGGCGTGATTCATTTTGATTTTATCGAGAAAGCTCTCATTCATATGGCGGGAATCGACGAGTCCGCAATAGACGAGGTGGCGGAAAGTTGTTTCAAACATCGACTATTGCGTAACGTCTACCGGGAAGGCGAGCGGCTCATCAAACGGATTCAAAATGAAGGCGGAGAAGTGATACTAGCGACTTCGTCTTTTTACAACCTCATCCGCCCTTTGGAGAGATTTTTAGGCATCAAAGAGTCGCTTGCCAGCCGCTTGGAATTCGAAAACGGAAAAACCACCGGTAGAGTCGTTGGTAAAGCGCTTTTCGGCGCAAACAAGAAAGAGGCTGTTGAAGCCTGGATCAAGCAGCGCTCCGTTTCGGCGTATGACCTGTGGTTTTATTCGGATTCCTATACGGACGTTCCGCTTTTGTCAATGGTCGGACATCCAGTGGCCGTAAATCCGGACCGCTTTCTTCGTCAGAAAGCCCATCAAAACAAATGGCGTATACTTCAATTTCGAGAACTTCTCGGCTTAACAAATTAAGAAAGTCAACAATTTGCGCTTACTTACGAGTCTGTCGAATCCCTCATTACAAGGGTCTTTCCCGAAAAGTACGGAACTATCGCCCGATTTGTTGAATCGTCGTACAAGATTTTATCGCCTCAATGCCTCCACAGGTTCTATGAACGCACTCTTCAGACTGGGAATTAGTGTGCAGATAGACGAAATAACCACACCGAAGAGGAAACCTTGAACTAGAATAGCCGGTGAAAACTTCAGGATGATGGTGCCAGACATCGGCATTTCTTTGAAACCGCCGCCCGTCATAGCGGTGAAGTCAAGCGGGAAGAACGAGCCGATGAAAGTTACCAGCCCTCCGATAAGGCATCCTGCGAGCGAGCCGATGATTGCTAAAAACACCGCCTCAAAGAAAAACACCTCCACAATTTCCCGTTGCATCATACCGAGACTACCCATCATACCGATTTCCTTGATACGCTCGTGAATAATCATCACCACCGTATTTACGATGAGGAAACTCGCCACAATGAGGAATACAAGGTAAACCATCACCATAATCGCCATGCTCTGTCGCATAATCGCCACGAAGTAGTTGTCCCGCCAATCTCGTGCAATATCTCCGTTTTCCAAAAACGCGTTTACAGCCCATGTAATGGAGCGACTCATGTTCGCCTTGTCCGCGAAAATAAATAGCTGTTGCGTCCCGTTCTCCAGAACCAGTAGTTTTTGTAAACGGTCGAATTGGACGATAATTACGTCATCGTCGTATTTTTGATAATCAAATTTGAAAATACCTGTGATGACTGGATTCCACATCTTGTCGGAAAACTGCGCTGAAACCGTTTTGAGCGGGAGCTTGTCTCCGATTTTCAAGCCAGTCTTTCCCGCCATACTTACGCCGATGGCGCACTCGTTCTTGCCTTCCTCAGGAAAACGCCCTTGGACCAGCCCATCTGTACGCTCGGTCAGGTTAAAATGATTCAGCGTTTTTTCCTCATTGATTTTGATGCCCCACAGGAAAGCATGCTTGACGGTACTATCTTGCAAGGTGGCAAATGCGGTGATTCGGGGTAAAACCGCCTTCACCCCGGGAATCTTTCTGATTTCTGTCGTTAATTCGGCAATACTTTTTCCATCCGACACCGGATACTGTACGGGGTAGTATTCTTTTTCCTCCTCGTATTGAGTGGAAACCACACTGACGTGACCTGTTTCAAAGGTCCGTACCACCTCCTCGATATTATCTATCATACCAGTCATCATTGACTGCATAATAATAGTGAAAAAAACCGCGATTGCTACTGCGGCTACGCACAGCACGGTACGCCGTATATTCCGCCATATATTACGGACCGCTATGGTTGCTAATTGTGTTATCATTGATTTCTCCTTTTTGTTGTTAAAGATTTATTCTTAAAGGTATTATGCAATGCCTTTATAGCTCTCATTCAAACCTCAAGCTTTCTGTGACCGGCATCTTCAAGGATCGGCGCGTAGGGAAGAGCGCCATGACAGCGGAAAGAGCGATAGCCGCGAGAGGGCAACCGATGATAACCGGAATGTTCCACGCAGAACGGAACGCGCCGTTCACACGATAACCGATATTGCCGCCCAAAGACTCGGTCATTACGCTGAAGTCAATGCCGTATTTCACCATAGGTATATTGATGAGGCAGCCTGCGATGACGCCGAAAACCGCGCCGAAAAAGCCCGCCATGCCCGCCTCAAGCATATACATTACGATCAGCTCCCCATCCGTCATCCCTTGCGCCCGCATCATGCCTATTTCCTTTGTGCGCTCCAGAATTGACAAAAGCATAGTATTGGCGATGCCCAAAAACGATAGGATGAACAAAATAATGACCATAATGCGGGAGCTCCAGTCATCGCCACTCGCCGTCGCAAGGTAATTCTGCGCGTAGCCCTGCCATCCAAACACGGCAAGATCTTCAGGCAGGAGATCTCCGAGAACGGTTTGCAAAGCCTGTGTAATGGCGGGCGCGGACTCGTCCTTGCCCGGAATTGCCGCATCATCCGCATTTTTCTTGCGGATAAGCAACTCGGTTATATGTCCATCGAGCATCAAGCCTGCATCGTCCTGTAAAACGTCCATAGGAATCCACGCTATATTATTGTTGGTTTTAGGATTCGGCGAGTTGATAAGCCCCACGACCTTCACGGGAATGAGCTGGTTCACGTGGCGAATCTTACCGGTTTCGTCTTTTATGTCAATCACAATGGAAAGTATCGTATTGTTTCTGCCGGTTTCGTCCAAAAGCATCCAATACTTATCAAGGTCGGCTTGCGAAACTCCTTTTTTCAGTGCAAAGCGCCCATTGCCCGGCGCAGGAGCGGTCTCTTTGGGGGCAAACATACCGCCGCCGCTTTGCTGTATGGGTTCATAAAGCCCAAGTACAAAGCTAGGATCGCTTGTCTCCGCCGAAAGTTCCTCCAGATCGAGCTGGGTGGGACGTTGTTGGATGCCCACCTTGAGTTTATCTGCTGTCACGTTTCCCAAAACAATGGCAAACTCGCCGTTCTTGATAAAACGTCCGCTTTCCACATAGCTTGCATAGCGCAAAAGATTTTGGTCAGCGGATGGGTCCACCGCGTTGAACTCGATGGGCGCGGAACTAGTCTCAGAATACAGGATACCGGTGAACACGAAGCGCGGCGCGGAATCGTAGCCCGCCTTGTCCAGCGCATCCGCGTATTTTTGCCAATCCGCAAAATTTTCATACATTGGGCGCTCATCCTGCTTTTCGAAGTAGGCTTTCGTCTGGAATTTTGCCGCACCCATCTCATAAATTACGATGTTGCGCCTCGACTCTAAATTCATGCCGACAAGCCAGCCGTCAACAAAAATATAGACCGCGACGCTCACGGCGATTGCCATCACGGTCAGTACCGTTTTTACCCTATGCCGCGACAAATTGCGGAAAGCCATCCGCTTTAACTCAATGATGGTTGATAATTTCATGTTTATCTCCTTTTACTTCCTACGTTCAATCCTCTCCACCTGACCGTCGCGTAAGAGAATCAATCGGCGGGCGTAGTCCATCACCATGGAGTCGTGGGTTGAAAAGATGAAAGTCGTGCCTTCGCTCTGGTTGAGTTTGAGCATAATTTCGAGGATTTCACGCCCAATTTTTGAGTCTAGATTGGCGGTTGGCTCGTCCGCGAGGATGATTGACGGATTTTTGACCAAAGCGCGGGCTATGGCGACCCTCTGCTGTTGTCCGCCGGACATTTCCTTGGGCCGCCTATTCTCCAAGCCTTCAAGCCCTACGTCTCGTAATGCAATAAATGAGCGTTCCCACGCTGTCCGTTTGTCAACACCGAGCAGAGTGAGCGGGAATGACACGTTCTCCACGCACGATAGCACGGGTATTAGGTTATAAGCCTGAAAAATGAAGCCGATTTTTCGCCGACGCAGGAGCGCGAGCTGTTTTTTGGAAAGCTTGGCGGTGTCTGTCCCCGCTATGACAAAAGATCCTGATGTGAGCGTGTCGAGGCATCCCGCTAAATGCAAAAACGTCGACTTTCCGCTTCCAGACGGCCCGGCGATGGCCGTGAACTCGCCGTCCTCAAAATCCAATGACACGCCTCGCAAGGCGTGAACGGTTGACCCATTTACTCCGTAGTCCTTGACCACGTTTTTTGACTGTATCATGATTCCTCCTTAAATTGTCCTATTGAACTAATACAAATATATATTGAACTAGGACAATATGTCAAGTACTTTTTAAAATTTTTTCAAAAAATTTGGCGTAAAAACGATACGCCCTGCGGCGGAGACACCTTTCAATACGCTCTGCGCAGCGGTGTCAGACACCTTGTCGATACGCTCTGCGCAGCGGTGTCAGACACCTTGTCAAACCCAGCAAAGAATGGTATGATGATTAAGGAATAGCGCTTTCCAAATGGTTTATTAAATTGTTTACCAAGCCGTCAGACACTGTTTTAGACCCGTTTATGGGTTCAGGAACAACTATTTTCGTTGCAAATAAAATGAAAAGAAACGCTATTGGAATTGAGATTGTGCCGGAATATTATGATATTATAGTCAATGTTAATTTATATGAAAACAAACGACACTGAAACTTAAAGGAGACCTTATGACAGATTTTGTTCATCTGCATACGCACACGGACTATTC
Organism: Treponema sp.; assembly: GCA_031258305.1. GTDB lineage: Bacteria > Spirochaetota > Spirochaetia > Treponematales > Breznakiellaceae > JAIRKH01. The sequence continues at coordinate 8,080 of JAIRNA010000044.1, read as the reverse complement.
ACTATTGGACGGCGCCGCGCCCGTGCAGGCGCTTGCGGACAAAGCGGATAAACTTGGTATGAAGTACCTCGCCATAACCGACCACGGTAATATGTTCGGCGTCTTGCATTTCATCGCCGCATGTAAAGAACACGGCGACAAAAACCATACGCCTCGCGCCAACCCTATCAACCCCATCATTGGGAATGAGTTCTATATGGCGCCCGGTTCACGGTTCGAAAAATCACACTCGGAATATGAAAACAAATACTATCACTTGATACTTTTGGCGAAAAATTTAGATGGATATAAAAACTTGCTCAAATTAACATCGCTTTCGTATACCGAAGGCTTTTATTACAAACCGCGCATCGACTGGGAGATTCTTGAGAAGTACCACGACAATCTTGTGTGTCTGTCCGCGTGTTTGGCAGGTGAAATAGCCAGCCTGATAAGCGACGGTAAACAGGACGAGGCAGAGCGGATAGCCTGTAAATTCCGTGACCTTTTTGGCGATGATTATTACCTGGAATTGCAAGACCACGGACTCCCCGAAGACCCCAAAGTCATAACTGGCGTAGTTACTATTGCACGGAAAACAGGCATCCCCCTTGTCGCCACAAACGACATACACTATTTAGAGAAAGAAGACTGGGAAGCGCAGGATATTCTGATGTGTATCAGCACTCAGAAAAAGCGGAGCGATGAGAAACGTATGCGTATGGAAACGTCGGAGTTTTATTTCAAGACTGGCGATGAAATGGCCGCGCTCTTCGCTGATTATCCCGAAGCCATAATCAATACCATCCGCATCGCGGAAAAATGTACCGCAAGCTTTATAAAGGAGATAGAAGACAAAGAAACACATAAGAAACACATGGAATATGTATTTCCGATGGTTGAAACCAAGGATTTACCGAATTACCTGCCGGATTTTGATATTCCTAAAGGTTTTTCCGACACAAACGAATATTTGCGGCATCTCACTTTTGAAGGATTAGAAAAACGTTATCCGAATTACGCCGTGGAGAGCCGTGGAAAAGAAATAAAAGACCGCGCAGAATACGAGCTTGATATTATCATAAAAATGGGGTTCACCGGCTATTTTTTGATTGTGGCCGACTTCATTAACTGGGCCAAAGAACACGACATACCCGTTGGACCCGGACGCGGTTCCGGAGCTGGTTCTATTGTGGCTTATGCTGTCAGAATAACGGACATCGATCCGCTGAAATATAACCTCCTTTTCGAGCGATTTCTGAATCCGGAACGTGTGTCCATGCCTGATTTTGACGTTGACTTCGCCAATGAAGGACGAGAAGACGTTATTCAATACGTTACAGAAAAATACGGCAAAGACCGCGTAGGACAAATCATCACGTTTGGAACACTGAAGGCGCGGGCAGTCATCAAGGATGTGGCGCGGGTGTTGGATATTCCACTTGCTGAAACCAACGCTATCGTCAATCTGATTCCTCAAAATCCGAAAATCACGTTGGCAAAGGCGTTAGCCGAGTCAGCAGATCTGAGAGAAAAGGCGGAAAACCCGAAATATCAGGATTTGTTCAAATTTGCCCGTAAACTGGAAGGCAAGAATCGCAACTCCAGCCTCCACGCTGCGGGTATCGTCATAGGTAAGACCGAACTTGTCAATTATGTGCCACTCTACCGCGATCCTAAGACTGGCGGCGTGGCAAGCCAATACAGAATGGAAGTGATTGAGCAGCAGGGATTGGTCAAGATGGACTTCCTCGGCTTGAAAACCCTTGATGTAATAAAAAATACGGTCAGCCTCATCCGTAAACGAGGTGGGGAATATGCGGACTTTGACATAAGCCGTATACTGGAAGGCGATGAGGCGACGTATAAGATGCTCGGAAACGGTAACAGTTCCGGTATATTCCAGTTTGAATCTGACGGAATGCAGAACATCCTGGTACAGGCAAAGCCCACATCCATTGCGGAACTCACGGCGCTGAACGCGCTCTATCGCCCAGGCCCTATGGACTACATTCCTCAGTTCATCGAGTCGAAGTGGTGTCGGCAAGAAATCGTGTACCCAGACCCGTGCCTTGAAGATATTCTCAAGGAAACCTACGGCGTGATTGTATATCAGGAACAAGTTATGCAGGTCGCGCAACGCATCGCGGGTTATACACTTGGGCAGGCAGATGTTTTGCGTCGCGCTATGGGAAAGAAGAAAGTGGATGCGATGGCAAAGGAGAAAGACAGATTCATCTCAGGCGCGAAGAAGCAGGGTTTTAAAGAAGAAAATGCGGGTAAAATTTTTGACATTCTGGAAAAATTCGCGGGCTATGGGTTCAACAAGAGTCATGCGGCTGCATATTCGATTGTCGCGTATCAAACTGCTTTTCTTAAGGCGAACTTTCCGGCTGAATTTATGGCCGCAACCCTTACCAATGAAATTACCGCGACTGACAGCCTCCCCGGTTACATCAATGAGGCGCGAAAAATAGGGCTTGAAATAGATCCGCCTGACATCAATCGCTCGGACCGCTATTTCTCGGTAACAAACGGCAGAATCGTCTACGGCTTTTTAGGAATCAAGGGCTTGGGCGAAGGTCCTGCCGGCGAAATCATCCGCGCTCGCGCTGACGGTCCATTCAAGAATTTTATGGATTTTATCGAAAGGGTTGACATTAAGTCGGTCGGCAAAAAGGTGATAGAATTGCTTGCCAGTGTCGGTGCGTTTGACCGTTTCGGTATGAATCGTGCCACTCTTGTGGAGAATCTCGAACGGGCTGTCGAATATGTACTGAAGGGCAGAGAGGACGCAAAATTCGGGCAGTCAGGATTATTTGACGACGGAGCGCAAGAACAGATGCAGTTATTTCGTTTTATTGAAAAGACGGAATGGTCTCGCGCCGAAAAACTCAAAATCGAACAAGACCTCATTGGTTTTTACTTTTCCGGTCATCCGATGGATGAATTTAAGCCTATTTGGGAGAAATATTCGACCCTCAACCTGTCAAAAATAGCGGAAGCCGGGACCGGTATGTATACAGTCGTGGGTATCATACGGGAAGTAAAGCAGCATCAGACGAAGAACGGTGAAATTGGTTTTAGTGCTATCGCGGACTACAACGGCGAATTGGACTTGGTGCTGTTCGCTGAATCATGGATGCGGCATAAGAAACTGCTCGAAGTTGACCGTGTTGTGGCGATTCGGGGCAAACTGGACAATTCCGGAACGCGGGACAAGCCGAGTCTTCTTGTTGACGCAATTTTAAACCTCGAAAACCCGGAGCTTTCGCAGGATACTATAGCGGCATTTTTTAGCCATCCGCTTGATCCTTACCGCGAGGCGTGGGAACAGAATTGCGACCTGAACCTTGCGCGAACCGCAGGCGTGAAAGAAGGGGGATATACACTTGTCGGTGTGATTCGGAGCCTCAAGCTATGGAATAGTAAGAGCGGCGAAATGGCTTTCAGTTCCATTGAAGATTTCAACGGCGTGGTCGACCTCACCCTGTTTTCTGATACATGGGAAAAATACCGCGAAGTCTTTTTTCTCGATAAGCCCGTGGCATTAAAAGGTAGACTTGACAAGTCTAAACGTCCCGACCATCCCAGCATTATCGTCAACGAATTGCTTGATTTAGAAAAAATACAGGCTGATGCAAAGGTAAACCCCAAGAAAGCGGTCAAGAAAACGGAAGGAGAAGTTGCGGCTGTCGTCCAAGCGATTAAGAAAGGGGGGAACGATAGGAAAAAAGATGCGGAATCTGAGTCCGTCGTAGCAACTGAAACAGTCGCCTCTGTCGCGAGCGCTCTGCATATTCGGCTTGACAATAGGACCGCAAACAGTGAGGATGGACTGTGTTTGTTACGAGACACTTTACGTGAAAAATCGGGGCGGGCTTCGGTTTTCATTCACATTCCCCTGCCCATAGGTGAGACGGTTGTCCGAGTTACGCCTCAAATCACTGTATCGGTCGAGCCTGACGACGTGAAAATATTCTCCCATTGCACGGGAGTACGAGAAGTGTGGACCGAGTAGAATATCCATAAAGGAATAATAATGAGAAAAGATCTATCTTACGCTATTGTAGCGATTTTTACCATGTTTTTCTCTGGTTGTAACTATTATCAACCAGAAGAGAAAAAGACAAGCGTTTCTCCGATTGAAGGTTTGACCCCAACTGAAGAAACGCTCAACGTCACCGACGTGAATTTCCCAAAAAAGACGCTTGCTATTTCTCCAGGAGAGCGTCAAAAACTTGACTTTGAAACAGATTCCGGGAAAACAATAACGTTAAATAACTTGAGCAATAATACCGTATATCTGGTGAAGGTGAATCATTCCGCTGTCGCGGTAAATGCGCCGAGTACTGGCGGGCATATCCATGCAGACAACGAGCGTTCCGTGTCTGACACCATTCCTAAAGACGCGGAGGACGGCGCCGCATACGAAACCGAATTCGTGCTAAACAATGAGACATTCACGCGGACAGAGCATCGTCCTGCTCAAGAATTCAACCGTAATCCGCGGCTGACATCCTCGTCGGCAAGAATCGTTGTTCCTACGCTTGCCACACTTGCCCAAGTCGGTGATATTAAACAATTTTGGGTGCAGAATGAGAACGATAAGTGGATACAAATAGATGCAACATTGCGGGCAACATCCGTCCATTCTAACGTGTGGGTTTCGGCGGATAATTTCAGAGATTCGTCTTGGACTAGCTACGATAACAAAATAACAATAAAACAAGCCCAGGAGATGGCGGATAAGTTCGATATCATCTATGAGAAGGAGACGCCACTTTTCGGTTATGAGTTTGGCGGTGGACTAAAGCCAACGGACGTAAACTACGGCGGTATAGATGGGGATGTTAAAGTCCAAATTCTCATCTATGACATTAACTATGATTATTCGCCATCTCAAAACCACGGGACTTTCGGCTATTTTTGGGGAAAAGATTATTATGACTCAGGGTACCACAGTAATTCGGCGGAAATGTTCTATATTGACGCTCACTTCACGGACGCGGCGTCCGATGGCGCTTATTCGACGTTGGCGCATGAATTTCAGCATATGATTAACTTCAATGAAAAAAATTTGAAAAAAAGAGAGACATCTATGACATGGTTTGACGAGATGTTGTCTCAGATCGCCGAGGATGTCGTCGGTTGGTTTATCGGTATAAATATTGCGAGCGCCGACCATCCAGTCAACGTCAGAATACCGCGTTTTCTGGCATCATACTGGAAAAGTGGGGCTACGACGTGGCTTGACACCGACTTTGACGTAAGTATGAATTCCTACGCTAACACCTACGCATTCGGCGCGTACCTCGTCCGCAATTTCGGCGGTGCAACACTTATCAAAGACATCATGGAAAACGATTTCGGTAACATTGCGGCGATAAACGTGGCGCTGAAGAAACAAGGTTCGTCGTTTCAAGACGCGCTTGCCCAATATGGCGAAGCGCTCGTCTTTTCGGACGATGCCCACGGTTCCTTCAACAAAACTGTTACACAAACCGTCAACGGTGTGGCTTACTCCTTTACCGGCTTCAATCTCTGGAATATAAGAAACTATTCAGCGAATCAATACTACGGTAACACATTCATTTATCCTGCGAAAGGTCCTGTCGTCATAGACACCGGTTTCATATCCACGATGGAACCGTATTCCATTCTTGTTCAGTCTTGTGCGAATTGGAAAAATGTGTCTGGCACTTTGTCTTTTGAGTTGCAAAAGCCCGAAAGTTCGGAGATAGATTTCTACATCATTGTGAAATAGTATGTGTCTGACACCTTTGCATTTTTGCGTGTCTGACACTAAAGAAGGAAAGAAAATGTCGCGTAAAACAGTATGGGCAGTAATATGGGCCGCAATTCTTTTCTCCTTCTGTGCGGGAAATACTCAGACCCTGCGGGGTTATGTGCAGATCTATGGCAATGAGCCGCATACCTACGTGGGTATTGTGTCCAATGGCAAAGTGTATGCGGTTTATCCACCTGAAAAAGAGGTTGAACTGCGGAAATTACAAGGACGGGCTTTCGAATTTTCAATACGTTTTCTCGACCCGCCCCAAGGAGAGGGCGGTCTCTTTCTCAAAGACGGATGTATAACGCCGTTATCGTGGAAAATTTTAGATGAATCTGACTTTAATTGACGTTTTTAGATAATCATTAACCGACCATAATAGAGAGCTTTACTAACAATGCGTTTATTTGGTATATTTTTTAAAGGAGTGACCATGAGTAAGGTTTTTTTTACTGACTTGCGGTGTAGCATGGGGGATAGTCTCCTCGTAAAGCTGGACAGGCTTATTGAAAAGGCGGACATCAGGCAGATTGATTTTAATGGCAAATTTGTTGCCATTAAAATACACTTCGGTGAACCCGGAAACTTGGCGTTTTTACGCCCGAATTGGGCAAAGGTTGTCGTTGACAAAATCAAAACGCTGGGCGGAAAGCCGTTTTTGACGGATTGCAACACGCTCTACGTGGGCAGGCGGAATAACGCGCTCGTCCACTTGGATGCGGCAAACGAGAACGGCTATTTCCCTCTGTCGACGGGGTGTCAGAATATTATTGCGGACGGCTTGAAAGGCTTGGATGATGTAGAAGCGCCTGTGCGGAACGGCATCTATTGCAAGACTGCGAAAATCGGGCGGGCAATAATGGATGCGGATATCATCGTGTCTCTCAACCACTTTAAAGGACATGAAGGCGTAGGATTCGGCGGTGCAATCAAGAATCTGGGCATGGGATGTGGAAGCAGAGCCGGAAAGATGCTTATGCACAACGATGGTAAGCCCAAGATAGTCTCGTCTCTGTGCCGAGGGTGTAAAATCTGCGCTAAGTATTGTAATCAAAACGCCATCTATTTTGGCGTAGACAAGAAGGCCGTCATAAATCAGGACCTTTGCGCCGGTTGCGGACGATGTATTGGCGTATGCAATTTCGATGCCATTTCGAACACGACCGAATCCACATCGCCCATGCTCGGCAGTAAAATCGCTGAATACGCAATGGCTGTAGTCGATGGGCGTCCTAATTTCCACATCAACATTGTGAATCAGGTGTCGCCCTACTGTGATTGTCATGGGGAAAACGATACAGCTATCGTGCCGGACATCGGTATGCTCGCGGGATTCGATCCGGTGAGTCTGGACAAGGCGTGTATCGACGCGGTAAATGCGGCTACAGAAATCACCGGTACGGTCTTATCGGAACGAGAACATTCCCACAAAGACAAAAATGGCAAAAACGACCATTTTACCAACATTCATCCCACAACGGATTGGACATTCCAAATAAGCCATGGGGAAAAAATAGGACTCGGTTCGAGTGCCTATGAGTTGGTTATGGTGAAATAGTAGAGAATATGGCGATGAATCGGGCCGCCGCGGCGCGCTGATCGTTGGATCAGGCGTGTTGAGGAAAGTCCGGGCTCCACAGGGCATGGTGCCGGGTAACACCCGGGCGGGGAAAACCCCGACAGCAAGCGCAACAGAAAGCAAACCGCTCACCGTTGGCTTCCATCAGTGGGTAAGGGTGAAACGGCGTGGTAAAAGCACACCGCGGGTTTGGCGACAAACTCGGCGAGGTAAGCCTCATCAGGAGCAAAGTTAAACAGCGGCGTATCCGTGGAAACGTATTTTATACGTTTCCATATGAACTGCCCGTTCAGCCGCGGGTAAACTGCGAAGATGCTGTCCGCAAGGACAACAGCAAGATAGATGGCGGCCGGACGTTTTTAGGAACGTCACAGAACCCGGCTTACGATTCATCGCTTTTTTATATTTTTATAAATGAAATGGCATATTAAGCTTTTTCGAAAAAATGTCTGAAACCCCAATTTATATCTTTGAAAAATAGACAGAAAGTGTCTGACACCATGAACCTCATGAACCATTCCTTATCATTCGTAATAATTCTGATTAAACCTCTTCAAATCCTTACAAAAAATATAGGTGCCAGTCACAGGAGCAAGATAATAGTAAATTATCTCCCTTACGAAGAACCCTCCAGAGGGTTCATTTTATCTATTTTAGGAGGATTTATGAAAAAGCTTATTGCTATTTCACTTGCTCTTACGCTTGTCGCAAGCGCGGCGTTCGCGGAA
>JAIRNA010000133.1 GCA_031258305.1 Treponema sp. | reverse complement strand
CTATTATACGATGCGTCCACCCCTTTGGAAGTATTTTTTTGTAATGTATCAAACAAATTTATTTGATAATTGTTCTCAAGCCTATTCATAGCCGTAACACTATTCAATGGTGTTTGGATAGGTAGTTTATATCACCCATTTTTTATGTCAAGAGAGGATTTTTCTATTTATCCATAAAGATGGTTTAATAACCAGCCATTCTGGGGCGTAAAACTGGGGGTGTTGGGGATTTGTTCCACCACATACGCAAATATTTCAAGGAGAAATCCTAAATATTTCGCTGATCTACGGCGGAGATTATTTATCGGCGATTATTCTTTGCAGGGCGAATAAGCAAACCGCAGGTCTGTAGCCCTGTGCAGTTGGTTTTCTTTTTATTGAAACCAAGTTACATGTATTTTCTCATCCATTTCAACTTCGTTATATATAAAAGTCAATGATTCCAACGTGTAAAGAACACCTGATTGACTCTTTCTTGTCAAAAAGTTTATCATTTTTCCATGAAAGTTCTAACATTTTTCCTTGTTTTTTTTCTATTGTTTGATTCGTGTTCAAGAACAAAACAAGTTACGGAACCGCAACAGACCGCTTCGGATACTGTGGCGGTTGAGACTTCAAAACAATTCGTATCGGCCGAGCAGTCACTGGAGGAGAAAAAATTGAGGGCTGTCTTGATGCAAGCGGAGATTCCGCAAGATATTATGGATAATATCTTGAAAGAAGCCCAAAAAGGATCTGTTTTCTTCGACGCTCTCGCGACAGCGACCGCAGGCGATCCGTTTCTCCATTTCCTCGTAGACAAGACGCATCCCTTACCGAAAAAATACGAGCCGAAGGACCTTGTCCCTCTTACTGGCAACGGCGCCTATCGAATCGGTAGAAATGATTTGCGGCTCCGCAAAGAGGCGTTCGACAGCCTTGAAGAAATGTCTATGGCGGCGCAAGCGGAAGGTGTCGTCTTGCTTGTCTCCTCAACCTACCGTTCCTACGACTACCAAGTTATTGTCTACAACCGCAACGTCAAAGAAATGGGACAGGAGTCCGCGGACCGCGAATCTGCTCAACCAGGGTACAGCCAGCACCAAACTGGACTCGTCGTGGACTTCGGTTCCATTGACGACTCCTTCGCTCAGACAAAAGCTGGCAAATGGATGCTTGCCAACGCGGGAAGGTTCGGCTGGTCCTTGTCCTTCCCGGACGGATACGAGAACGTTACTGGCTATAGATGGGAGAGCTGGCACTATCGTTATGTGGGAAAAGAACTTTCCTCCTTTATAGATGTTTATTTCGACGGCGTACAGCAATACGCGCTACGGTTCATCTATGAATGGGAAAAAACGCTCCTTTAGGAGCGCCTAAAGACAGTTGAAATTATACGTTATTTCTTATATATTATTCGGAGGCTGTTCCGAATCTGAAACAGCCTCAAATTTCGAGGAGTTCTTATGAGTAAGAAAAAAATTGTGCTTGCCTATTCTGGCGGGCTTGACACCACGGTAATAATCCCGTGGCTCAAAGAGAATTACGACAGCGACATTATCGCTGTCTGTGTTGACGTTGGACAAGAGGCGGATTGGGAGACCATTAAGCAACGCGCCTTGGACACAGGCGCTGTTTCCTGTTACGTTGCCGACGTAAAAAAGGAATATGTCGAGGATTATGTCTGGACAGCGCTCAAAGCTAACGCCCTTTACGAGGAAAAGTACCTGCTTGGTACATCTACCGCGCGTCCGCTTATCGCCAAAACGCTGGTTCAATACGCCCGTCAGGAAGGAGCATCCGCCATTGCTCACGGCGCGACCGGCAAAGGTAACGACCAAGTACGTTTCGACCTTGGTATCATGGCTTTTGCGCCTGATTTGGAAATCATCGCCCCCTGGCGCATATGGAACATCAAGAGCCGTGAAGAGGAAATTGAATACCTTGAAAAACGCGGACTCCCTGTTCCTATGAAGCGCGTCGATTCCTATAGTAGAGACGACAATCTGTGGCACATCTCCCACGAAGGACTAGAGCTGGAAGACCCAGCAAACGAACCGCTTCTCGACTCTATGCTGAAGATGACCGTTCCACCTGAAAAAGCGCCGAACAAACCCGAATATGTGGAAATTGGTTTTGAAGAGGGAGTCCCCGTGTCGGTCAATGGCGAAAAAATGGACGGCGTGTCTCTGATTCAAGCCTTGAACAAAATCGGCGGGGCGAACGGCGTAGGTTTAGCGGACTTGGTAGAAAACCGCGTCGTCGGCATGAAGAGTCGAGGCGTCTACGAAACGCCTGGCGGCACTATCCTCTACTATGCACACCAAGAACTAGAACATATCTGCCTTGATAGACAAACATATGCTTTCAAACAGCAAGTTGCGTTGAAGATGGGCGAAGTGATTTATGGAGGACTCTGGTTCACGCCTCTGCGCACCGCGCTCTCCGCCTTTGTTGATTCCACCCAGAAGACCGTAACTGGAACCGTGAAAGTCAAACTCCACAAAGGAAACGTTTCCTCTGCGGGCCTTACCTCTCCCTACTCTCTTTACAACGCCAGCATTGCCAGTTTTACCACCGGCGAGCTTTACAATCATGCCGATGCGAAAGGCTTCATCAGACTCTATGGTTTACCCATTCTCGTTCGAGCCTTAATGGAGCAAAAGTAAACAAAGCATAGTATGCTTGTGGAGGATGACGCGACAAGGAATTTCAGAAAGTTGTTTACCTCCCTCTTTACAAATCATTGGACTCCTATTATTATTATCAAAGATTTTAGAGATTTCCGTAAAATAAATAAATTTAGGAGGGAAAAATGAAAAAAAGAGCGTTATGGTTATTGTACATCATGACGGGCGGAGGAATAGTGTTTTCCCAAGCGTCCGTGAGTCTTGAAACGGGCGTTAATCTGTACATAAGCGGGAAATGGAAGGATGCGATTTTGGCTTTGCGCCAGGTACGGGATGGAGATGTCGAATCGGAACAAAAAGCCGAAGCCGTTTACTGGTTGGCGCTTGCGGAGATTGCCGATTCTGATTATGAAAGCGCAATAAAGGACTTGAACGCTTTGGAACAGATGTCATGGAACAATCTCCATAAGCAGGAAATCCCGTACCACCGCGGCCGTTGCTTCTACTATTTGGGACAATTCGATGATGCGCTCGTGCTATTAAAAAACTACGCTGACCGAATACTGGATGACACTATAGACAACATCGGGCGAAAGTCTGCGGCGCTCTACTGGAGCGGCGAATGTCTCTATTCTTTGGGGCATCTTGACAAGGCACAAGATCTATTCCTTACCATTACGCAAAAATACCCGCAGAGCGTCAAATACGAAGCCGCTTTTTATCGTGTAGCTCTCATCAATCAGAAAAGAATAGAAGTTGAGCTACTAGACATCCTCAAGAAGACTCATGAAGAATCCCTAAAGACAATCGAAGAATACCAACGCCGCGAACGCACTTACGACCAAGCACTTATTGCGTATCAGAAACGGATAACGGCGTTAGAAGCAAGCCTCCGCGAGCTGAATGCGGACAAATCGGTGGATGTGGAAAAGGAATAATGCCTCTGGACCGCGTCTTAACAAAAACAGTACGTCTCCTCAGGCAAAGAAAGTTTTGGGATGCGATTCATCTTCTTGAGCCGAAGATCCCCCTTTACTATCGGTCGTTTAATTGCTATTACCTTTTAGGACTAGCGCACCTCTACTCGAACAGTTTCGGCGGAGCGATTGATTATTTCAAATCAGCGCGGGATATCAAGATGCGCGAGCCTAACGTGCTCCTTGGATTCGCCGTACTCCACTTACGGAGAGGCGAAACCGACCGCGCCATAGACCTTTACCTCGAAGTGCAAGACATTGACGAAAAGAACAAAATCGCAAGAAAAGCCCTTAAAATCATTAGAAAACACTCAAGGACCGACACCATACCAGAATGGATAGATTCTGGCAGACTCTCGGAATTGTATCCTCCGTTACCGTCCGTTCCAATTTCTCTGAAAAGCATTTTTACGGTGCTCGTCTGCATATTAGGACTGGCTTTTGTCGTGTTTTGCGTACTTGTTGCAGTGAAAGCTGTTGAGCCTCCGTTTAAGCTCCCGTTTCAAGCGAATTCGGACAGAAACGGCCTCATCAGCAGTGTACTTGACCAAGGCGACCGCCGTGAACCTGTGCAGACTGGCGGCGTTTATCGATACATCCTCACGCGGGCGCAAGTATTGAACGACTACGAAAAAGCGCGAGGACTTTTCACCACGTACAACGATGAAAAGGCAAAAGTCCTCCTCAACCGCATCCTCGAATCAAATGCGGCCGAGTCCATTAAGACAAAGGCGACTATTTTACTTTCTTATATGGACGTGCCAGGCTTTGACACCCTTAAAGACCGCATCCCTTACAGTGATGTCGTGAAGGACCCCTTTCTCTACCGTGATTGTTACGTAATTTGGCAAGGTATGGCTACAAATCTTATTATTGAAGAAAACCGTACGCTCTTTGACTTCCTCGTGGGCTATGACACCCGTAGTAAATTGGAGGGCGTTGTTCCCACGCGATTTAACTTTTCTGTTGCGGTGAATCTCGAAAAACCCCTTGAGATTCTGGGAAGAATCATCCTTGAGGAAGACAGCCCAAGCATTAGCATTGAGGGTGCGGCGGTTCATCAGAAACCATAACGCAATTCAGAATCTTGTTAATGAAATTTCCCTTCAAAGAGAAAACATAAATTTATAAGGGTAAAACCTTACTATAAAAGGAAAACAAGAATCGTATGGAAACGAATACACTATCTTTCGGCGCTCCGGCCCGTATATGGGAGGAGGCTTTGCCCATTGGAAACGGCAGGTTGGGCGCTATGATATTCGGAGCGCCGGATCGGGAGAAGATTCAGCTAAACGAGGATTCGGTCTGGTCCGGCGGGTACCGTGATCGCAATAACTTTGAGGCGCAGACAGCTCTACCCCTTATCCGAAGCCTCATTCGGGAAGGACGGGTTCGCGCGGCAGAGGACTTATGTATCGAGGCGTTCACGGGTATTCCTCCGGACCAGCGCGTGTACCAAACGGCTGGAGAATTATCGGTTGATTTCTCACCCCAAGGCTTTTTCGGGCATGAATGGTCGGGAACCAGGAACGAATCTCTCATGCAAGGCGTCCACAATTACCATAGGACGCTGGACATTTCCCGTGCTGTACATAGCATTTCCTTTGAATGGAAGGATATAGCCTTCACCCGTGAGTGTTTCGCGTCCGCTCTGGCGGGAATCATCGCCATGCGTTTCGCCGCGTCCGCTCCCGGTATGATCTCTTTCCGCGCACATTTGAGTCGAGGCATCTATCTCGATGGCGTTAAAAAAGCGAGTCAAGATACTATCGTCCTTTTTCGTACCGAAGGCATCCCCTTCTGCGTTGCGGTGAAGGCTTTGGTCAAAAACGGCAAAACCCGGGTCAGAGGAGGCTTCCTCACGGTACAAAGAGCGGACGAGGCAGTTCTCTTCATTGACGCTCGTACTAGCTTTCGAGAAACTGATTACGAAGCGGTCTGTCTTGCTAACTTGAATCGCCAGTCTACAACGCTCTGGGAACAACTTCTCCAGGAACATGTCGAGGATTATCAGCGTTTATTCAACCGTATGCAATTATCCCTCGCCGCAAATAAGGAGATGGAAAGATATTTCAACTTCTGCCGATATTTGATTATTTCCGCGAGTCGCCCCGGAACTCTGCCCGCAAATCTTCAGGGTATTTGGAACAAATATATTGACCCGCCCTGGGGTTCGGATTATACGATAAATATCAATACACAGATGAATTACTGGGGCGTATGCGCATGCAACCTCGCTGAAACCGAGGGACCGCTTTTTGATTTGCTTGAACGCGCCTACCCCAATGGCAAGCGCACTGCGGAAGTCATGTATGGGTATCGGGGTTTTGTTGCCCACCATAATATGGACCTGTGGGGGGATACCGCGCCTCGCGATTGCTGGCTTCCCGGCTCCTATGGCTTGATCGGCGCGGCGTGGCTCGTTCTTCATGTATGGGAGCATTATGAATATACGCTTGATAGCGCTTTTTTAAAGAAGTATTTCTACCTTTTGCATGATACCTGTCTGTTTTTCGCCGATTTTCTTGAGGAAAGCGGGCGCGATGAGCGGTTCCTCGTTGTGAATCCTTCTGTTTCTCCTGAAAATAGTTACCGTTTCCCTCTCGCGTCTCCTTATAGCAGAGACACGGATTCGCCTTATGATGAAGGGTCTTGCAGCCTCTGCGCCGGATGCGCTATGGATAACCAGGTGTTGCGCCGTCTCTTTAGCGTTACGATCCTCGCCGCTACGGTCCTTGAAAATAAAGACGCCGCGGTTTCCCATACCGTAGAGCTTTTTCGTGCAATTCTCCCGCGTCTTGCGGAGCCGCGGATCAATCCTGACGGAGGTATCGCGGAATGGAACGAATATTTCGAGGAGATTGAGACTGGTCATCGGCATTTTTCCCATCTGTGGGCGCTTTTTCCCGGCGATTCCATTACGGCTGATGAAACGCCTGCTTTGGCTGACGCGGCCCGAAAAAGTCTGGAAAAACGACTCGCAAATGGCGGGTGCGGCACGGGATGGTCCCTCGCATGGGCGGTTTGTCTCTTCGCCAAACTCCGCGATGAGAGGCAAGCCTTGAACTGCCTCGACCGTCTGTTCAAGACGTTCACTCTGCCGAATCTTTTCAACGATGGTCCGCCTTTTCAGATAGACGGCAATTTCGGCGCTATGGCGGGGATTGTCCTTATGCTTGTCCAAAGCCGTCTGCGGTTTCAGCTTAACGGCAAACCCCTTGTCGTCATTGATGTCCTCCCGTCTCTACCGAAAAGTTGGGCTGATGGTTTTCTTAAAGGCGTTCGTCTCAAGGGCAATCTCTTTTCCGATATTGTATGGCGGAACGGACGGCTTGTGTCCTTTGTTGTTGAAAACAAAGGGAACGACATACCAGCGATAATTCGCTATGGCGGCATTGAGCGGAATGTTCTCCTAACAAAAAGCTGTTTTCTGAAAGTTTTTTGAAATTCTTTGCAAAATTATGATGGGTTAGGTTTGATTTTCTCTCATTATATCTATATTAACTATTTGACAGTTATCATATATAGTTTTTTTATTTTTAGTCACATGTTTTTATATTATTTCAACAAATTTTTCCAATCGATTCCACCTAACGTTCCGATTTTATGACGTTTTTGCAGACCGGAAGAATCCGCAAGGCGGAGACCAGGGCCCTTTAGCGGTGAAACGTAAACAGACCTGTTACGCACAGCGCCCGATTTTTAAGATTATCCAATCCAAAAAATTATCTTTATGTTTGGTGTTCAAATAAATTTGAAGTCATCGAAATCCTTATACTCATTATATTTTTGCGGCGATAGAAATTCGTTTTGATTCTGGTATCCACTTTTCGACGGCCGCGTTGAGTTTATCAACTTCGATGGGCTTGGCGAGGTAGTCGGTGAAACCGTTAGTTAAGAACATTTCCTTCATACCGGAAACTGCGTTTGCGGTGAGGGCGATGATAGGCAAAGAGTCGATGTCTGGTCGTTCAATGGAACGGATGAGGGCGGTTGCCTCGATGCCGTCTATGCCGGGCATCATATGATCCATAAAGATGATGTCATATATGTTCTCCCGCGCCAAATCAACAGCCTCTTGACCACTACTCGCGGTGTCTATCTGCAACTGGTAGAGTGAGAGCAAGCCCTGTGCCACAACGAGATTGATATCCATATCGTCTACGACGAGAACTCGCGCATTCGGCGCTATAAATTTGATATTACAAGACGCGTCGACTTCGTCAGATTCGGCGACATTGTTCAAAATACCGGCAATGTTCAGCGCCCAAATCGGAAAATAAACCACCCGTGAACGCGGACTCTGTACAACCGACTCGTAATCCGCCATAACCACCACGCGGGAAGGATCCACCCGCTCCATAACCCAGCTCTCCTCTTGGCATGTCGTGAAAATAGAGGGCGTGTCCGCAGACTGCGCGATTTTTATCTCGGCTTCAAAACCTGATCTGTCTTTTACCCATTTATGCGGAACGCCAAGAGTCTCAAGGGCGTAAAGAATGGACTCCGCTCGCGTTTCATCGTCGTCAAACAACAGTACGCCCTTTGTTTCCGGTTCCTCTACATAGGCGAGCGGGACATTTTCCACGACTACTTGTTGGGAAAGCCGAGCTGTGAAGGTAGATCCTTTCCCGTATTCGGTTTCAAAGTCGATGGTTCCACCCATAAGTTGGCACAGATTGCGGCTGATAACCAATCCCAGCCCAGTGCCTTCGATGCCGCTGTTCTTCACTGTGTCCACGCGTATGAAATCACCGAAAATCTTCGGCTTATCTTCGTCCCTGATACCTATGCCTGTATCCTTCACCGAAAATATCAGAATAGTTTTTTCCCCATGCGACTCCGCGTCTATAGACAGAGTGATGAAGCCTTTTTTGGTGTACTTAATCGCATTACTCAAAAGATTCAACAGAATCTGTCTGATTCTCACTACGTCACCGAAAAGCAGAGCCGGGCAGTTTGCATTGACGCGGAGGCAGAGTTGCAGGGGCTTTTCGGTGATTTTGACGCGGATGATGTTGACAATATCGTTTATGAGAGATGCGACAAGGTATTCGGACGGTAGTATCTCCATCCTGCCGGACTCGATTTTTGAAAAATCAAGCACGTCGTTGATGATAGCCAGAAGGTTTGTCCCTGCGGACTTGAGGTTAGAAACATAGCCACGAACCGTCTGAGAAATCGACTCTCTGAGAATCAATTCGCTCATGCCAAGAATGGCGTTCATAGGCGTCCGAATTTCATGGCTCGTGTTGGCGAGGAACTGACTTTTCGCACGATTTGCCTCTTCTGCTTGCCGCCGCGCTCGGTCAGCCTCCTCTTTCAGCGCGGTAAGAGAACGAAACGCTTCCGCTATTTCTGAAGATATGCCCATGAAACCACCCCAGGCGGTCATCAACGCAAAAATAATCCACCCGGGCGCCGAGCTAAAATACAATCGGTTGACGATGATTTCAAACGCCAGTGGAACGCCGGCTATGTTTATTGCGACAAATACGTTGCCATTTATTGTATCAGCGAGCACGTGCAGAATCGCATGCGGTTTTCGCGGCTTCGATTTCATTTCCACTAAGACATCCGCCCTAAAAAACCGCCATGCGTTTATCAGTACATAGATAAGGCAAACAAAGGTAGAAATATGCATGAACCGCAACAAGGCGCCTACATAACGCAAATCCACCACGTAGAGAAGAACGCCGCTCAACAATTGTACACATATAGAAACTTTCGTAAACAGGCTCATTTTCTTCTTGACAGAGGCGTATTCGATGAACACATTGACGATAAGGGGAAGAGCGAGAGTCAATAACCACCCGAATTTTTTAGCAGATATATCGTTATTGAGAATATCGAAGAACCAGACGCTCTGAGAAAAAATAAAAGCGCCAAAAATTACAGACATTGCGGTAAATAAAAGATAGAATTTCTTTCTTCTACCGGTCCATATTATTAAGGCTATAGCTCCGATGAATACATAAGCCCAGATGACGATGATGAAACGTGTGTCGTTTTCTTTCGTATGCAAGGAACTTAATTCGTCTATGCGGAAGAGTGGCTGACACAAACCCAGCATGGTGGAGTAAGGGTTGCCCACAAGCCGAACCGCAATCAAGTTTTCGCCAGCTTTGAGCCATCGAGGGTTGATAGATGTCTTGAGATAGATAGTACTCCTATGCGCTCTGATTCTACCGTTTCTGCCCAGATTCATGTCCCCACAAATATTAGCGCCGTTAAGGTATATTTCGTAGTTGTCACCGATTTCGCCTATCAAGACACCCAATGCGAGGTTGCTTTGGTAGACCTTTATCAAAAGATCCTGCGGTACATCAAAGGTTGTCAGAATAGTAAACTCTTCTTCTTTTGAGTTAATGACTTCCTTCAGAGAAGGATGAGGCGATATGCCGTCGAGTCCCGAATAGAGTATCGTCAGAGGCAAGCCTTCATTCCAGGTTTTGTAAAACTTTTCCCACACGCCGTCTGAAAGTTTCGGAACATCCACTACATCCTCTTTATCGAAACCACGCCGAACGTAAATATTGTCCTTATTATCAAAAAGCTCGATGCATGATGGCGAAGTCTGGAGAAGAATCTGTGAAAAGAACTTGGAAGAGAAAAGGTAAAGGATAATCCCGTAGACCAAAAAAGTGAATAGAATTTTTGAAACCGCTGTAACGATTTTCATAGTATCTCCGTTATCTACGGCGTCTTTATGATATTGATATTGTTCAGAGAAATCATATCCATAGGAACAATTATAAACGATTCGGATTCGTCGTAGAGACCCATGAGAGCAGTCTGAACGCATTTATCGTAGAGTTCATCTCCGAGTTTTATGATGTCCATGAACAGGGAAGCTTTGAACATATCCCCAGCGCGGATGGCCATTATCGCGGCTTCACTGGCGTCTATGCCGAAAAGCCCGATAGGATGATCCCTGAAGGTCCAACCTTCTTCCTTAAAGGCTTCCCATATACCCAAGGGTCCCGCGTCATTGAAGCCCATAACCGCCTGAATATCTGGGTACGTATTGATGATGGTTTTGCCTACTGTTACACCCTGCACTATCATGCCCGCATCGGCCTCGAACACAATCTCGCCTTCCGGACAAGTCTCCTTGAATCCATCCTTTAAACCTTGGGCGCGAATGACAAATATTTCTATCGTGGAATAAGTGCAGACGCCTACTTTCTTGGATCCTGGATTTTCATGAACCCATTTACCGCACTCCCGTCCCGCGAACAACCCGGCTTCGTAGTTCTTCACTTCAGAGTTATACTGGGCTATCGAGGAAACGATATCCATCGCGCCAAGAACCGCTCCTTGTTCCTTGAGCTGAAGCAGAAGGTCCGCATAGATGTCTTCTGCAATATTTTGGAATAGTACAACGCGGACTTTTTCAGCGAGACACTGCTTGAAAAAAGCAAGGGCAGCCTCTTCTGAAATCTGCCCATCTTCTCCCAGAAAATTAGCCGTGATAAGCCGATAATCCGCGTTTCGGCATTTCTCCGCAATACGATCCGTCAAGTCTATCCATATAGCGACTGAATCAATTCCTGTAAGTCCAAGCCCTACCGTAAAAGGTGTATACTCCTCCTTTTTCTTGCAAGAGATCAATACAACAGCTCCCATTACGGACATAAAAACAAATAAACAAACGAATCTCTCTAATTTTCGCAAAATACCCCCCCCCCCCTCTTTATTTCTTTATATATTATTGATTTTACTTAATGTTTTGTCAAGTCTTATTTACAACAAAGCATTGATGATACCTATTTACGCGGTTCTCCGCAAACGTACGTCTTCGATATCGTAACTGAACAACTCGCGCAAGTCGTTAAGCCCCAGCGCCATAAGCGCCATACGGTCAATGCCAAGACCCCATGCGGCAACTGGCGCGGCCACTCCCAGCGAAGCCGTTACTTCAGGGCGGAATATACCAGAGCCGCCTAGCTCAAACCATCCTAGTACCGGGTGCTTGATGTGAACCTCGACAGACGGTTCGGTAAACGGGAAGTAGCCCGGCACATATTTCACTTCCTTTGCTCCGGCAACCTCAACGGCGAACATTTCGAGAAAGCCCAAGAGGGTGCGGAGGTTCACTTCTTCGCCCAAAACAATGCCTTCGGTCTGGTAAAAGTCTGACAAATGGGTCGCATCCACGCGATCGTAACGGAAACAGCGGAGCATCCCAAAATATTTACCCGGAATTTTCGCGTGAGGCAAGGTTTTTGCCGACATAACCGTGCCTTGAGAGCGCAAAATCAAGCGTTTGGTGAAATCGCGGTCAAAGTGGTAATTCCATCCGCGGGAGCCTGTCTTGCCGCCGTCTTCATGAGCCTTAGCGATATTGGACAGCCACGGCTCCGGGATGGACCTGGCGGACTGGGGTTCAAAGATACGGTAAACATCGTGAATGTCTCGCGCCGCATGGAACTGTGGCATAAAAAGTGCATCAGAATTCCAGAATTCGGTTTCGACAAGAGGACCGTCGAACTCTTCGAAGCCGAGAGACACGAGCTTATCCTTCACATCTTCTAAAAACGTAACGTAGGGGTTGGTTCTGCCCGGAATCAGGCGGGTAGGCGGCACGTTGACGTTGTAGGCGCGGAAGGTTTTTCCTTTCCATGTTCCGGTTACCAGCATTTCCGGTGTGAGTGCGCCGGTTTCCTCACCGGTAAGCCCTGCTTTTCGCAAGTCGGCAGATACTATATCCCACTCCTCTGTAAAGGTGAAAAACACAGTTTCACGGTCGAATTCGCGGAAAGCCGCGTCTGTTGCGCCGCGTTTCTTGGATATGCCCGCGATGGCTGCCTTTTCCGCAGACGAAAGCTCCGCTTGCGCGATAACGCCTTCCGCGCCCTTGTCGAGCAAGCCTCGTATGAGCGCGAGATGTTCGCCTGCCGGCGTATCCGACGCTGGTCTACCGTTCACGGTTTGCTCCGAACCCAAGGCGGATACAACCTCTTTTTCGACATTCATAGCGAGTGCGCCGAGTTTGGCAAGGCTTCCAAAGGCGCTACCAACGTCCTTATTGCTGATTTTCAAGGTTTCGGCGATTCTCGGTAGTTTCATAGGAGTGATTCTAACAAGCTCGATGAGGCGCTCTTCGGGAGAACCTTTCTCCTTCCACTGGTTGCCGAGTTCGGTTAATTCAAAGAAGGTTGCGTTTTCACGGCGGCTTTCCTTGACCAAACCTTTTCCCAAGAGCCATGATAAGGCTTGATTGCCATTGCCTATTTTGAAATCCAGGTCTTTTTCGACCCTTCCAACCGAAAGCTCATCGTCTTTTTTATAAAAAAGTAAAATTTTCACCTCAAGCGGGTGTAAGTTTGTGATTTCCATAAAAATAGCATAGCAAATTCAGCGTTTTGAAACAAGCCCCAGAGAAAATTGTTTGTTGCGCCAGTGGTTCATTAAGGCAGTGAATACACGTCTTCTACACCATTGACTATGATGCCGCCCATGCCGAGGGACAGGGGTACCGCTATGTCTATGTCAAAACGGTCGCCTATGGAAACACATTCGGAACAGGGAACACCGAGCAGTTCCACGGCTTTGAGAAAGGGAGCGGTATGGGGCTTGGAAACCTTGCACGTATCAAGTCCCACGATAACCGAAAAGATACGGTCGTCCACGCCGAGAGCGGTAAGCGTCTTTTGAGCTACAAGTGTGGGATTGTTGGTAACAAGCGCCAATTTGCGGGAAGTTGACAGCCGTATAAGGGTTTCCCTCAATCGGCTATCATGGCAAAGGCTCTTCGTGGGTTCGTAGAGTTCCTCCCGCCAGCGGATGCTTTCCTCTATGCTCACGCCGAAAGCCAAAAACACATTGCCAAGACTTGTCGCAAATTTGGCGCGGAATTCAGCGATTTCGGCTTGCATCTGCTCAAAGCTTTTCCCCTGTAAGACGGCAAGTCTTTTGATAGGCAGGTCGATTTGACTCTGAGCGTACGCGGGATTTGTGTAAAGTGTACCGTCCATGTCAAAGAGAAGCGCGGAAATCTTCGTCGGAAGGGAATATGTCCTCAATTCTTCCCCTTCTTCACCAAATCATTTGGTAAAGCTCATAAAGTACGCGACGCACACCGTTTCCCATTCACGGGCGTCCGCAACCTGAATGTCGAACTTGTCCAAGACCGCTTGATAACGGTCAGGCGGGACTCTGCCTTCAACCTGTTTCCACCATGTACGCAGTTGTTCTGCCTCTTCGACTCCGCGCCGATAACGGAACACAAGCTCGTCTTTGAGCGTCCGCCCGGAACCCAACACGTGGTCCCATGGAACGTGGTGAAACCAGAGTAGGTATTTTTCGGGACAGGTTTCTATGTTGTTGAATAACTCAGCCAGAGGCGAGGCGTACTGGTCAACCGCATCGGAACCCTTCCGCGTGCGGTCAAAACCGAGACCATCCGCGTCAGCGCGGTGGTAATAGGGGGGCTTCCAGTCGGCGCGTTGGCCATGGTCACAGCCCGGGTCAGGTCCGTAGTGGTGTTCGTAGCGCATAATGTGATTCAACCCCAGAGGAGTCATATAATCTACACAGGCTGTCCACGAATGGGTGAGAATTTTAACAACCGCGTCTATGACGATTGGGTCCTTTCCCCATGTCAAGACAGCCCATTCCTTTGCGATGTCCGTACTGTCAAGGGTCCAGTCCCAGCTCAGTCTGCCGAAGGCGAAAAGATTGGCGCTGTGGAATAGACTTCCGCACCAATCTTCGTTATCGCCGGTGTTGGAAACGCCCGCGATCCCGGAAAGTTTTTTCCCTTCAAGAACTTTTCCTACGGAGTCGAGAGATTGCTTTGTCGAAATTTCTTCTTTGGGGAGTCTTATGCCGAATTGAAAGATTTCCTTCCACATAGGCGCTAAAAACACGATATGATTGCCCTGTCCGAGGTACTCTTGAGCGATTTGGAATTCCATAAACAGGGAAGTTGCTTCCATTACACCGAAGAGCGGGTGAACAGGCTCCCGGGGCTGGAAGTCTATGGGACCGTTTTTCACTTGAACGACCGCATTGTCTCTGAATCCGCGGTCCAAAGACTTAAAATCTACGTAGGCTTTTTTTGCGCGGTCGGTCTCGCCGTGTCCGTAGACAAAAGCCCGCCAGACCACGATACCGCCGTAAGGGGAGAGCGCGTCCGCCAGAACATTTGCGCCGTCCGCATGGGTACGTCCGTAGACGTAGGGTCCGGGTTGCCCTTCGGAGTCGGCCTTGACGACAAAACCACCGAAGTCCGGGATAAGCGCGTATATCTCAGCGGCTTTCTCCCTCCACCATGAGCGAACCGCATCGTCGAGCGGGTCCGCGGTAGACAAGCCGCCCAGATTGATTGGTGCGGCAAAATTGGCCGAGAGAAAGACCTGTATGTTGTAGTCACGAAACACATTTGCGAGAGCCGCTGCTTTTTCCAGATATTCGCGGGTTAAAAACACCGAATTCGCATTGACGTTATTGAGAACCGAGCCGTTAACGCCTACAGACGCTGCAAGGCGCGCATAATCAAGGTACCTCTGGTCTATTTTGGGGAGTTCGTCCCATTTCCAGAGGCTTTTCCCGGCGTATCCCCGCTCGATGGAACCGTCGAGATTATCCCAATGGTTCAATATGCGCCATAAGATTTTTGGGGAATCAGCAAATTCGACAAAATTTTCGTCTATCTTGCCGATATGGAGGAGGCGGAGGAAGGCGAAAACACCGTAAAGAACGCCCGCTCCCGTTTGGGAGCTTATGGTAAACACACCATCTCTGTTTCTGATTGAAAAGCCTTGTCCCTCAGGCGCATTTTCCCTTTCTGCGGTTTCAATGATTATCGCGTTTGCGGGAAAAACAGCTTTCAATTCGGCTATTGCGGCGTTTAAGACGTTGGTTCTTTTTCCACAGGAAAGAACCACGCGGCGCATGTTTTTTTCTATACATCCACCTGCATAGCGGAGCCACAGTTTGTCATACATAGCGCTATTTTACCGTATCACGGGAGAAATGTCTAGTATTATACGGACAAGCCCTCACCACTTGCATGACCGACCTCTTTTGATTGGGCTTGAATTTTTCAAAAAAAATTTTAGAAAACGTCCAAATATTACTTGACAAAAAAACAACGAATGACTATTATGTACACTATAGGGGTATATGTATCACTGAGATGCACGTCTTGAACTATGCCTCTACAGAAGGTATTGCAATGAAGTGGATGTCGTTTCTTGTCTATGGTTTTTCAGCGGCGCGGGAAAAGAAGGTTAATGCCGTCCGATTCGCTTGTGTCAACTCAGGAGGTTTCAAATTGTATAAAAAGGTGATTGTGCCTGTCTTGGCGGTCTTTGTATGGTCGCTTGCCGTAACGCCGGTTTTCGCGGATGCCGGGTACTGGGAAGCGCGGGAACGGGAAATGCGCCTTGTTTTGAGCGAGGCGTACTACCGCTT
>JAIRNA010000058.1 GCA_031258305.1 Treponema sp. | reverse complement strand
ACACTATGTCAGGGTTTAACGTTGATTTTGGCCGGAGGTCGGTGAGTTCGAATGTTCAAAATCGGAGAGTTTTCCAAGCTGTCCAATATATCGGTGCGGTCGCTGAGACATTACGAAAGTCTTGGCCTATTGTCTCCGATGGAGACCGACCGCTTCACCGGCTATCGGTACTATTCCGCCGACCAGCTTGACGCGGCCAACAAGATCAGGATGCTGAGAGAGGTGGGGTTTTCATTGGATTCGATCAAAAGGTTCCTGAGCGCGGGCAGCCTGGATGGGGCGCGGCAATATTACGAGCTGCGGCAAATGGAAGTCGAGGAAGAACTGCAATCACTCAGAGCTAAGCGGGATATGCTAAAGCTCCTGCTCGACGATATAACGGAAAACGAGAACATGGATTGCTACAACGTTGTGGAGAAGGATGTCCCGGAAAAAACCGTGCTGCGCAGCCATAAAATCCTGCCTTCTTATGATTGCGTCAAGGAGTTCTGGCTGGAATTCCTTGAAGAAGTAAAAGAGACCGGCATTCAACCGCAAGAACCGCTTTTTCTTCGTTCTCTTTGTTTGGACAAGGAATACAAGGAAACTAATGTTGAAGTGGAGCTTCAAATAGAAGTGAGTAGCCATTCAGGCTCAAAAAAGAACAAACAAATTATCACGACACCGGCCGCCCATGTCGCGACAGTGACATTCAGCAGAGAATACCCGCAAGGAAGTGTTATGCGACATGCCGTCAGGCGCTCCCTTGCCCGCTGGCTGGAAGTTAACCGGGAAAGCGCGTTTGGCATCATGTTTAACATCCCGAAGTTGCTGAATGGGGACGGGACAATGTTCCGTGCGCAAAATTTATTGAACTCCGATTGCCCTGATCCGGATCATTGGATCAATGAGTGGGGTTTTGAGATAACGAAAACAGACAGCAACTGATTTAGACACTGAGATAGGGGAATATGAATGACAACTAAAGGGAAAAAGAATTGAAAAAACAAGCTGTAAAATATATGGTCGTTGTTATGATGCAACGGATTTTGGGATTAGCATGTTTTCTTTTAGCAGCAGGCACCCTATTAGATGTACGAGGCTGGATTTATTTCTCTATGTACTTTATCGTATCAATCATAACACTCGCAGTAATGTTTAATAATCATGCGGAAACATTAAGTGAAAGAGGAAAGAAACACGAAAATACCAAAAGTTGGGATAAAATTTTTCTTGGTATCTATGTACCATCGGCATTTTACATTATCTATATTGTAGCTGGATTGGGCGTTCGATTTCAATGGCCTGTTCTATCAACAACCTTCATGTACGTAGGCGCTACTCTCTATATTGTCTCAACTATCCTGGGAGTATGGGCCATAATGGAAAACAAACATTTTGAACCAACATCGCGTATTCAAGATGACAGGAATCAAACTGTTATTACCACAGGACCTTATAGGTTGGTAAGACATCCTGGGTATTCCTCAATTATCACTTGGGCGATTTCTGTTCCTATGATTTTTGGCTCCTTGTTTACAGGGGTGGTATCTGTGATTATTATCGTCACTGTTGCCATCAGGACATACTTTGAGGATACTATGCTAAAAAAGGAGCTGTGTGGTTATTTAGAGTATGCAAATAAGGTAAAGTACAGGTTGATACCTTTTATTTGGTAGCTGGGTGCATGAATTCATCGGGTGGCATCGCGAAAAAATGGCGCCGCTCAGCGTTAAGGAATCAGGGAAATATATTTAGGGGCGAAACGGAATGGATAAAAAAGTATTGGTGGCTTATCAGTCGAAATATGGCGCGACAAGGCAGTACGCCGCTTGGATTGCCGAAGAATTGGGGGCTGAACTTCGTGAACGAAAGAATGTGAAGCCCTCCGAACTCGGCGAATACGATTGCGTCGTTTACGGCGGCGGCTTGTATGCCGGTGATGTTCTTGGAGCAGATTTGGTGGCGAAAGTCGCTTGTAAGAACATGGTTCTGTTTACAGTCGGACTGGCCGACCCTGCAATTACGGATTATTCCGAAATTTTGTCAAAAAACTTCCCACAGAAAATGCGAAAATCCTTGAAAGTTTTCCATTTCAGAGGAAGCATAGACTACAAAAAACTGAGCCTTGTCCATCGGATTATGATGTCCGTGATGAAACGGATGACTGTAGGCAGGAAAAAGTCTGAAGAATGGACGGAGGAAGAAAAACTCTTTGTCGGCACATACGGGAACCAAGTGGATTTCACCGACCGCTCGTCAATTACGCCGTTGGTCGAGTATGTTTGTGAATTGACGCAAAAGAAAGCGTTACGCGACGGAGATGACTGAATTTGCACGTGAAGGAGGAGAAAACCGTGCTGCGCAAGGAGTTCATTTTGTTGGACGGCATGGCGAGGCAGGACGCAAATTTGCGCGAGCGCAATTGGCACAAACATTTGGAAACGAGCTACCGTGCCGGGTGTGATTTTTTAACGCTTGGTTGCATGGCTCAAAGTATACATGAACTCCCGTCAGAGGGAGGCCGAAAAGCTCAATCGAATGTCCGGCGGGAAAAAGGAACGGCATCAATTCAGAAAAACCATCAGGGAGAGGTAGAAGGCTAATGATGAAAGATCCAGAACCAATAGCTCCAAAAAAGAAAAAAAGAGTCACGATAAGCATGACAAAGCGAATACTTATCGGCGCGTTATTTTCGATCACCGTTTTTCTGACAATGTGGTTTGTTTGGAGCGCTTTCGAGGTTCCTTCTCAGAGAGCGGCGAGAATATTTCCAAGCCCTGTTCCAAAGCACGATCTGGGGAAAGCCTTGATCGTCTATTATTCCGCGGGTGGGAACACCGCCGAGGTAGCGCAGAGGATCAGCGCCATGACAGGCGGAACGCTTCTGGAACTCAAGACGCGGAAACCTTACCCCGACGCACCCATGCTGTACTTGAGGGCAAAGCTCTACCTGAGCGGCAGCAAGTATCCCGAGCTGGAAACAGTCTCGCTTGATTTCAGCATGTACGATGTGATCTTTGTCGGTTCTCCGGTCTGGTGGCGCACGGTTTCGCTTCCGGTGCTCTCTTTTCTTTTCGAGAGCGATTTTGGCGGTAAAACGGTGGTTCCCTTCTGCACACAGGGAGGAAGGTCAGGAGAGTTTTTCCAGCGTTTCGCCCGCGAAGCCGGAAACGCAAAACTTGTTGGAGGGAAGGAATTTTCCCGCGTGTCGAGTATAGACCCCGCCAACCTTGACCAAACCATATCTTCGTGGCTGAGTGAAGTGACTGAGGAAATCGCGAGGCAATATTGATGAGCAAATACAATCCTTTATGGGAATATCTTCAAGCCAATGGAAGCTCAACACTAAAACTCACGTTTGATGAGATTAAAGGCGTTCTCGGTTTTGGCATTGACCATTCGTTTTTGAACGCCAAGAAAGAGGCGGCGCAATTCGGATATCAAGTCTGGAAAATCTCTATGAAGGAGAAACACGTTACATTTCATAGAATAGAAAATACATCAATAATACATGAGTTTGATTTTGGCCTTATTAGTGAATATTTTGTGGAACTGGAGCGGCAAGGGCCAGGCAGTCCCGAAGCGACCATCAAAGCATTGAGTTTTATCGACAATATTTCACATGAATCAAAAATTGCCGATTTAGGCTGTGGAACAGGTGGTCAAACAATGGTTCTTGCTCAAAATACAAAGGGAAGCATTACCGCCCTTGACCTTTTCCCCGGATCAATTGAAAAACTTAATGCACATGCCGAAAAACTTGGTTTACAGGACAGAGTCAAAGGCATTGTAGGCTCAATGGATAATTTACCGTTTCGGAATGGCGGATTCGATCTCATTTGGTCTGAGGGGGCTATTGCCAATAT
Organism: Treponema sp.; assembly: GCA_031258305.1. Taxonomy (GTDB): domain Bacteria; phylum Spirochaetota; class Spirochaetia; order Treponematales; family Breznakiellaceae; genus JAIRKH01. The sequence goes on along the minus strand of JAIRNA010000058.1, from coordinate 2,455 downwards.
AGGCTTTGAAAAAGGCTTGAATTATTGGAAAGACTTCCTGAAAAAAGATGGCTATGTCGCCGTAACGTATGAGTCATGGTTTACCGACGAGCGTCCATTTGAAATTGAAAAGTGGTGGGTTGACGCGGTTCCTGAAATTGGCACAATAGGACACAATATTTCAATAATGCAAAAAATAGGTTATGTTCCTGTTGCCGCATTTACATTGCCCGAAAATTGCTGGATAGAGAATTATTTTAGTCCGCAAAAAGCACGACAAGAAGAATTTTTAAAAAAATATCCTGGGAATAAAAACGTAGAGGCTTTTATCGCATTCTTAAAGCAAGAAGCAGAGTTATACACGAAATATAAACGGTATTACGGATATGTGTTTTATATTGGGAAGAAAGTATAAAAAGTGGATAAATTAGGAGATGATCTCATGATAATCAGGCCGATAAGGATCGAGGACGCGGAGGATGTACACAGAATGCGCGTCATGCCTGGCGTGATGGAAAACATTTTGGGAATGGCGAGCGAGCGCGTTTCGGACGCGGAGGCGTTTATCCGCGGTTTGTCGCCGAACGACCATGTGCTGACGGCCGAAGTGGACGGAACTGTCGTAGGGATTGTCGGACTTCACGTTTCGGCAAGGGCGCGCGAACGTCACACGGCGTGGATCGGTATGAATGTCCACGCCTCCCACCAAGGAAAGGGCATAGGCAAAGCTCTGATGGAGGCCATTCTGGATATAGCCGACAATTGGCTCAAACTGAAGCGCGTCGAACTCGGCGTGTTCACGGACAACGAACCGGCGATAGCCCTTTACAAGAAAATGGGCTTCACCGTCGAGGGGACGAAAAAATACAGCGCAGCGCGCAACGGCGTACACGCTGACGAATACCTGATGGCTAGGTATGGGGAATGACGGCATAGGAGGCAGCCACTGCGAGCAAATCACTATGATGTGCTCCAATGCTGAAACAGTGGTATGGTTTTGGAGGTCTTTTTATGTGCAAAAAATTGATATTACACGACTTACGCGAGGATGAGACGGAAAAATTGTTTTCAAATGTCCGGGGATGCACGCTGTTTCCCTCTCGCCCCACAGTTCGCCCATGCATTGGCTGTTTCTCCTGCTGGTTAAAAACTCCAGGGTGTTGCGTCATTAACGACAAAGGGAATGAGTTTGCTCCGCTTATATCCAGGCATAACGGGTTCACTGTCATAAGCCGCCTGACGTTTGGCGGCTTATCTCCTGAGGTAAAAGTCATTCTTGACCGAAGCATCGGTCACATACTGCCATTTTTCCATATCGTAAACGGGGAGATGCATCACACAAAACGTTACGAGGGCGCAATAAATCTGCATTATATTTTTTATGGCCCCGACAACACTGGGTACGATAAAGAGACCGCGCGAAAGATAACCGTCGCGAACGCACTCAACTTAGGTGCGCAGAAATATGAATGCAGTTTTTACAACGACGTTGACAGTATAGAGGTAACGATATGAAAATTGCTGTCATAAATGGAAGCCCTAAAATCAAAAACGGCGCGAGCGAGAACATTTCGAGATTTATGATTGAAAGGCTTGGCACAGAGCCGGAGATCGTGGTTTGCAGCGCCATGTCGATGAGATGCGAGGAGATAATCGGGATGATCGGCGGGAGCAAGGCGATAGCCTTCGTATTTCCTCTTTATGTTGATGGGATACCCTCCCACCTGCTTCGTTTCCTCGTGGAGGCGCAGGCCCAAATAACGGAGGCGGCGCCCGAAGCGACGCTTTACCCTATCATAAACTGCGGGTTTTATGAAGCCCGGCAGACCAGCCTTGCTATAGATATGATGAAGAGCTTCTGCCAGCAATCAGGGCTCAGATGGGGACAGGCTTTAGGCATCGGAGGAGGCGGAACGTTTACCGCTTCGCCAATAGGCAGAGGCCCTACGAGGAAAATAGGCAAAGCCATCGGCCTGTTGGCAAAAAATATACTCGAACTGAAAACGGCTGAGAACAGTCTTGTTGAGCCAGATATTCCGAGATTTATCTATATTTTCGCCGCTCACCTCGGATGGAAAACGCAGGCGAAAAAAAACGGATTAAAGGTAAAACAGCTTTACGAACGACAGTGATTATGATTATTACAGTATCGAGGCCACGGAAATACCTGAATTCACACGTGAAGGAGGACAAAGTGTATGATGCGCGATCCCGAACAGACCATAGGCAGCCTCATAGACAAGCAGGGCGTCTCATTCATTGCGTCGGTGGACGCGGACGGTTTCCCGAACATGAAAGCCATGCTGCCGCCGCGCAAACGCGAAGGCATTCGGGAGTTTTGGTTCACGACCAACACGTCGTCCGCGCGCGTCGCTCAGTACCGGGAAAACCCCCGTGCGAGCGTTTATTTCTATGACAAGCGTTTCTTTCGCGGAGTCATGCTTGTCGGCACGATGGAGGCGCTGACGGACGCCGA
>JAIRNA010000137.1 GCA_031258305.1 Treponema sp. | reverse complement strand
GGGAAGCGGCGGATATCCTTGGTACTCCTTCTCGGATACGCCTCGGTCGTTTTCCTCAATCGTTTCTTTCGCGTAAAGCCCTTGAACGCCCGCTGAAAATAAAAAGCCCTTGCCCAACTCCCAGTCGTAGTCCGCACGCGCCTGCCAGTTTTCGGTGGTGTCAGTCATATCGGCAAACATCGTTTGGTTGAATGTATAAGAATCCTCGGTGATGCCGTATTTTTTCTTAAAATCTTCCGAAAACGGCACGGTAAGCGCATATTCGATGTAGCCGTCGAGGTTTGTTTGCAAAAATCCGCCGCCAAGCGTTGCCTTCGCCACCATAGACGGCTTGGGCGTCCAGGTCAAACCGGTTATCAGAAAGCCCTGCAAATTACTCCAATCAAAGTTAAAATCTGTGCGGTTCGGTAAACCGTCTTCCGTTACGCCTTCGTTCTTGTAAAACGCACCCGCGCCGTCTCCACCGATGAAGCCGCTCATCGTTCCGCCGAAGTTTGGAGTGAATTGGTAATCGGCCGAGAACGCGGCGCTTCGTATATAGGGAGCGATCTTCACGTAGTTTACCTCGTCGATGAAGAGTTTTGCGAATTCTACGAATGGGTCCCAGTAGGTTACTTTGCCCATAAGCATGATTCCTCCTTTTCCGGCAAGCGGATAGGACATGTTGAGATTTGCAGCGCTTGTAGAAAGACCGAGTTCTAGTTCCGTATCCATAGAATCCGGCTTGCGGGAGGCGATTTCGAGCAAACCTGATATGGTGTGTCCATAGCGGGCAGAAAACACGCCGTGTGACAACGAGGCGCTCTGCACCATACGCGGGTCAAAGATAGACACACCGCCGCCCCAGTGGTAGGGATTGGAAATGTAGAAACCATCGAAGACCGCTATGAGGTCGCCCGGTTCCCCGCCGCGGATAGACGGGCGTGCATTGAACATACCCGTGTAGCCCACGCCGGGCAACAGCTTGATTGACGTCATCACATCTTCAATTACCCCGATTTCCGATGTTCTGGCAAGATCTTTACCGGAAATACTCACGCTTCTGCCGGTTCTGGTATCAGCTGTGCCGGGCTGTTTAGCTTCCACGATGATTTCCTCATTTTCAAGCGCGTCCCCGACCAGGCGCAGTCCGACGGTAAACGTGGAACCGCTGTTTGTCAAAACTGTGATTTTGGCGTTTTCATAACCTGGATAGGCAATTTGAATCGTTACCTGTATACCGTCCGTCACCGTAACCCGCGCCTTACCATCCGCATCCGTTTCATATTCCGCACCTTCGGACTTGACAGTAGCGCCTTCAAGGGGCATATCAAGATCAACATCGTTGACGATGACGGTAATTTCGCGGGCAAAGAGAGGCAAGTTAAAGAAAAAAAAGGCTATGAATAAAGAAAAAGTAGCTTTTTTCATTATGAACCTCCAGTATTTAAAGGCAATAAATTATTCGCGTCATTCGCAGAGTCGTTATACAGTTTATTATTTTGCCTTGATATAGACCTGCCGTCCTGAGCCATTCTCCGGCTGTCTCTCCTCTATCTCAAACTGAGGAATGGCGCGGAAAAGGTCCCCGAGTTTCTTGAAGCCATAATTACGCGGGTCGAATTCACTGGAACGATTGTTGATTTTTTGCCCCACGCTTCCGAGATACGCCCAACCTGTTTCGTCAGCAATGTCGTCAACCGCATCACTAAGCAGGCGCATAAGTTTACTATCAACGGTGAGGTCTTTGCGAACCTTGGCGGCCGGTTTGTCCCCCTCCGCTTCTTGATGATGGCCCAAGATTTCCGTAAAAATGAATTTGTCGCATACTGCGACAAACGAGCGCGGCGTCTTTTTTTCGCCGAAGCCGTAGACGGTTTTTCCGCTCTCGCGGAGACGCGCCGCCAGCCGTGTGAAGTCTGAATCGCTCGATACGATACAAAATCCGTCCAGTTTTTCGCTGTAGAGCAAGTCCATGGCATCTATTATCATAGCGCTATCCGTAGAATTTTTGCCCTTTGTATATGAAAACTGCTGAATGGGCTGAATCGCATATTCGAGAAGCTTGTCTTTCCATGAACGGAGCTGTGTGTTTGTCCAATCACCGTAAATCCGCTTTATGCTGGCGACCCCGTATTTTGCAACCTCGTCTAGAAGTCCGTCTATATTTACCGATTGAGCGTTATCCGCGTCAATCAAAACAGCAAGTTTTGCCTGTTCTTTCATTAAAGCTTGCTGGCTTGAAAATGGCAGTAAAGGAATTATCTTACCCTCCTTGAAAAATATGTTATATGCGGGAATTATTAACGCATAACACGTAGCATACCTTCATTTATGGAAAAAATCAATCCATGCGATTCAGTCTATCCGAATATTGCATTTTTCAAAAGAAGTATCGTTTCCTTATTTTAGCTGTAATCCACTATTTTTTTTTAGAAAATTCGTAATTTTTTCGCTTGACATTTCCACATTATCATTGTATCATATCAATGATATGGTACGATATTGGTAAGGAGACGGTAAGAAATGCGCATGTTGTGCTCCCCACAAATTCAATGTTCCCCATTCTGGATTGGATTATATCCTTTATGCCCCCCCCCCCCCAGGCGTCTTCTTAAGATCTTATTTGGCATATAAAATGGTACGGCTTGGGATATGTCATACTATGGCGGGAGATAGAGAAGAACAACTGCCGGGTGAAGTGAGCATTTCGGAGGACCTGTTTTTTTAAAAGAACTATTCAACCTAAGTATGGTTTCGTTTGAGAATCTATCATATTTTCTGGATCATCTCCGGGTATTGTATCGTCTGTATTATGAAAAGAACTTTTTTAAGTTCAAGGCTTTTTCCGGTTGCGTAGCATCCGGTTAAGTAGGGCGGGAGATTCCCGTTCCCAATAAATTCAGAAAGTCCTGATACGATAGTACAGGACTCTGTTATGGAGGAAGCTTATGAAAAAGCTTGTTTTGACAGCATTAGTGTTGTTAGTAGGAACCGAGTTGTTTGCACAGGCGGTGTTTACCGCAAAAGCAAGCGACGCGAAGGCAAAAGTAACCGTGGATGCAAAAAAAGGCACCTATGCGGTTGACGCCACAGTGGCGAAAGATGGAGCGTTCACCGTTGATCTTACTCCTGACGCGGCCACATTGGCGACTTTGAAAAAAGGTAAAACCCTGACGCTTTCTGGCAAAGATCTCGGTTCAGGCGCGCCTGATTACATCATCAATGTATTCACTGACGCCAAGGACCCCATCGCAACCCCAGCGAAATTCAGTAAAGCCGGCGCGGTAGTTACTATTGACTTTGCTAAGGCGAAGATAGCCCCTGACAAGATTACCAAGTTGCAGGTGGCCGCGGGCTTCGGCAAAAGCGGCGGAGCGGTCAAATTTGAAGTTTCCGCTATTGCGATAAAGTAACTTGGATAGATTACGGATCCGTCCCGCAGATGTGGTCGGATCCATTGTTTCTCGAATGGAGGAGATTTTTTATTCCCTTTTAGGTTTAATACTACGCCCTTCTGGGGCGTAAACCTGGGGGTACGGGGGAGTTGTTTCCTCGCATACACAAAGATTTCAAAGTGAAATCTTCAATACCTCGTCGTTCTGCGGCGGGAATTATTTAATTCATGTTAGTTTAGGAGAAGAAGAAGATGAAGCTTAAATTGAGAATGACGCTTACGATAGCTGGTATGATATTAGTAGTTATTGTAACCATAGCTACCGTGTTGCTTACACGGGCAAGTGCATTACAGACGGAAGCGGCTTTTGATGTAATGCAAAACCTTTCGGGAATGTACGCACAGGAAATTAGGACCACTTATGAGAATTATTTGATATCAGTAAAAACAATAACAGAATTTATGACGACCTATCAAATGATAGATGAGGTGATGAGACGTTCTCAATTTGACGAAATCTTGTATAGCGTGATTGATGCTAACACCGTCTGTGTAGGGATATTCACCCTTTGGGTGCCGGGCAAGATAGACGGCAGGGATACAGAATTAGCCAGTACACCCGGAACAGACTCATCAGGGAACTATATGACGTGGTTCACAAGGCGGGACGGCGGTGGTATCACCAAATATGCCTTATCGGAATACAGTGCTTATCAGGAAATCGCCGCTAATCTCAGCAATAGAAATCCTGTAATGGCTAATCCACGTTTTAATACAGTAAATGGGGAACAAAAATTAATCGGGCGAGTGTGTTACCCTATTATTGTCAATGACGAAATAGTAGGAAGAGTCGGACTCAACATCGACCTTGTGTGGAACCAGCAAATCATCGCTGATATTAAACCTTATGGAGTGGGAACAGCCGCAATCATTGCCAATGACGGCGCCTTAGTCGCCAATGGGAGCGATGGCGTGGGGATAGGACAGAATTTCTCCAACGTGATGCGCGATATGCTTGGAACCGATGGGATCGACATCGTGAATAATGCCCTCCAAAGTGGTAGTCCAGCGTTGGTAGATACTCGTGACATTGTATTGCAAGTATCGCCTTTCATCGTTTCAGGAACAGGTACGCCGTGGGTGTTTATCGCTAATGTTCCCAAAGCCACCGTTATGAAAAGTGTAACCGATTTGACCAGTTTTACCTTTATCCTCGTTGTGATTGTAATTATTGTTACGGGGGTGCTAACTTACTTCATGGCAAGCGGTATTGCTAATCCCATCATCAAGGTTACGAATACGCTTCGGGATATTTCTGAGGGCGAGGGCGACTTGACCCAGACCGTCAATATCGAATCAAAAGATGAAGTGGGAGATATGGCGCGGTACTTCAATGCGACTCTTGAAAAAATCAAAAAACTTGTCGCAAGTGTGAAGAATCAATCCGTATCCCTTTTCAATATAGGAAATGACCTTGCGTCCAATATGACGGAAACTGCGGCTGCGGTCAACGAAATTACCGCCAATATCCAAAGCATCAAAGGACGAGTCGTCAATCAGTCCGCTTCAGTTACCGAATCCAACGCCGCACTGGAACAAATTACCATTAGCATCAATAAGCTCAACGATCATATAGACAAGCAGACGGCAAGTGTGTCGCAGTGTTCCAGTGCTATCGAGGAGATGATTGCTAATATACAGTCCGTTACCCAAACCCTCGGTAAGAACGTGGAGAACGTGGCGAAGCTTTCGAGCGCTTCCGAAGTGGGCAGAACAGGATTACAGGAAGTGTCCGGGGACATTCAAGAAATCGCCCGGGAGTCCGAAGGCTTGCTTGAAATCAACGCTGTGATGGAAAATATCGCAAGCCAAACGAACCTTCTTTCTATGAATGCGGCTATCGAAGCGGCTCATGCAGGCGAAGCGGGAAAGGGCTTCGCTGTTGTCGCTGATGAAATCCGTAAGCTTGCAGAGTCGTCCGGAGAGCAATCCAAAACAATTTCCACTATTTTGAAGAAGATAAAAAGCTCTATTGATAAAATCACCAAGTCCACAGACGCAGTCTTGAACAAATTTGAAGCCATTGACAAAAACGTTAAGGTTGTATCCGAACAGGAAGAGAATATCCGTAACTCAATGGAAGAGCAGGAGCAGGGCAGTCAGCAGATACTCAAAGCTATGAGCCAGCTCAATAATCTAACGCAGTTAGTCAAAACAGGTTCCAACGAGATGCTCGAAGGAAACCGTCAAGTCATCAAAGAAAGCAAGACCCTCGAAGTTGCCACACAGGAAATTAACCATGGCATGAATGAGATGGCTTCTGGCGCGGACCAAATCAACGCGGCTGTGAATCAGGTGAACAGCCTCAGTAGCGATAACAGAAATCATATCGACGTGCTCGTCAAAGAAGTTGCCAAGTTCAAAATCGACTAGCGAAAAAGGTAGGGACAGACCTGTCTGTCCCTACAACTCTCTCCCTTTATTTCGGCGTCACCTTTCCTTTGCGTTCATTATTAACATCTGCAATCGATTCTCGATATTGGCGAAACTTGTGTCCGGGTCGTAATCAAGCGGCAGAATTTGGATGTCGGGGAACATTTCTTTCAGTTTCTTGACCACTCCACGTCCGGAAATATGGTTGGGGAGGCAACCAAAAGGCTGGAGGATGATGAAGGAGCGAACCCCCTGTCGCGCGTGGTGGATGATTTCCCCCGGAATGAGATAGCCCTCGCCGGAGGTGAACGTCTTGTGCATAACAGGGTCAGCCATTTCAGCGAGAGCGGGCAGACGCAGGGATGGCTCGAACAGCGGATGCTTTCGCGCGGATTTTTCGAGCGTATCCACCACAAAGGAAAACAGCCCATCCCCTATATGCGCGGTCAGCACATCCACAAACGGCAGGCTCACGTGAAAATCCCGCATTTCGGACTGCATCCGCACGTAATTGCGCCAAAAAACATCTGTCAAACGCGGCAACGCAACCTCCATGTTGTTTTTTTCAAGATACTTTTCAATCTCAAAGTTAGAACCCGCATGAAAATTCAGCAGAAACTCACCGGTTATCAACACTTTCGTTTTTTCAAAATTCCGATTGTAGGGAATTCGACAAAAAACGTCAACGCCCGCTTTGAACGCCTTCACCGCGCCGCGAATACCGCCATGTGCCAACCCTTTCGCGATGCCGACCATTATTTTTTCAAAAATTTCGTCCGTTTCCCCGGGATTTTCCTCGTACGGGCGGATTTTCAGACGCAACGCCTCCAAAATGTCGGACATCACGATGCCCCACAACACGCGAATCTCAAAGAGAAACCCAAGCTTAAAACCAGGAAACATATTTTTTGTGTCGAGCTTGTCGGTTGTAACGATTGGCACTTGAGAGAAGCCAGCCGCATCAAGGGCTTTGCGGGCAAGCCCGGTATATTGGGCGAGACGACAGTCGCATTGGTACTTGCCCATGCCGATAACGACGTCTTCGGGCTTGTATGTACCGCTCTCCAAAACGGAAAGCGCTTCGCCGATATTCATCTGCGCCGGGAAACAAATGTCGTTATGCACGTATTTCTTTCCAAGCTTGATCGCCTCATGTCCGCCCATAGGAAGCGGCTCCACGGAAAAATGTTGCCGCGCAATAGAGGCGCTGACTACTTGGCAAAAAGCCCGCGACACATTGGGAATCAGCAGCGTTTTCTTCTTCCAGTCAGCCCGCAGGAATTTCACTGGATACGGATCATTGAGGAGGCGCGTTGCCCTCCCGCCGCGCTCTCCTTTTTTTTCCTTTAAACGCCGCGTTTTCACAGTTTCAATGAAGGATTTTATGCGCAAGTTAAGCGGGCCAGATACATTACTCTCGTCAAGTTTGAGAATGAGGGGCGATTTGCCGGAAATTTCGTTCAAAATGCGGATGATTTCATCAGTCAAAATGGCATCATGTCCGCAGCCGAAACTGACGATTTGTACGTATTCGAGGTACGGCTCCCTGGCCGCGATCACTGCGGACGCTAACATTCGGACGTGAAAATTGTTGACAATCTCGGTGCGGGTCTTAGTCAGATCAATGGAATTGACTCCGGGCAGAGAATCGGATGTCAGCACGGGAATACCTTGCCGCGTAAAACAACTCGAAAGATCGTGGCTCACCATTTCGTCATTGTGGTATGGACGTCCGGCAAGAACAACGGCAAAAGGCGGGGGATTAAGTTGCTGTTCGAGAGCGGGACATTCGGTTTTCAAGCTATGATCCCGATTTCCATCTTGAATGATCCGCGCTCCTTCCTCATTCAAGGCGTTCCGAAACAAAGACAACGCCCTGTCCCCTTCGGACACCGCTTTTTGCGTGACAAAGCGCGGAATATTGAACGTATGGTGCATAAAGTCACAAATTTGGCGTATTCTGTCCTTGGGTTTGAACCAGTGGAACATGGGTCGGTAAAAAATCGTTCCCCACCGTTCAGCCGGATTGTCCGAATATTCGATGACAAGCGGATAGCCTTTCACCACAGCGCAGGTATAGTCGCTCAACGCCTCCGCGTTTTCCGAAGGCATACGGATGAGCATGGGCATAAAGATGCAGTCGACGCGGCTGTTCACAAGATCGCGGATATGTCCGTGTATAAGTTTCGCCGGAAAGCAAACCGTGTCGGACGCGACAAAGGGCAAGCCTTGCTCAAAAAGGCGGCGGTCACTGGGATTGGAAATTTTCACTTTAAAGCCCAAGGCTCGCCAAAATGTCGACCAAAACGGCATGGAATCCCAAAATTCAAGGCTTCGCGGCAGTCCTATGGCGATGTTTTTTTCGGGACTGACAAGCGTAACATCATAGTCTTTAAAAAGCAGTTTTTCCCGTAGTTTGAACAGGTCCGGCGCGGACTCCATCTGCTCTGTGAGACGCTTGACCTTTTCACGGATACGTACGTCAGCCGGATTTCCGATGATTTCGCCGCGCTTGCATCGGTTGCCGGTAACGTATGTCGTGCCGTTGGAAAAGATCAGCATGGTTCTGAGGCAATGATTGGCGCAAAATGGGCAGACGGACTCTCCATTCCGTTCGTAGTCAAAGTCTTTCATCGCGCCAAGCCCGATGAACCGGCTATGAAACGGCGCGGGCACGCGGTCGGTCGCGCATTTCACCATGTCGTCCACGTATTTTTTGGTGAGCAAGGCGATACCAAGGGCGCCCATTTCCCCCGGAAAGGGCGCGCGAATGACCGGACGGTTGATGTACTGCTCCAGAGCTCGCAGAACCGCGGCGTTCTTGAAAGCGCCGCCTTGAGCGACGATTTTGTCGCCCAGTTCGGCAAAATTCGATACGCGCGCGACTTTGGTGAACACGTTTTCAATGATGGAACGGCAAAGCCCAGCCATGATGTCATCCGCTTGTTTGCCGTTTCGTTGCTCCGTGATGATTCTGCTGTTCATAAAGACCGTGCAACGGCTTCCCAATTCAGCGGGATTTTGGGCGGAAAACGCCGCGTCAGCGATTTCTTCTACGGGAATGTTGAGAGATTTTGCGAAATTTTCCAAAAACGAACCGCATCCGGCGGAGCAGGCTTCGTTTAGCGTGATGTCTGTCACCACGTCCCGCGCAATGGTGATTGCCTTCATATCCTGACCGCCGATGTCCAGAATAAAGGTCGCGCCCGGCACATATTTGCGGGCCGCGGCGGCGTGCGCTACGGTCTCAACCGTGTGAAAATCAGCGGAAAGCGCCTTGAAAAACAACTGCTCCCCATAGCCGGTCGTCCCAACCGCGATGATGCGGAGATTGTCCCCGTACTTTTCGCCAAGTTGGAGTAGGGCGGACTTGATGAGGTTCAGCGGGTCGCCGTTATTGTTCGAGTAAAACGTTTCGACAATGTTTTCATCTTCGTCTAAAAGAGCGAATTTTGTGGTCGTGGAGCCGGCGTCAATGCCGAGGTAGACGTTTTGAGGGAGTTGGTTTTCAAAAGCCTTGCGTTCACGCTCCCAATTCCCTATCCCATGCCTCTTATAAAAATCCTCTTTTTCCGCGTCCGATTCAAACCATTTTTTTTGCAATTTTTCACCACTGTCTGCGGCAAGGGGCGCCGCGTTTAAGAGGCGGTCAACATCCGCCTTCGCCAAAAGGGACGGCGTATTCGTGAACAGGTCGCCCAATGCGAGAGCCGCGCCGTGCGCCACGATGGTCTCCGGACATTCGGGGCGGATGATGTCGGCTTCCGCCAAATTGAGGCGTTCGGAGAACACGCGGATAAGGGTGGGGTTGAAGGTGAGGGGTCCGCCTTCAAAGGCGATGGGCGCCTTGAATTCCAGTCCTTGCGCCAGCCCGCCTATGGTTTGCTTTGCGATGGCATGAAATGTGGAAAGCGCGATATCTTCTTTTCTCGCGCCTTGGTTCAATAGCGGCTGAATGTCGGTCTTGGCGAAAACGCCGCACCGTCCGGAGATTTCATAGACAAAGGTTCCTCGCGCCGCGCAACGCTCGAATTGTTCCACCGGTATCTTCAAGAGCGAAGCCACTTCGTCAATGAACGCGCCTGTACCGCCCGCACACGTGCCATTCATGCGCATATCCGAGGCGCTGAGTTTGTTCGTGGCTTTGTCGTAATAAAAAAAGATTACTTTGGCATCCTGTCCGCCGAGTTCTACGGCAACCCGTGTTTTTGGGTAAAGCGTCCGCACCGCGATAGAATTTGCCACGACTTCCTGTATATAGGGGATGTTGAGCGCGGACGCGATGATCTTGCCGCCGGATCCGCACACCGCCGCCCGCAAGTCCGCATCGGGAAATTGCGCGAAAACCTCCCCCAGCAGATCGCGAATGGTCTCCACCTGTCGGGCGTTATGGCGAATATACCGAGAGAAGAGGGCTTTGTTTGTATATGGGTCTACGATAACGGTTTTTGCCGTGGTTGACCCCACGTCAATGCCCAGCCATAGACAAGGTGATACGGTCATTCACTTAAATATACACGAAAAAAGACGATTAAACAAGGGGGCGATGTTTTACATTACCTGCTGATCATAAGGATTGTGGAATTGCCTCCGCAATGGCCGCCTTACGTAAACAGCCCTGTCATGAGCGGTTTTTGCTTTTTTAAGTATACAATTTCCAGACTTCTACTGTCCGCCGGTGATGAAAGGCTTTCCTCCATTTATGGAGAGGCTTAGGTTCATCACTAAGGGGTTTCGGATAATCTCCTCAAAACTCATAGGAAAATCAAGGTTTGTTTTTAGTTCAAACTTTCCGGATTTCGCGATAAATTTTGTCGCTTCGTTCACGAACCTTTCCACGTCGACTCCACCCGTCTCTGCAAGTATCATAAATGTTTCGTTTAACTGTTCAGCGGCGCCTGCTCTGCCGCCGGGTATTTCCGTGAGTTCAAAAACATGATCCAAAAATGATTTGTCGGTATAGGTAAGCGCAAGCGAATCCATTTTTACCTCTTCCTTATAATCAATTTCGGCGAGATCGGTTATTCTGCCGGACGCAAGGAGTTCTCGGGGTAAAGAGATGCCAAGATCGACTTTTATGGTAAAAAGATTTGCCCCGTCGATGACCAGATTAACCGTATAAACGCCATTGGAAAGCGAATTCTTAAGCTCAAAGTTTGAAAGACGGTACTCCGGGCGCAAAGTGGAAAATGGCATAAACTGCCGGACATCCATTACCAAGTCCTTTAACGATACCGTTGAGGAACGCGGGATTTTCCCTTCGGCGTAACCGGTATCGGCTTTGAGGCTCTCCAGAGAAAAGCGCATCTCTCCTTCTTGCCTGAACACCGCCGAGTTCAAGCGGATGGTTCCAAGTTTTTTGACGGACTCAAGTGGTGAGCGATCGAACAGCGCCTTATCTACGGAAAAATCATGCACGGAAAGGCTTTTGGCGGTAATGCCGGTATAGCCCGCCTGAAGCGACACGTCCCGAGCATCCACAGAACCTGCAAAGAAGTCTTTCCTGCCTGTGTCAAGCACTAGGGTAACTTTTTTCGCTTCGAGGAAGGCACCCCCGTTTCTATCCCCAAATTCTAAGTTTTCAACCACTACATGCCCGACAAGCGGGACATAGTACGCCCGGTCAA
>JAIRNA010000064.1 GCA_031258305.1 Treponema sp. | reverse complement strand
GGGGAGTTGTCAAATTTTCACCCGTCCGCGGAAACTGCGGGACAGAGTGAGTCGGTCTGTGTATTCCAAGTCTCCACCGACTGGAAGCCCTGATGCCAAACGACTCACCTCGACATCGGCTTCTTTCAGAATCTGTCGTAGGTAGAGAGCGGTCGTGTCGCCTTCGAGCGTTGGATTTACCGCGAGGATTACCTCCCGCGCATTGTGCCGTTTGACGCGGTAAAGAAGCTGTCCTATGCTCAAGTCACCGGGATTGATGCCGTCGAGAGGAGCGATCAATCCGCCCAAGACATGAAATTTGCCGTTGAATTCGTGGGATTCTTCTATGACGTGAACATCTTGGGGTTTTTCTACCACGCAGATTATCGAATTGTCGCGCCCTAAATCCGAACAGATGGGACACGGGTCCGTTTCGGTGAAGCTTCCGCACTCGGAACAGCGTTTGATTGAATCGTGGAGGCAGGCTATTTGTTCCGCCAGAACGCGGGCATAACTCGCGTCCGTGTCAAGAATGTGATATGCGAGACGAGTAGCGCTTTTCTTGCCGATTCCCGGTAGTTTTGACAACAGGACGACGAGTCTGTCGATAGCGTTGAGCATATTGCTAATTTCCTAAAAGAGAAGAAAGTCCATCCAGATTACCGCCCAGCATCCCACCCGCTTCTATTCCGATTCGTTCCCTCACCTTCTCCAATCCGTTGTTAAAAGCGGCGAGGATGAGTCCTTGCAACACATCACGGTCATTAGGATTCAAGAGTTCCGGTGTGATGCGGATAGCAAGCATTTCCAGGCGCCCATTCAGAACAATCTCAACCATATCTCCACCCGCGGAACCCGTTTCTTTGATGTCGTCAAGTCTTTCTTGAATCCCAGACAACTGCTCCTGTAATTTCTGGGCGTTCTTCATAAGTTCTAATGGATTTATGTTCATATTTCCCCCTTTATTGTATAACCATAATCTGTTTCAAAACGCGCCCAAAGGCGTCCGAGCCTCGAAACAGGCTTATTTCACTATTGTTCCCCGAAACACCCGCATAACCCGTTCCACGTCAGGATGAATCGTCTGTTCCTGAGAAGGATTTCTGTTTGCTATATAACGCCTAAAGTCGGCGCTTAAAGAATTTTCTTCGGCCGCGGAGGCGGTCGTTTTTTGTTGCACCGAAACGTGATCGCTTGCAGATGTTGCTGTCAACACAGAACGCGCCTGGGCGATTGCTGTGCGTAACTCCAAGGGCGACACCCATTTGTCAAGTATACAGAGCTTCGACACAACGGACTCAAGCTCAAACCGCGGAGACAGTGAATACCGTATACTACGGTAAAGCTCCAATAGCAGGTCCAAAGCCCGTTCTAGCTGGCTCGTGGCCAGCATTTCCAGAACCTTCGGGGAAAACCGTTCCAGACTGTTCTGAAGGAGGGATTCTTTTGTTATACCTGCCTTTATGAGGAGGAGGCTGTGGTAAAAGCCTGCTAAGTCTATCGTAAATTGCTCAATGCTGACCCCGGCTTCGAGTCTCTCATCAATAATACCAAAGGCTTTTGCCATATCATTCTCCACGCAGGCTGAGGCCAGAGCGTTGAGGCTGTCGATTCCCACTAAACCCAGCTTTTCCCGTATGGCGTTTGCCGAAATATGCCCGTCCGAAAAGGCAACCACTTGGTCAAAGAGTGTGTAGGCATCCCGTAGACTGCCGGTGGATTCGCGGGCGACCCAGAAAAGAGCTTCGCTCTCAGCCTCAACGCCTATTTCCACGCAGGTCTCCTTCAGAATTTCGGCAATGGTTTCAATCGGAATGAGTCTGAAGGCGAATTGCTGGCATCGACTTTTGATAGTGGCAGGCACTTTGTGAAGCTCTGTTGTAGCGAAGATAAACACGATGTAGGGAGGCGGCTCCTCAATGGTTTTGAGAAGCGCGTTGAAGGCGTTGTTCGAAAGCATATGAACTTCGTCGATGATGTAAACTTTGTAGCGCCCGGAATTCGGAGGAAAGAGGACTTCGTCTTTGATTTGCCGTACGTCGTTGACGCCGGTGTTTGACGCGCCGTCTATTTCTATGACATCCATGCTCGATCCCCGCCCAATTTCCTGACAATTTATGCACACGCCGCAAGGCTTTGCGGTGGGACCTTTTTCACAGTTGAGAGAACGGGCTAAAATCCGCGCCGCGCTTGTTTTCCCACACCCGCGAGGTCCTGAAAAGAGGTAAGCGTGGGCGATGCGTCCACTTTCGAGGGAGCTTGTTAAGGTAGTGGCGACAAATTCTTGTCCCGCCAAGTCGTCAAATGTCTTAGGACGCCTCCGCGTCGCCGTTACTTCGTACCGCATTCTTTATAAATCACTTCCAAAGGGATGTTCTCCCACGTCATTTTCTCATTTTAGACTGTTTTATACGTTGACATTTTACAGGCGCAGTGTATCAAAAATTTTAAACCACAAAGGGGGAAATCTCTTTGTTTCTTTTTACAGTGTTCCCGATCAGTCTTTGCGGTTTAAAAACGGCTGTCATACAAGACGCTTTCTAATAATTTTTGACCATCGGTAAAAAACCCGCGACCGGGAATGACACGGCGCGACAGCCTCCGCTTACCGTTGCTTCCTTCCGGACCTGGCGGGGTTAGGCGGCGCTTGTCCGCATGTTTCCCGGTTCACGAGCTTTTTACTCTATCAAAATTTCGGTGTCTTTGTCAAGAGTGTAATTCACATTTTCCCCGTTTTTTCTATAATAATACGCTTTGCGCAACTCCCTTATCAGAAACGTTTACACTATCAGCGCTCGCGCCATGCCGCTTAGGTCCATGGGTTTGGAGATATGTCCATTCATACCCACATTTACGGCGCATCGGATAAAAAATCAGTCGCTCTCCGAAACGTCTACCGCTACGGTCATAACTATCTTGTATGTCTTACCTTTCCGTACGGTAATTTGGCGGACTATCGAATAGTCGCTCATCAAGAATTTAACCTCATGATGGCCGGGTTCGACGGGCAGAGGTTTCGACGGGTTGACGAGCATGCCGTCAATGTAGACGCGCGCATTTTCCGGTCCTTCAAACATAAGGATAGGCGTAGGGTCATGAAGCTCGACCGTGAGAAAGAGCGTTTTCCCTCGCTCTATGAAGAAAGAACGATTCTCGTTGCGAAAATCTTCGGAAACAACGACCAAATGGTGAGAACCTTCTTTCAAAAGCATCTCTTCATTCACGTCTTCTATGAGAACATCGTCTATAAGCAAGGAAAACGGTTTCCCATACAACTGTTCCGGGTACCGGAAGGATAGGTTTAAAGCGCCTTCGTTGCTCATGATAGGCTTCGCGTTCAAGATGAAACGCATCTTTTCAATTTCTTCGGCCATGCCTTTCATCGTCGGCGTTATCCTGATCAGAAGAGGGAAAGCGGAAACGGCAATGCGGTTCAACGCCGTGACGTAGGGGGTTGTTTTAAGCCCGTGGTTCTCCCGTATCGGTATCTGATAGACCGTTTGTATTCTATTGGGGAGCGGCTCGAAGAGGAGGCGGTTGACTTCGACATCGGAGACGCCCAGTTCCGGGATTGTTTCGAGTCCTGTGTAAATACCAATCGCGAGTCCGCCTTTGTAGGCAAGGTAGGCTTGTGGGACCGTAAGAGTGAGTTCCACGCCTCGCAAGAATCGAGCATCCTCAGACAACGCGATGACCGCGGAACCTGTATACGAAAGCGGTAGAGAAGTTCCGGATATACTGTCCAATGCTATAAAAAGGTTTCCTTCGACAAAAACACGTATCGATTCTGCCGACGTCGTCTGAATCTGTATTTGGATAAAGAAAAAGATACATATAAATTTTGTTTTCACCCTATTTCCTTCTTTAACAATGAAGTTTTTCCATTTCGCCCGCTGTCTACCTTTCTCTATTCACTATGTCTTTTTGAACAATAATTTTCCCGGGTCCTGGGCTTTGCCGTTCTGACGCAACTCGAAGTGCAAGTGGGGACCTGTTGATTGCCCGGTGGAACCGACTCTACCGATGGATTCGCCCGCTTGGACTCTGGCGTGGAGCGTGGTCTCAATCAGAGACAGATGCCCATAGAGGCTTGCCCAGTTTCCCTCATGTTTGATGACGATGTAGTTACCATAAACCGCATCAGTTCCCACTTCGGTGACGATTCCGTCTAGCGCCGCAGAAACCTGCGTTCCCATAGGCGCGGCCAGGTCAAGCCCGTCGTGATTCTTCACCTTGCCGGTTATCGGATTCTTTCGTATGCCAAAGCCGCTCGTTACGGTGAAGGATTGGAGCGGGTAATGGAATCCTTTTTTCCCCGCGGGGTAAAGAAAGAAAGCCCGCTCCGTAGGGTTGAAGTCCTCACCCGGGAAAAACAAGAATTGTCCGTTATGGACCGTAATGATTTTGGCGTTTTTATCGTCTATACGGGCGTTGAGCATAAGCTTTTCCAATTCCGATTTTGCGGCGTTGGCGTCGTACGGAACAAACAGCCCCGGTATCGTTGGAAGCAACAAAGTGTTTCTATCCGACAGTTCCGACCTATGCGTCATGCGATTCAATGTCGCAATTGATGATTCAAAGATGACGCAACGAGCCGCTATGTTTTGCAGGTCCCTATTCTCGCTGAGTTTGTATTCGTAGATGACCAGTCTCGCCGCCTCGGATTGCGGGTCAATCGGTTTAGTCTGGTTCAAGACGCGCTTCCTCGCCTCTTGGACGTCCGCTGTATATTGTTTGAACTTATCATCTTTTTTCCCATCAAGCTGTTTAATAATCGGATACGCCGGTATAGAAACAACCCTCAACACAAAGCAAACGAGAAAAATTTGTTTTAAAGAATTTATCCGAGATTGAAAATACACAATAAAAGTTTATCAGAAAAACAAGAAAATTTAAAGAGATATAAGAAAATTAAAGAAGGAAAATCACACTTTCCGTTATTAGGAACCTACCTAAACCTACCTAAATATGATTTAAGCATACATACATGATGGGTTTAGTGTTCTATTCCTGCTTCACAGAGTAGCCGTTGCAAGAACTCTCCACAGGCTGACACCGGGTAACTCACGGCGTTTATGAATCTTTCTTGTTATGCCGTACTTTGCACGGCATAATTTCTAAGATTTATTGCGGCGTTCACATCGCGATCGTGCCGCGTAGCGCAACGCGTACAAGTCCATTCGCGATCTTTGAGCGTGAGAGCATCGTGTTTCTCACCGCAAATATGACAGATTTTGCTTGACGCGAACCACGGGTCCGCGACGACGATCTTCGTTCCAGTTTCTTTCGCTTTGTATTCGAGCTGCCTTCTGAACTCAAAGAAACTCATATCGGCAATTGAACGCGCAAGTTTATGGTTCTTCATCATGCCTTTCACGTTCAAATCTTCAATGCCCATCACTCCAAATTTTCGCGTGAGTTCCGTCGTGATTTTATGCGTTTCGTCGGAGCGCATATTGGCGGACCTCGCGTAAAGCCGCGCTGTTTTCATCTTCGTCTTTTTGAAGTTGTTTGACTGCTTTTCTCCTTTCTTCGCGCCGATTCCGCGCGACAACTCTTGATTGAGTCTGCACAGTTTCTTTTCTGTAGTTCTCCCCGCTTTTGATCCGGTGAATATTGTTCCGTCAGACAATGCGGCTAACGCCTTGACGCCCAAATCCACACCTACGGCTTGGCTTTCGCTCGTATGTATACGTTTTGCGTCAGGCATTTCCACTTGAATCGCGATGAACCATTTGTCTGCCGTGCGGCTGACGGTCGCGCCAATCAGGAACCGCGCCTCTGCTCGTGGCATGTGGGTGGAAACGTCACTTATCCACCGGAATACCGCGCATGGCTCGTGGAACGTTTTCGGATGGGAGAAACAGAAGCAGTGGGAAAAGGCTCCGCGGAGATACGGCTACCCCGCGATGGGGCGGTCTTTTATATGGATCCCTCAGCCTCGGAACAAACCCAAGGCGTGCGCGTTGAAACCATCGGGTTCGGTCA